>JBKPDC010000243.1:0-34520 GCA_046727715.1 Thermodesulfobacteriota bacterium
GCCCTGAGGGATCCTTACAGCAAGCCCGCGTGCGCCAGGTACTCGCCGACCAGCACCAGCCCCTTCGCAGCACCGAGTTGGGTGTTGTGCGACAGCGCGACGTACTTGAGCCCGTTCGGCAGGGCCGGCTCGGGACG
The DNA here is from genome assembly GCA_046727715.1 of Thermodesulfobacteriota bacterium. Lineage (GTDB taxonomy): Bacteria > Desulfobacterota > Binatia > DP-6 > DP-6 > CAVQLX01. The sequence continues at coordinate 138 of JBKPDC010000243.1, forward strand.
CAGCCGCCCGACGCTGGTGGCCATGCCACCCTCGGCGTCGCGGTCGAGCCGCGGCTGCGGGCGGAACGGATCGTCGTGCACGACGATGGGACGGCGCGGGGCGCTCGGGAGCTCGAGGCCGCCGTAGTCGCCTGCGAAGGCCCGCATGACCTCGGCAGCCGCGGCGGGGTCGCACGGCTTCCCGGTCTCGACCGCGACCGCGGCGGTATGGCCGTCGAGCACGGCGGCACGGGTGCAGGTGGCGCCCACCGGTGTGGGGTATGGCTCGACGCCTCCCTCCACGAGTCGGCCGAGGATCTTGCCCGCCTCGGCGGCGACCTTCTCCTCCTCCTTGGGGATGTAGGGGATCAGGTTGTCGAGCATGTCGAGCCCGAGCACACCGCCGGCGCGGCCGGCGCCCGAGATGCCCTGCATCGTCGTGAGGAGCACGCGACGGACGCCGAATGCGTCCACCAGCGGCTTGAGGGACACGACCAGTCCGACCACGGTGCAGTTCGACTGGGGGAGTACGAAGCCCTTCCAGCCGCGCTGGCGGCGCTGGTGCTCGATGAGGGGAAGGTGCGACACCATGTTCACGCCCGGCACGAGGATGGGCACGTCGGGCTCGTAGCGAAATGCCGAGGCGCTGCTCAACGTGGGCACGGCGCGGGCGAATCGCGGCTCCAGCTCGCGCGCGGCGTCCGACTCGATGAGCGAGAACACCACATCCACAGAGCCCGGATCCAGGCTGCCCGCGTCTTCGACGACGAGGTCCAGCACGGCGTCGGGCGGCTCCTCGCGGCACCACCACAGGCGGGCGCCGCTCTTGTCCCGGATGGCCTCGCGGTACGGCCGCCCCGCGGTGCGTGCCGACGCGGCAACCGTGGTGACCTCGAACCACGGGTGATCCGTGAGAGCGACCAGGGCCTGCTGGCCGGCAATGCCGGTGGCTCCGACGACCGCGACGCGCCGCTTGCGCATGGGCGGGAGTTATGTCGCCGGTGCGGGAGTCAATCAACCGCCGCCCTGCCCGCCCATCACGAAGCGGCGGGTCGGCTCGTAGACCTCCGCCGGAGCCAGCCGGCCGACGAGGACATCGAGATGGCCGTGCAGCGGCAGCTCGCGGAACTCGGTGCGGTCGCCGCCGAAATCCTCGGCGCCGTCCTTCACGCGCTCGACCCATTTGGGGCCCATGTTGGTGGACGCGATCGCGAGCACGCGGACCTTGCGGCGCGGGCCGTGCGGGGCCGAGCCCTCGAGCGCCGCGCGCGGCCACCAGCGGTCGTAGCTGTCGAGCAGAAGGGCGAGCACCCGCACGTCGGTCACGCCGTCGCGGGCCGCGCTCAGACCGCCCTGCCCCCCGAACGACGGCGCGGAGTACACGATGTCGGCGAGTGCCGTCCCGGCCGTGGCGTAGCCGCCCACGGGCGACGGGCTGTTGGGGCTCCGGATCACCGCCTGGAGGAGCCGCTCCCGGTCCGCGTATGGCAGTCGGCTGCCGCCGACATCGATCGCGGCACCACCGCTCGCCTCGCTGGCGACGCCCCCCACGCCCGGGACGCCGTCGAGGATCACGAGCCCCAGCACCGGCTGGTCGCCGCGAGACGCGATCCCGTAGGCCAGGCTCGCGCCGAAGCTGAATCCCGCGAGATAGAGTGGGCCGGGGTCGGTGCTGCGGACGAAGGTGGTGGCCCACTCGGCGTCGTCCAGGAAGCGCTCGTGCGACCACCCGGCGAGCGCCTGCAACTCCTCCGGCGACGCCTCGGGCCGGACCGCGTGCGTGCGGTAGTCGAGGCTCCAGGTGCGAATGCCCGCCTGCGCGAGATAGAGCCGCAGGTCCTGGTTGGCGCTGTTGGTGGTGATCTCGCCGTTCATGTGCATGCCGGGAAGATAGAGAACGACAGGACCGCTGCCGCCGGCGCACGGCGCCAGGCGTCGTAGGCCGATCCGATCGACGACACTGCCCGGCGGCCGGAAGCAGGAAAACACGTCCTCGCAGAGCGTCTCCCCGCGCACCTGTCGCTCGCCCTGGAGACGCATGCAGGCGGCCGGCGCCGCCTCCTCCCCGCGCAAGACGCGCGCTCGCCCGCCGCCGCAACCTGCGGCGGCCACCAGCACCAGAAGACACGCTGCCGCACGAGGGATGGTCATGCCGTCCGGAGATACTCGATGAACTTCTCGGCCGCCGGCGAGAAGTGCTTGCCCTGGCGGTGGATGATGCCGAGCGGGCGGAGTAGTGTCTCGTCCGCCAGCTGGACCACGGCGAGCGACTTCTGCTTCACCTCCGGCCGCACCGAGGCCTCCGGCAGGATGGCGACGCCGTGACCGATCTCCACGACCCGCTTGATGGTCTCCACGTTGTCCAGCTCCATCACGTAGCGCACCTCCGCGCCGTGGCGGCGGAGAAAGCGGTCGGTCTCCTTGCGAGTGGGGATGTCGCGCTCGTAACCGACCAGCGGCTCAGCGGAGAGCTTGCGGACGGCCACCGACCGGTGGCGGGCGAGCGCGTGTCCCGGTGGCACCACCAGGACCAGGCGGTCCTGCCGAAACGGGATGACGGTGATCCCGGGGCGACGGCCCGGGAACGCCACGACGCCGAGATCGATGTGACCACGTACGGCGTCGTCGTAGATCTTGCTGGAGCGGCTGTACTCGAGGTGAAGCTGCACCTGGGGGAAGGCTTTCAGGTAGCGCTTGAGCGGGGCGGACAGCTCGTAGAGGCCGATCGAATGTACCGTGGCGACCCGGACCGCTCCGCTCACCACCTTGGACGCCGCCTGGAGCTGTGCTTCCATCTCGTGGAAGCGCTGTACGATGTCCTTGCTGGCCTGGTAGAGGATCTCGCCCGCCGGCGTGAGCTGGACGTTGCCGCGTGTCCGCTCGAGGAGCCGGCGTCCCCAGCGGTCTTCCAGCATGCGGACCTGCTGGCTCACGGCGGATTGCGTGACGAAGTTCTGCGAGGCGGCAGCGGAGAAGCTCCGGGTCTCCACCACGTCACAGAACACCTTGAGGGTTTCCAGGTGCATGCGCTAATGGGTCGGCAGCGGAGGGTGAGCCCCCCTCATATGGGCAGCCCGTGTGTCATGCAACCTCCGGCGGAAGGAGCCGTGGATGTACCAGGAGATCGCGTACGAGATCGACGAGCCGGTCGCCACCATCACGCTCGACCGTCCCCACGCGCTGAATGCGTGGACAACACGCATGGGCGCCGAGGTGAAGCACGCGCTCGCCGCGGCGGAAGCCGACGCCCGCGTCGTCGGCATCGTGCTCACCGGCGCCGGGCGCGGCTTCTGCGCCGGGGCCGACCTGAACGATCTGAAGAGCATCAGCGAAGGAGGCCGGCAGGCGGAGCCGGCGGCCGAGTTGACGGCGGATCCCGGCGACCCGGGCATGGCGTCGTTCCGTGGCAGCTACACCTACATCGCCTCGGTGCGGAAGCCGGTCCTCGCGGCCATCAACGGACCCGTGGCGGGCATGGCCGTGCCCATCGTGCTCGCCTGCGATCTGCGCTTCGCCTCCGACCGCGCCAGCTTCACCACGTCGTTCTCACGCCGTGGGCTCGTCGCCGAATGGGGCGTCAGCTGGCTGCTGCCCCGTCTCGTCGGCACGGCGCATGCGCTCGATCTGCTCTTCTCGGCGCGTCGCATCGATGCCGACGAGGCGGCGCGCATCGGGCTCGTGAACCGCGTGGTGCCCCACGACGAGCTGCTGCCGGTCGTCCGCGGCTACGTCCTGGACCTGGCCGCGAACTGCTCGCCCGCGTCGATGGCGATCATGAAGCGGCAGGTGTGGCAGCACTGGACGGCGGCGCTCGACACCGCCGAGCAGGAGGCCGTGCGCCTCATGCTGGAGAGCTTCGGCCGGCCGGACTTCCGGGAGGGCGTCGTGTCGTTTCTCGAGAAGCGGCCACCGCGCTTCCCGCGTCTCGGCGGCTGACGCGCACCAGTGTCTCGAGCCAGGCTGCTAGTCCGGGAGCAGATCCGCCTCCCACCGCTCGACGTCCTCCGGCGTGCGACCGTCGAGCAGCGCCACCACTGCCGCGAGCGCCCGGCGCGCATCGCCCAGCGGGAAATGGAAGGCGTCCCAGTGCTCGCTGTCCTCGCCGTCGTGGTTCGGGATGACATGGTCGAAGAGATGGGCGAGGCGCAGCTCGCCGTAGGCACTGCCGCAGCGCCGCTCGATGTTCTCGAGATCCGGCAGCGAGAGCTGCCCTTTCTGCCGCGTCGTACGACGCAGGAGCTTGCGCCGCATGACGTCGGCCACGAAGTCGGGGAGCGAGACGGTCGCCTCGCTCGCGAGATACCGGATCTCCGCCCGGCTCAGCGGGGCGAGAAACATGCTGAGGCGCGGAACGCCCTCGAGACGCTCGTGCGCGAGCAACGTCCGGCCGACGAACGGGTTGCCCTCGAACAACGCGTCGCCGGTGCCGAGGAGCGTCGTGAGTTCGCTCAGGTCGAGCGCCTGAAGGTCGCCGCGCACGTCCATCACGACGTAGCGCTCGCCCTCGTGGCGCAACGCCTCGATGTCTCGGCGCGAGCGGAAGTGGTAGTCGACGCCGTCGGCCTCCGCGGGTCGCGGAGATCGTGAGTTGTAGAGCACGACCGGCCGCAGCCGCCGCCACAGATCGGGGTGAAAGCGAGCCAGAGCCTTTGCGAGCGGGCTCTTCCCGACGCAGGACGGTCCGGCGAGGATCACGAGACGCCCGGTGGTGTGCCCTTCCATCGGCTCGCGTCCGCGCTCAGGCGGTGGCTGCGGCGGGCTCCTGGCCCGTCGCCCGCCGGTATCGCTGCTCCTCCTGCCACGCGTCCCAGTAGCGCGCGTGGCGCAGGCCGATCCGAGCCGCCTTCTCGGCAAACAAGCGCATCCCGAGGGGCCGGGCATCGGACTCCAGCTCGGACCGGCGGCGGTCGATCAACTCGACCAGCGCCGAGATGGGGCGCCCGCGGCCAAAGCCCCCAGCCTCGTCGAGCAGCGTGGCACGCAAGACCACCAGATCATGATGCGATCCGAGCATCTCGCCGAGGACATTCCCCGCGTCGGCGCGAGCGGCGAGCGCCTTGTCCCAGAGCGGCCGCAGGATTCGGGTGTGGTACCAGTGGTACTTCACGCCCTTGCGCCACTCGTGGAAGTGCTCCGGCGCCGGAACCTCGTACGCCGCCGACATCGCCCGGCGAGCGCGCCGGTAGGTCTGCTCGAAGCCGCCGCGCCACGCCTCCGCGCCGCTGGCGTCGACCGGCCAGGCGGCGACGCGTTCGCGCGCGGCCTCCAGCAGGCCGCGGACCTGGTCGAGTCGCTGCGTCAGATCCGTCACCTCCTGTGCGCGCTGTCTCTTGCGCAGCGTGAGGCGCCGGCGGACGGCGGCGAACCTCGCGCGCTCCACCTCGCCTTCGAAGCGGGCCATCAGGGCGTCGTACGCGTCGAGGACGGACTGCGCGTCGCGCAGCGGCGACAGCGACCGTGCGGCGTCTCTGAAAAACGCATTCTCGTGCGCGTAGGTGTCTCCGAGGTGCGGGCGAACGAGCCGCAACAGGGCGCGGAGCTGCTTGCAGCGCTTGCGAACCTGATGGATCTTCTCGTGGTCGGCGAGGGAAGGCTCGCAGATCTCCGCGATCGCCTTGTCGATCTGCTCCCCTGCCATTCGCCGGATGCCATCCGGGACGCCTTCACCTTCGAGCATGCGGAACGCCATGGTGACCGCTCTCTTCCCAGCCTAGCCCCAAAATGAGCTCGGACAAGGGGCCGCGTGCATCCGCCGGGCTCGGGCCGATCTCCGGCGCGGGCTCCCCGCTACGCTCGCGCCGGGGCGATCCGCCGACGGGGTTTCTGCCCCACCGCGCGGACCGCCTCGAGCACGACGAGCGTCGCCAGGCAGAGGAGCGCGACCGCGACGCAGGCATTGACGAGCGGCAGCAGGCTGCCGGCGTCGCGAAAACCCGCCAAGCCGGCGCGCGCCTGGAGGACCAGCGCCCAGACGGTGATGACGAGGACGAAGCACATCGGCGCCCAGGTGAACCAGCTCGGCCGCCCCTGCCGCCGGAGCCAGACCGTCACGGCGATCAGCGTGAGCGCGGCGAGAAGCTGGTTCGACGTACCGAAGAGCGTCCAGAACGCCATGTAGGTGGGCGGCTTCCCCGGCGCGGGCGGGTCGGCGCTCAGCACGAACAGCAGCGGCAGCCCGACGGTGGCGAGCGTGGCGAGCGCGGCGCTCGTCCGACTGCGCCAGTCGAACAGCTCCTGGATGATGTAGCGACCCAGGCGGGTCGCCACGTCGAGGGTGTCGAAGACGAAGGTGGAGAACGCCATCGTGCCGAACACCGTGGCGAAGAGGAGGTGCTCGCGGCCGATCGCCACGGTCAGGAACTGCCCGATGCCCTGCCCATAGATCGCACCCGCCGGCGCGCGCACCGCCGGGCTCGCGATCATGACCGTCACGAGCGCGATCAGCGCCACGAACGTCTCGCAGAGCATCGCCCCGTAGCCCACCGGGCGGCAGTGCGACTCGCTGGCGATCTGTTTCGACGTGGTGCCCCCGCACACCAGCCCGTGAAACCCGCTGCACGCGCCGCAGGCGATGGTGACGAAGAGGAACGGGAAGAGCGAACCGGTGAGCCCGCCGGCCTCGAACCCCCTGAACGATGGCTGGGCGACCGTGAAATCGCCGAAGAACACGCCCACCACGCCGGCCGCCAGCACCAGGTAGAGGACGAAGCCTCCGAGGTAGCCACGTGGCTGCAGCAACAGCCATACGGGCAGAAGCGACGCCACGAAGCAGTAGGCGAGGAGGAGGCACCCCCAGATCTTCTGCGCCGATGCGCTGCTCAGCGCGAGCACCCCCGAGACCTGCGTCCCGAGCCACACGACGCCGAGCGTCGCCGGGACGAAGATGAGCGTGATCAGCCAGAGGGGCGGATTCGCCGCGCGCTGCCAGAGGCCCATGACGACGGCGAGCAGGAGGTACGCGACGCTCGCGAACGCGACCGCGCCGCCCGCGTCGAACGCGACGGGCACGCCGTCGAGCTCCTCGATGCGCCCGAGGAACGTGCTCGCGGTGACGTCCGTGAAGGCCACGATGACGTACACCAAGGCGAGCCAGATGAAGAGCATCAACGCCACCCATGCGCGTGTACTCAGGTTCTCCTTCACGATCTCGGCGATCGACCGCGCCTGATGCCGCACGCTGGCGACGAGCGCGCTGAAGTCGTGCACCGCCCCGATGAAGATCCCGCCGAGCATGATCCAGAGCAGGCAGGGCAGCCAGCCGAACTGGAGGCACGCCGCGATGGGACCGACGATGGGTCCCGCCGCGGCGATCGCGCTGAAGTGCTGCCCGAAGAGGTAGAACGGCGGCGTGGGCTCGTAGTCGAGCCCGTCGCGCATGGCCACGGCCGGGGTGACGGTCCGGTCGTCGAGGCGGTACTGGGCGGCCACGAGGCGGCCGTAGGCGGCATATGCCACGAGGAGGGCGACGATCATGCCGGCGGCGAGGAGCGGCAGGCTCATGGTCGGACCCGTCTGCCGGGCGGTCCGGCCCGGAGTCAAGGTGCCCGCTTGGCCGATGACGGGCGAGCCGCTACACCGCTGCCATGCCCGCGCTCACGACCGTCAGACTACCCGTCATCGAGCGCATCTTCGAGATCCTCGACCGCCTCGGCATCTCGCGCGAGGCGGTGGTGATCCCGCTCAAGCCCGCGCACCCGGGGAGCGTCACCGTGCTGCCGAACGGCAAGACGCAGATCGTCGTCGATTCCGAGACCCCGCTGGAGGTGTGGCTGCCCGAGTTGGAGGCGAAGCTGCGCGCGCTGCTCGAGGGGACGGGCTGACCGCGGTTACTCGCCCGGAAGAAGTGCGGGTCCGTTGCGAACGCGCTCCTCGGTGAAGCAGCGCGCCAGCTCCAGCGCGGCCCAGTCCTCGTCGTCCTTCCCGTACGCCGCCGCCGCGTGATCGGTGCGGGACCTTCCGGCACTCCTCCTCGGTCTTGAACCTCCCGAGCTTGGTCCAGAAGGTGAGAGGAGCGCATGGGTTCTGATGCCCAGGGTCGGCGCCCGAGTTCTGCCGCCGGTACCGGCGGACCCGTCCCGTGCTGGTGGGGCGCGGGAGGTCTGTCCCTCGAGGAATTTCTCGCCACCGACCCCGCGACTCTGCTGCACGTCGCTTGAAGGGAAACGACCCGCCGCGGCTCCTGCCTGCCGCCATCGAGCCACTCTGGGGGCCGTTTGCACCCGAAGGGAGGCGGATCAGCCGTCGCCTGTTGCCCGCGGCGTGGCGGGGATGGCAGTAAGGACGATCACCGCATCCCCGGCACCGCCCGGGGGAGCCGAGGAGGATCTCATACCATGGCCGATGCTCAGGCAGCCCCCGAAATCGTGACCCCGGAGCAATTCTTCGAGCAGCTCCTCCCCGCCGGTTTCGCGGCACAGAGGGAGAGCGGTGCCGCCGTACCGCAGGACTTCAGCATGCAGTACCACGTCACCGGTGACGGCGGTGGCGACTGGCACGTCACGATCAAGGACGGAGCCATGACGACCAAGAAGGGTACGGACGAGGCTGTGCTCACCTTCACGCTCTCGATCGGCGACTTCCTCGACGCCATCCTCTCGCGCAACGGCGCCGCGCCTGCGATCCTCCTCCCCGCGAGTCGCCCCGGCCGCCCCGACAACAGCGGGCGCGCGAAGATGCTGAAGGGCACCATCGCGCAGGAGCTGGCGCGCGAGAGCGGCGACCCGTTCGAGCTCGAGATGACGTTCAACGGCGCGGCCACGCCGCGCACCGTCCTCAAGATGAAGCTCGCCGACTTCGTCGCCATGCAGGAAGGGAAGCTGAACGGGCAGGAAGCGTTCATGACCGGCCGGCTGCGCATCGAGGGCGACATGGCCTTCATGATGCAGGTGGCCGCTCTCACCGCCTGACCCTGTCCGAGCGATCGCTCACCATCGGTGCGGCGCCTCGGCTCCTCGAGGCGCGGCTCGCCGAACCACCGGCGCCCCAGGTCGGCGGCACGGTCGTCTGCCATCCGCACCCGGAGTACGGCGGCGACATGCAGAACGCGGTGGTCCTGGCGGCGGTACGAGGCTGCCTCGATGCCGGGTGGGCGGCGCTGCGCTTCAACTTCGCCGGCGTCGGCGCGAGCCGCGGCCGCTACAGTGGCGGGGCCGAAGAGGTGCGCGACGTCGTGGCTGCCGTCGCCGTGCTGCGCGACGTGCTCCCGGAGGGCGCTCCCCTCGCGATCGTGGGGTATTCGTTTGGTGCCTGGGCCGGGGCGCGCGCCGCCTGCGACATCGGCGGCGTGTCCCGCGTGGTCGCCATCGCGCCGCCCCTCGGTTTCTTCGACTGGAGCTTCGCAGGCTCCCTCCCTGCGCCGCTGGCGGTCATCGTCGGCGATCGCGACCAGTACTGCCCGCGCGAGCGCCTCGTGCTGCTCGGATCCGCGGAGCTGACCATCCTGGCGGGGGCGGACCACTTCCTGTCCGGCCGCGAGGGTGAGGTGGCGGCGGCGGTCCGGACCAAGCTATAAAAGCGGCATGCGCTTCGAGCGCATCCCGTGGTCCGGTCCCGGCGCGCCCGACGAGTCGACGCTGCGCGGTCGGCTGGAGCGCGAGGGCTTCAGCGTGTTCTCGTGGCGCGACGCCCCCGGCGCCAACTACGCGCCGCACAGCCACGACCACGACGAGAGCCTCTGGGTGGTGGACGGCGAGATCACGTTCGGCGCCGGCCGCGAGGAGCTCCGACTCGGGCCGGGCGACCGCCTGATGCTGCCGCGGGGAACGGTGCACACGGCGAAGGCGGGTCCGCGCGGCGCGACGTACCTGATCGGCGAACGGGTCGACTGACCCCGGTGTCAGCACCGATAGCGCGCGCCAGCTCACGGACGGCGGCCTTCCTACCATCATCGTCCCCCGATAAAGAGCATGACAGGATGCGCTGGCCGCGCCGCGACGGTGCATGGCCCCGCCGGCTCCTGCTGATCTGGGCTGCAGGCGGGGCCGGGCTCTGCGTGGTCTCCGTCGTCCTCGCTGCTTCTCCCCCCCACTGGGAGCGTCGCGCCACCATGGGGGTGCCGCGGCAGGAGGTGGGCGCGGCGGCGATCGGCGCCACGCTCTATGCCGTCGGTGGTTTCGCCGGAGGCCTCCCCAGCGCCGCGGTGGAGGCCTACGATCCCGCTGCGGACCGCTGGACCGGGGTGGCCCCGCTGCCAGCCGCGCTCCACCACGTCATGGCGGCCGCGACCAACGGCGTGCTCTACGCCGCCGGCGGGCTCGGTGCCCGCACGCAGAGCGGAGCGTCGGATGCGACGTTCGCCTACGATCCCGCGACGAATGCGTGGACGGCACGCGCGCCGCTCCCGCAGCCGCGCGGCGCCGGCGCCGCCGCGGTGATCGACGGACTGGTGTACGTGGCGGGCGGGCTCCGTGGCGATGCATCGGTACGCGACCTCGCGGTCTACGATCCGCTCGGGGACGCCTGGACCGAGCTTGCCCCGATGCCGACGGCGCGCGATCACCTCGCCGCCGGCACCATCGACGGCCGGCTCTACGTCGTCGGCGGGCGCAACAACGGCGTGCTCTTCGACGTCGTCGAGGTGTTCGACCCCACGACGGGCGCGTGGAGCGCCGGCCGCGCGCACATGCCGACGGCGCGCGGCGGCCTCGGCGCTGCGGTGCTCCACGGCCTCCTCTACGCCTTCGGCGGAGAGGGCAATCCGGACAGTCCCTTCGGCACGTTCCCGCAGGCCGAGGCCTACGACCCGGGGCGTGACGCATGGACGCGCCTGCCCGACATGGGCGTGCCGCGCCACGGCATCGGCGTGGCGGCGGTTGGCGGCGCGCTCTACGTCGTGGGCGGCGCGACGCGCCAGGGCCTCGGCCCGAGCGGTGCGAGCGAGGTGTTCTTCCCAGGCACAGGTGAGCTGCTCTCGATCCGGCGTCTGTCGGCCGCGGGGCGGCGGCGGCTCGCGCTGCGCGGGCGTCTCGTCGCCGCGGGCGACGTCGATCCCGCCGCCACGGCGGTGCGACTGGAGCTGGACGACCATGAGGCGCTCGCGCTCCCGGCCGGAAGTCTCGTGGCGCTCCCCGGCGGCCAGCGGTGGCGGCTGGCCCGTAGTGCCAGGCGCGCCGGCTCGAAGCGCTTCGACGTGCGGCGCCTGCGCAGCGGTGACCTGGCGGTGCGCGTGGCCGTCGTGGGCGACTCGCTGCCGCGTCCCGGTGTCGAGGCGACCGTGACCGTCGTCGTTGCCGGGCGTGTTTTCACCGGCGGCGCGCGGGTGCGGCCGGGCGGTCAACGGCCGGGTCGCTAGATACTCCCCAGGAGGACGAAGATGGTGAGAGGAAGTTGCCTCTGCGGCAAGGTCAGCTTCGAGATCGAGGGCACACTCAGCCCGATTCAGTACTGCCACGCGGCGCGGTGCCGAAAGGCCAGTGGATCAGCTTTCGCAGCCGAGGTGGCCGCGATGGCCTCGGACTTCCGCTGGGTCCGCGGAGAAGAACTCGTCACCGTGTACGAGGCGCCCCTTCTCAGAGAACCACCTCCGTACCGGCATGCATTCTGTCGCACCTGTGGCTCACCGCTCCCCGTTGCCCTGGAAGGAACCGATTTCGTGGTCCTCAACGCCGGGGGCCTCGACGACGACCCGGGATCGCGGCCCGTTCGGCACATCTTCGTCGAGCAGAATCCTGCGTGGCACGACATCGCCGACTCGATGCCGCAGTTCAGCGAGCATGCGCCACGTGGCCAACGCCTGCCGCGAAAGGGCGAAAGCTGAGCGCCGTGGGATGTTCGGGGGGACCCGCATCCGGAAGGCCCGGCGCGAGGACTGCTTCCACCTGACGAGAATCGCCCACGACGCGAAGCGGTCCTGGGGTTACCCCGAGAAGTTGATCCGGCTCTGGGCCGCGGACCTGACCGTGACGCCGGAGTTCGTCGCGCGCCATCCCGTCTATTGTGCCGTTCGTGACTCCAACGTGGTCGGCTTCTATGCCCTCTCGGGCGATGGCGCGACGCGTGAGCTCGAGCAGATGTGGGTCGTCCCGCAGCACATGGGTAGCGGCGTCGGGCGGCTACTGTTCAGGCACCTTTGCAGACACCTGAGCGCCGCGGGAGTGAAACGACTCCGGATCGCGTCCGATCCGAACGCCGAGGGCTTCTATCGGAGGATGGGTGCGACGCGCATCGGGGAGGAGCCGTCGCGACCGGCGGGACGTTCCCTGCCGGTGCTGGTCCTGACCTTCAGTCCTCGATGAGCACCGGCGTCCCGACGTACACCATCGACGCCAGATCGCGGACGCTGTCGTTGTCAATCGAGATGCAGCCCCACGTCCAGTCGATGCCCTGGCGATTCAGCCACGGCTTGTCCGTGCCGTGGATGCCGACCGCGCCGCCGATGGCGGCCCGGCCGCGGCCGCGCACCGGGATCTCGTCGTAGGCCATCGCCACCTCGTAGCGACGCGCGTCGGCGGCGTTCGGGTAGTCGAGCAGGAAGAAGTGCTCCCAGCGCTCGTGCCAGCGGTCGCCGATGATGGCGTAGAGGCCGGTGGGCGTGCGCAGATCGCCCTGGTAGAGCTTTCGCTCCTGGGTGCCCGCCTGCCCGAAGACAGCGGGGTAGCTGCGGATGCGTTCACCGTAGCGGTAGACGTCGAGCGTGCGGCACGACTTGCGGATGACGATGAACATGGGCTCATTCTTCGCCCAATCGATCCGATCCTCGTCCGCAAGGATCCGTTGCGGCCGCGCTTTCTTGGGCGCGCACGCCACGCCCAGCGCCATTATGACCCCCACCATCAACCCCACCACCACGACACGCGCCGCCCGCATGATGCGTCCTATTCTCTCGTAGAACCCGGGGGTTGGGCAAGCCATGCAGGTACCCTGGGAATGTGATAGGCGCGGCGACCGTGACCGAGCAGGGTCCCTTAGGTGCGATAGTGCTGGCGGCGGGCCTGGGGACCCGGATGCGCTCCACCCGGGCCAAGGTCCTGCACGAGCTGGGGGGGGAGCCCCTTCTGCGCTACTCCCTGGTGGCTCTCGGGGGGCTCGGCGCCGATCCCGTCGTGGTCGTCGTCGGCCACCAGGCAGACGCCGTCCGCGAGGTGGCCCGGGCCTCCGGCCTGCCCACGATCCGCGCCGTCCGCCAGGAGGAGCAGCGCGGGACGGGGCACGCCGTGCGCTGCGCCCTGCCCGCCCTGGAAGGGTTCTCCGGGGATGTCCTCATACTCTATGGCGACGCCCCGCTCATCCGTGCCGAGACGCTGCGCCGCCTCGTCGACACGCATCGGACCGAGCGCGCGGACCTGTCGCTCCTCACGGTGCGGTACGCCGACCCGGCGGGCTATGGACGCATCGTGCGTGAGCCCGGCGGTGGTGTCCGGGGCATCGTCGAGGAGCGCGACGCCACCCCGGCCGAGCGCGCCATCACGGAGGTCAACCCCGGCTTCTACTGCGTGCGCGCGGACGTGCTGCGGCCGTTGCTCGCCGCGCTGCGCGACGACAACGCGCAGCGTGAGTTCTACCTCACCGACATCGTCGGCCTGGCGGCCCGCGCGGGTCACCGGGTGATCGCGACCGAGACCGGGCGACCCGTCGAGGTCGCCGGCATCAACACGCGCCTGGAGCTGGCACGCATGGAAACGACATTGCGATCGGAAATCGTGGAGCGCTGGATGGCCGCGGGAGTGACGTTCGAGGATCCGGCCACGGCATACGTCGGCCCCGACGTCGAGATCGGGGCCGACACCGTGATCGGTCCCAACGTGACGCTGCGCGGCCGCACCCGCATCGGGAGCGGCTGCCGGCTGGACGGCACCGCGTGGCTGGTGGACGCCACGCTCGCAGACGACGTCCACCTGCTCTTCGGCTGCTGGGTGCAGGAGGCCCAAATCGGCGCCGGTGCCATCGTCGGACCGTTCGCCCGGCTGCGCGCTGGCACGCGGCTCGGCGAGGGGGTGCACATCGGGAACTTCGTCGAGACCAAGAAGGCGGTGCTCGGCGCCGGCACCAAGGCCAACCACCTCACCTATCTCGGCGACTGCGAGATCGGCGCCGATACCAACGTGGGCGCGGGCACCATCACCTGCAACTATGACGGCTTCGAGAAGCACTTCACCCGCATCGGTGCGCGTGTGTTCATCGGCAGCGACACGCAGTTCGTCGCCCCGGTGACGGTGGCGGATGACACGTATGTCGCCTCCGGCACGACGGTGACGAAGGACGTGCCCGCGGGCGCTCTCGCCGTGCGCCGGACGCCCCTCACGTTCGTCGAGGGCTGGGTCGAGCGCTTCCGTGCCCGCCACCGCCGAGGACGCTAGCGCCATGTGTGGAATCGTCGGATACGTCGGGCCCCGGGAGGCCCCGCCCATTCTCGTCTCCGGGCTGCGCAAGCTCGAGTACCGCGGCTACGACTCGGCAGGTCTGGCGACGATCAGCGATCACCGTATCGAGGTCCGCCGCTCGGTCGGCAAGCTCGACCACCTCGACGCCGCGCTGCGCGAGCAGCCGCTGCACGGCACGCCGGGCGTCGGGCACACACGCTGGGCGACGCACGGGAGGCCGTCGGAGCAGAACGCCCACCCGCATCGTGCTGGCAAGGTCGTGGTGATCCACAACGGCATCATCGAGAACTTCCTCGAGCTGCGGCACGCGCTGGCGAAGCGCGGCCGCACCATGGCGTCGGAGACCGACACCGAGGTGATCTCGCACCTGATCGACGAGTTCGTGGCCCAGGGCTGTGGCCTGGCCGAGGCCACGCGCCGCGCCATCGCCGAGCTCGAAGGGTCGTTCGCCATCGTGGTCCTCTCCGAGAGCGAGCCCGACCGGCTGGTGGCGGCCAAGAATGCCACGCCCATCGTGCTCGGCCTCGGCGAGGGCGAGAACTTCGTCGCCTCCGACATCCCCGCCATGCTCGAGCACACGCGCCGCGTGGTGTTTCTCGAGGACGGCGAGGTGGTCGAGCTCACCGCCGACACGGCGGCCATCACGACGTTCGACGGCACGCCGGTCGAGCGCGCGCCAAAGGTGGTGGCCTGGGACGCCATCACGGCGCAGAAGGGTGGCTACAAGCACTTCCTCCTGAAGGAGATCCACGAGCAGCCGCAGGCGATCATCGACACCATGCGCGGCCGCATCCTCCAGGAGGAGGGCGACGTGCAGCTCGACGTCGAGGTGACCGACAACGTGCCCACCGACGTCGAGCGCTGCGTGCTGGTCGCCTGCGGCACGGCGTGGCACGCCTGCCTCGTCGGCAAGTTCCTGATCGAGCACGTGGCGGGCATCCCCTGCGAGGTCGATTACGGCAGCGAGTTCCGTTACCGCGACCCCATCCTCGACCCGAAAACGCTGCTCCTGGTGGTGTCACAATCGGGCGAGACGGCCGATACGCTCGCCGCGGTGGAGGCCGGGCGCGAACGGGGGACGCCGGTGCTCGCCATCTGCAACGTGGTGGATTCGTCGATCGCCCGCCGTGCAAACGGCGTGCTCTACACGCACGCCGGGCCGGAGATCAGCGTCGCCAGCACGAAGGCGTTCACCACGCAGCTGACCGCGCTTTACCTGCTGGCCCTCTACCTCGGGCGCCAGCGGGGTCGCATCGACTCCGACCGTGGCCGCCAGCTGCTGAGCGACCTCGTGGCGCTCCCGGCGCTGGTGAAGGGTGCGCTGTCGCGCGAGAAGCACATCGAGCGGGTGGCCAAGAAGTACGGCCAGGCGAAGGACTTCCTCTACCTGGGGCGCGGCATCAACTACCCGGTGGCGCTCGAGGGCGCGCTCAAGCTGAAGGAGATCTCCTACATCCACGCCGAGGGCTACCCGGCCGGCGAGATGAAGCACGGCCCCATCGCGCTCATCAACGAGGAGATGCCGGTCGTCGTGCTCATCCCGCACGACGCGGTCTTCCAGAAGACGCTCTCGAATCTCAAGGAGGTCGAGTCGCGCGGCGGGCGCATCATCGTGGTGACCGACGCGAAGACGGACGATCTCGAGGACGTCGCCTGGGAGGTGCTCGAGGTGCCCGCGACCAACGAGCTCCTGACGCCGATCCTCCTGACGCTGCCGCTCCAGCTGCTCGCCTACCACGTGGCGGTGTACCGCGGGACAGACGTAGATCAGCCGAGAAACCTCGCGAAGAGTGTGACGGTCGAGTAGATTTGTTCGGGGGCCCGGTCGCGTCTCCGGCCGCCCCCCGGAAACCGGGTTGCGTGGCGGTCATCAAACCCGCCATGACGGAGTCCACCATGCGCTCGGCTCGACCCGACGACGCCATCGCCGAAGCCCCCCCGGCGGTGCCTCATGGCGGCGGGCGGCTGCGTCTCGTTCTGCTCGGTCTGGCAGCTCTTGCCCTGATCGCCGCCTTCCGGATGCTGCCCGTGAACGATTGGCTGCTGGGCTTCGTCGGCTGGATCCGGGGTGCGGGGGTCACCGGCATGGCGGTCTTCGTGGGCGCCTACGTCGCGGCGTGCGTGCTGCTGCTGCCGGGGTTGATCCTGACCCTGGGCGCCGGATTCGCCTACGGGGTCGCCGTCGGCATCCCGCTCGTGTGGGTGGGCGCCAACCTGGGAGCGGCCGTGGCGTTCCTGCTCGGCCGTACGCTGGCCCGCGACCGCATCGCGGCCCGCGTCGCCGGCACCCCGAGGTTCGCCGCCATCGATCGGGCGGTCGGGCGCGAGGGGCTGAAGATCGTGCTCCTCACGCGCCTGTCGCCCGCCTTCCCGTTCAACCTGCTCAACTATGCCTACGGCCTCACCGGGGTGAGCTTCCGGGATTATCTGATCGGCTCGCTGGTCGGGATGATCCCCGGCATCGCGATGTACGTCTACCTGGGCTCGCTGATCACGAGCGTGACCGAGCTGGCGTCGGGTGCGCCGTCGGGCGGCACGGCGAAGCAGGCGCTCACCTGGCTCGGGTTCGCGGCCACGGTCGCGGTCACCGTGGTGATCACCCGCATCGCACGCCGGGCACTCGACGAGGCGACGGCGGAACGCTCCGCCACGGGCCGGCCGACGGCCGTCCCCACGGAGGCGCCGCAACGTCCCACGACCGAGCCCCTGGTCCTGCCCGATGACCAGTACAACCGGACGCTGCTCTCCCACGTCCATCCCTCCGGGCGGACCAACCCGACCCCCAGCGGACGCTACAACCTCGTCGTCGTCGGCGCCGGCACGGCGGGTCTCGTCTCGGCCGCCGGGGCGGCTGGGCTCGGTGGCAAGGCCGCGCTCGTCGAGCGGCATCTGATGGGCGGCGACTGCCTGAACGTCGGCTGCGTGCCGTCGAAGGGGCTGATCAGCGCTGCGCGGGCGGCGGCGAACGCGCGGCGTGCCGGCGAGCTGGGTGTCTCTGTCGGCTCGGTGGCCGTCGACTTTCCCGCCGTGATGGAGCGCATGCGCCGGCTTCGCGCACGGCTCGCACCCATCGACGGTGTCGAACGTTTCACCGGGCTCGGCGTGGACGTGTACCTCGGCGACGCGCGCTTCACCGGCCCGACGACCGTGGAGGTGGACGGGCGCACCCTTCGGTTTGCGCGCGCGGTCATCGCCACCGGCGCACGCGCCGCGGTGCCGCCCATTCCGGGGCTGGAAGAGACGGAGTACCTCACCAACGAGACCGTCTTCTGGCTCACCGAGCTGCCCCGGCGGCTCCTCGTGATCGGGGCCGGTCCGATCGGCTGCGAGATGGCGCAGGCCTTCCGGAGCTTCGGCTCCGAAGTGACCGTCCTGCACGCCGACGCCCACGTCCTGCCGAAGGAAGATCCGGCGGCGGCGACGATCGTCGAGCGGCACATGGCCGCCGACGGCGTGCGCCTGGTGCACGGCGTGAAGATCACCCGTGCCGAGCGGCGCGGTGCCGAGGTGGTGCTGTACTACGCGAGCGGTGGTCGGGACCAGGAGGTCGTCGGGGACCGGCTGCTCGTCGGGGTCGGGCGCGCCCCCAACGTCGAGGGACTCGGGCTCGAGACGGCGGGTGTCCGGTACGAGAGAACCGGCGTGGTGGTGGACGATCACCTGCGCACGTCGAACCCGCGCATCTACGCTGCCGGCGACGTCTCGTCACGCTTCCAGTTCACACACACCGCCGACGCGCTGGCGCGGATCGTGATCCAGAACGCCCTCTTCGGGACGTTCGGGAAGAAGAAGATGAGCGCGCTCACGGTGCCCTGGTGCACCTACACGACGCCGGAGGTGGCCCACGTCGGCCTGTCGGAGCGCGCGGCGAAGGACCAGGGCATGCCGGTCTCCACCATCACGGTGCCGTTGCACGACGTCGATCGTGCGGTGCTGGATGGCGAGGACGATGGCTTCCTCCGTGTCCATCTCCGCGAGGGCACCGACAAGGTCGTGGGTGCGACGCTGGTGGCGACGCACGCCGGCGACATGATATCCGAGCTGACGCTCGCGATGTCGGCGGGGCTCGGGCTCGGTGCCATCGCGGGCACGATTCACCCCTACCCGACGCAGGCCGAAGTGATGAAGAAGGCCGCCGACGCGTACAACCGCACCCGACTCACGCCGCTGGTGAAGAAGCTGTTCGCGTGGTGGCTCGAGAGGAGTCGTTGAGGGCGCTGGGCGTCTTCCCCGGCGAGCGGGCCGTCCGTCTCGTCGAGCACGACCCGCCTCGTCTCGCCGCGCCCGCCGAGGTCCGGTTCCGCGTCCTCGACGTCGGTGTCTGCGGCACCGACCGCGAGATCTGTCGTTTCGAGTTCGGCACGCCGCCCGCCGGCGCCGACTACCTGGTGCTGGGGCACGAGTGCCTGGGCGAGGTCGTCGAGGTGGGGGCCGCGGTGCCTGCGATCGTGCCGGGAGACCTGGTCGTGCCTGCCGTCCGGCGTCCGTGCCCGCACGACGTCTGTGGTCCCTGCCGGAGCGGACGCCAGGACTTCTGTCACACCGGCGACTTCGTCGAGCACGGCATCAAGGGCCGGCACGGCTTCCTCGCCGAGGAGGTGGTCGAGGATGCGCGCCACCTCCACGTCGTGCCGCGGCCTCTGCGCGACGTCGCCGTTCTGGTGGAGCCGCTGACGGTCGCCGAGAAGGCGCTCGAGCAGGTCCGCCACGTGCAGGAGCGCCTCGGGCCGGGACGCGTGGGGCGCACGGCCGTCGTCTCCGGTGCCGGGCCGGTCGGCTTGCTCGGAACGATGGTGCTCGCGGCGGCCGGTTTCGAGACGACGGTGTGGTCGATGGAGCCGGAGGCCGACCCGAAGGTGGAGCTGCTCGCCTCGATGGGCGCGCGGTACGTCGTTGCCGCGCGCGAGTCGCTGGTGCAGCTCGGGGCTCGTCTCGGCAACGTCGACGTGCTCTTCGAGGCCACCGGCGCGCCGCCCGTGGCGTTCCAGGCGCTCGAGGCGCTGGGCCACAACGGCGTGCTCGTGCTCTTCGGATTGCCGGGTCGGCGGAGCGCGCTCGAGCTGGATGCAGCCGCGGTGGTTCGCAACCTGGTCCTGCGCAATCAGCTCGTCCTCGGCACGATCAACGCCGGACACGACGCGTTCGACGCCGCCATCCGCGATCTCGGCGTCTTCGAGGCGCGCTGGCCGGGCGTGCTGCGCCGGCTCATCACGGGGCGCTTTCCAATGCAGGCGCACGCGGAGCTGCTCCAGGGGCCGCTGCGGGGGATCAAGAACGTCGTCGCGGTGGGGTGAGGCATGTGTTCCGCCGACCCTGCTGCCGAGTGGCTCGAGGCCGACGGCCGCGGGGGCTTCGCCTCCGGTACCGTTGGCGGCATCCGGACGCGGCGCTACCACGCCCTGCTACTGGTCGCCACCGAGCCACCGGCAGGGCGCGTGGTGCTGGTGAACGGCCTCGAGACGTGGGTCGACACGCCCGCGGGGCCCTGTGCGTTGTCGTCCCAGCGCTACGTGCCGGACGTGGTCTACCCCGATGGCGGCCGCCATCTGACCACCTTCGCCCCCGATCCCTGGCCGCGCTGGACGTTCACCCTGCCCGGGGGGACTCGCGTCGAGCAGGAGGTGATCCTGCGTCCCGGCGCGCCCGCGGTCGTGGTGGCATGGCGCCTTCTCGATGCCGCGCCGGGCGTGCGGCTGCGGGTCCGGCCGCTCCTGTCGGGGCGCGACTACCACGCGCTTCACCACGAGAACCCCGCCTTCCGCTTCGACGCCGAGACCGCCCCGGGAGGCGTCGTCTGGCAGCCGTATGCGAGCCTGCCGGCGATCGAGGTGCAGACCGCCGCGGCGTATGTCCACGAGCCGGTGTGGTATCGCCAGTTCCTCTACACCGAGGAACGCGCCCGCGGTCTCGACTGCAGCGAGGACCTGGCGTCGCCGGGGACCTTCCACTTCGAGCTGAGCGCCGGCGAAGCCGCGCTCGTGTTCTCCACCGGGGGGGCCGGTCGCATCGACGTGGCGGCGCTGCGTGCCGCCGAACGGTCGCGGCGGGGGCGCTTCCCCTCACGCCTCCATCGCGCCGCCGACGCCTACGTGGTGCGGCGCGGGAGCGGCAAGACGATCGTCGCCGGCTATCCGTGGTTCACCGACTGGGGCCGTGACACGTTCATCGCGCTGCGCGGCCTCTGCCTGGCCGGCGGCAGGTCCGACGACGCGCGCGACATCCTGGTCCAATGGGCGGGAGCGGTGTCCGAGGGGATGCTGCCGAATCGCTTTCCCGATCGCGGCACGCAGCCCGAGTGGAACAGCGTGGACGCGTCGCTCTGGTTCATCGTCGCGGCACACGAGCTGCTGCAGCACAGCCCGCTCGCCGACGCCGACGCACGTGCCCTGCGGAGCGCCGTCACGACGATCCTGGAGGGCCACGTGCGAGGGACACGCCATCACATCCGGATGGACGCGGACGGGCTCCTCGCCGCCGGCGAGCCGGGGCTCCAGCTCACCTGGATGGACGCCAGGATCGGCGACCACGTCGTCACACCGCGCATCGGGAAGCCGGTGGAGGTGCAGGCGCTCTGGATCAACGCGCTCCGTATCGGGGGTGGGTTCGATCCGCACTGGGGCGAGCTCGCCATCCGTGCCCAGGACGCCTTCGCCGATCGATTCTGGTACGACGCGGGCGGGTACCTCCACGACGTCGTCGACGTCGGCCACCAGGCGGGCACGGCCGACACGACGTTCCGCCCGAATCAGATCCTCGCCGTCGCCGGTCTGCCCTTCGCGCTGCTCGACGGCGACCGGGCGTGCCGCGTGGTCACCGAGGTGGACCGACGCCTCTGGACCCCGCTCGGGCTGCGCACGCTCGCGCGCGACGCGCCGGGCTATCGCGGACACTACGAAGGGGGCGCCGCCGAGCGCGACGCGGCCTATCACCAGGGTACCGCGTGGCCCTGGCTGCTGGGGCCGTTCGTCGAGGCCTGGGTGCGACTGGTCGGGACGCCGGAGGAGGCCCGGTCCCGATTCCTCGCCCCGCTGCTCGATCACCTCGACCACGCCGGGCTCGGGCACGTCTCCGAGATCGCCGACGGCGACGCGCCGCACGCGCCGCGCGGCTGCCCGTTCCAGGCGTGGTCGGTGGGAGAGGCCCTGCGGCTTTCGCGGATGCTACTCGTCGAAGGCGGGGACCGCACCGGGCTGCGCCGGCCCACAGCGCCATGCTAGGCTCCGCACCAATGGCGAGCCGCTACGCGCCCCTCGAGGAGTACGGCATCATCGGCGACCTGCACACGGTCGCGCTGGTGGGGATGGACGGGTCGATCGACTTCCTCTGTCTGCCGTCGTTCGATTCGCCGTCGGTGTTCGCGGCGCTGCTCGACGCGGACCGGGGCGGCCGCTTCAAGCTCGCCCCCCTGCTGAGCGATGCCACCCGCAAGCAACTCTACCTGCCAGATACCGCCGTGCTCCTCACGCGCTTCCTCGACACCGCCGGCGTCGCCGAAGTCTCGGACTTCATGCCGGTGGAAGACGCTGGACAGGCGCACAACCTCGTGCGCCGGGCCAAGACGGTGCGCGGCGAGGTGCGCTTCCAGATGCGGTGCGAGCCACGCTTCGACTATGCGCGCTCTCCGCACACCGTGGAGCTGCGTGGGGTGCGGGAGGCCCTCTTCGTCGGGCGCGCAGGCAGCGCCGAGCTGGTGTTGCGTCTCCGCTCGTCGGAGCCGTTGCGGCTCGAGGAGGGGGCGGCCGTGGCGGAGTTCACCAAGCACGCCGACGAGTCCGCGTGGTTCGTCCTCGAGGTCGTGTTGCCGGACGAGCCGTCACCCAGCACGCAGCCGGAGTACGAGCGCGCGGCGTTCAAGCAGACCGTGAACTTCTGGCGACGCTGGATCGACCGCAGCACCTACCGGGGCCGCTGGCGCGAGATGGTGAACCGCTCGGCGCTCACCCTGAAGCTGCTCACCTCGCGGCAGCATGGATCGATCGTCGCGGCCCCCACCTTCGGGCTGCCGGAGACAATCGGCGGCGTGCGCAACTGGGACTACCGCTACACGTGGATCCGCGACTCGTCCTTCACGCTCTACGGCCTCATGCGGCTCGGCTACACCCACGAGGCGGCGGCCTTCATGCGCTGGGTGATGGCGCGCGCCCAGGAGCTCGAGCCCGACGGCTCCCTCCAGATCATGTACGGCCTCGACGGCCGCCACGCGCTGCCCGAGGAGACCCTCCCGCACCTCGAGGGCTACATGGGCTCGAAACCGGTGCGCATCGGCAACGCCGCCTACACGCACCTCCAGCTCGACATCTACGGCGAGCTGATGGATTCCGTGTACCTCTACGACAAGTACGGCTCTCCCATCCCGCACGACGCCTGGATGAACATCATCCGGCTGATCGACTGGGTCTGCGAGCACTGGCGCGAACGCGACGAGGGCATCTGGGAGGTGCGCGGCGGGCGTCAGGAGTTCCTGTACTCGCGCGTGATGTGCTGGGTGGCGGTCGATCGTGCCATCCGGCTCGCCGGGAAGCGGTCGTTTCCGGCTCCGCTGTCGCACTGGCACGACGTGCGGGACACGATCTATCGCGACATCTTCGAGCGCTTCTGGGATCCGAAGCGCAAGGCGTTCATCCAGCACGCCGGCGCCACCACGCTCGACGCCGCTTCGCTGCTCATGCCGCTCGTGCGCTTCATCTCGCCCACCGATCCGCGCTGGGTGTCCACCCTGCGCGCCATCGAGCGCGAGCTGGTGAGCGACTCGCTGGTCTACCGCTACCGGCTCGCGGAGGACGGGTTCTCCGACGGCCTCACCGGCCAGGAGGGCACCTTCTCCATGTGCTCGTTCTGGTACGTCGAGTGCCTGTCGCGCCTCGGCGACCTGCACCAGGCGCGCTTTTTCTTCGAGAAGATGCTCGGCTATGCGAACCACCTGGGGCTGTACGGCGAGGAGCTCGGCCCGCAGGCGCAGCATCTCGGCAACTTCCCGCAGGCCTTCACGCACCTGGCGCTCATCAGCGCGGCCTTCGATCTCGACCGGCGGCTCTCGGTCGCCGGCCACGCGGGATGACGCCCGCCCACCGGGCCGCATGACCGGCCTGCAGCCCACGGGCACCGACCCCGAGCGGCGTCGCCTCGCCGAGGACGCGCGCCGGGAGGGCAACTGGAAGCGCTGGGGACCGTACCTCGCCGAGCGACAGTGGGGCACCGTGCGCGAAGACTACTCGGCCGACGGCACGTGCTGGGAGTACTTCCCGCACGACCACGCGCGCAGCCGGGCGTACCGCTGGGGCGAGGACGGGTTGCTCGGCATCGCCGACCGCCAGGGGCGTCTGTGCTTCGCGCTCGCGCTGTGGAACGGCCGCGACCCCATCCTGAAGGAACGCCTCTTCGGCCTCGGCGCAAACGAGGGGAACCACGGCGAGGACGTGAAGGAGCTCTACTACCACCTCGACGCCACGCCGACGTCGTCGTACTTGAAAGCGCTCTACAAGTACCCGCAGGCCGAGTTCCCCTACGCGCGGCTCGTCGATGAGAATCGCCGCCGCTCGCGGCACGACCCGGAGTTCGAGCTCCTCGACACCGGCGTCTTCGACGGCGATCGCTACTTCGACGTCGTCGCCGAGTACGCCAAGGCCTCGCCCGAAGACGTGCTCATCCGCTTCACGGCGACGAATCGCGGCCCCGAGCCGGCGGTCCTGCACCTGCTCCCGACGCTCTGGCTCCGCAACACCTGGTCGTGGGGGCGCGCGGGCCAGGAGGGGTACTGGCCGCGGGGGCGAATCAGCCGTCGCGGCGACGACACGCTGGCCGTCGAGCACGCGTCGCTCGGGACGTTCCGGCTCGCCATCGAGCCGCCCGCGGGTGGCCCGCAGCCGGAGCTGCTCTTCACCCACAACGAGACCAACTTCGCGCGACTCTTCGGCGTCCCCAACCCCCAGCCCTTCGTGAAGGACGCGTTCCATCGCTACCTGATCGGCGGGGAGCACGGCGCCGTCGATCCGAGCGGTACGGGGAGCAAGGCCGCAGCGCACTATCGGATCGCGCTCCCGCCGGGTGGCGCCGCGGTGGTGCGGCTGCGGCTCTCGGTCGAGGCAGAGGCCCCGGCGGCGCCGTTCGGCCCGGACTTCGAGGCCACCTTCGCCGCGCGCATCGCGGAGAGCGACGAGTTCCACGCCCACCTGGTGCCTGCGGGCGCCACGGCGGCGGAGCGGCAGGTGTTGCGTCAGGCGTGTGCCGGATTGCTCTGGAGCAAGCAGCTCTACCACTATGACGTCGCGACCTGGCTCGCGGGCGACCCCGGCCAGCCGCCGCCGCCCGCGTCGCGTGTCCAGGGGCGGAACAGCGACTGGCGGCACCTCTACAACCGCGACGTCATCTCCATGCCCGACTCCTGGGAGTATCCCTGGTATGCGGCGTGGGACCTCGGCTTCCACATGATTCCCTTCGCGCACATCGACCCGGACTTCGCGAAGGAACAGCTCGTGCTCTTCCTGCGCGAGTGGTACATGCACCCGAGCGGACAGCTCCCGGCGTACGAGTTCGCGTTCGCGGACGTGAACCCACCGGTGCATGCGTGGGCCGCGTGGCGCGTGTACAAGATGACCGCGGCGCGCGGCGCGCGAGACGCCACCTTCCTGGCGCGGATCTTCCAGAAGTGCGTCCTCAACTTCACCTGGTGGGTGAATCGCAAGGACGTCTCGGGCCGCAACCTCTTCGGCGGCGGCTTCCTCGGGCTCGACAACATCGGCGTCTTCGACCGCTCGCGCCCGCTGCCGAACGGCCAGTATCTCGAGCAGGCCGACGGCACGGCGTGGATGGCCTTCTACTGCGGCACGCTCCTCTCCATGGCGCTCGAGCTGGCGCGCGAGCTGCCGGCGTACGAGGACATGGCGTCCAAGTTCTTCGAGCACTACATCGCCATCGCCGACGCCATGAACGCGCTGAGCGGCGTCGGCCTGTGGGACGATGAGGACGGCTTCTACTACGATCAGCTGTACGCCGACGGGCGCGAGATCCCGCTGCGGGTGCGGTCCCTGGTGGGCCTCATCCCCTTGATCGCGGTCGAGATACTCGAGCAGGACACGCTCGACCGGCTGCCTGCCTTTTCCAAGCGCATGGGCTGGTTCCTCGAGAACCGGCGCGACCTCGCGCAGCAGATCGCCTGCATGCACCCGCGCAACGGGCGGCGCCTGCTCGCCATCCCGAGTCGCGACCGCCTGGAGCGTCTACTCGGCTACCTCCTCGACGAGAACGAGTTCCTCTCGCCCTACGGCATCCGCTCGCTGTCCCGGATCCACGAGAGGCGGCCCTTCACGTGCTCGCTCGAGGGCCAGCGCCTCGACGTGGGCTACGTGCCCGGTGAGTCGACGATCGGCATCTTCGGCGGGAACTCCAACTGGCGCGGTCCCGTGTGGTTCCCGCTGAACCACCTGCTCATCGAGGCGCTGGAGCGCTACCACCACTTCTTCGACGACGAGCTGCTGGTCGAGCTGCCCACCGGCTCCGGCCGGCGCGTGACGCTCCTGGATGCCGCGCAAGACATCCGCCGCCGCCTCGTGAGCCTCTTCCTTCCCGACGCGTCGGGCCGCCGCCCCAGCCACGGCGACGAGCGGCGCTACGCAGACAATCCGCAGTTCCGCGACCTCGTGCTGTTCTACGAGTACTTTCACGGCGACACGGGACGTGGCTGCGGCGCGAGTCACCAGACCGGGTGGACGGCCCTGGTCGCACCCGCCATCCAGGAGCTCGCTCGGGAGCGGGACGGCGGCGCGTCCTGACAGCGACGGGCGACTCTGCTAGCCTCCCCGCCCCGCATGGATCCCGCCGGCCCGAACGCGGAGCAGATCACCTACTGGAACGACACGGCGGGCCCGAAGTGGGTCGCGCTCGAGGACATGCTGGACGGCCAGATCCGGGACCTCGGCGAGGCGACGATGGATCGGGTGGAGATCGGTCGCGGCGAGCGCACGCTCGACGTCGGCTGCGGCACGGGCCAGACGAGCCTCGAGCTGGCGCGTCGCGTCGGCCCGATGGGCCGGGTCCTCGGCGTGGACGTCTCCGCTCCGATGCTGGCTCGGGCCCGCGAGCGGGCACGAGCCGTCGCCACGGACAACGTCGCCTTTCTCGGGGCCGACGCCCAGACCCACGACTTCGAGCCGGCGGCTGCCGACGTCTGCTTCTCGCGCTTCGGCGTCATGTTCTTCGCCGACCCGGTCGCGGCATTCTCGAATCTCCACGCGGCGCTGCGCCCCGGCGGGCGCCTCGGCTTCGTCTGCTGGCAGTCGCTGCCGGACAACCCGTGGATGTTCGTCCCGGCCATGGCGGCGGCGCAGCACGTCACGCTGCCGATCCCGACGTCGCCCGACGCGCCCGGTCCCTTCGCGTTCGCCGACGCCGGCCGGGTCCGCGGCATCCTCGAGCGTGCCGGATTCGCTGGCGTGACGGTCGCGGATCACCGCGCGACGCTCACCGTCGGCGGCGCGGGCGGGCTCGATCAGGCGGTCGACTTCATGCTGCAGATGGGCCCGTCGGGGGCGGCGCTCCGGCAGGCCGATCCCGCACTGCGTGGGAAGGTAGCGGCTGCAGTCCACGCGGCGATCGCCCCGTATCACACAGCGGACGGGGTCCGGATGGCTGCGGCGGCGTGGATCGTGACGGCGCGCCGCGGCTGAGCGCGCTCAGGCCGGCGCCTGCCTCGAATGGACTGAACCGACCCGCCGAGCGTCCTCACTCCACGCCGTCGAAGGCGACGCCGGCGTGCTCCGCGGCGCTCTCGAGCCGACCGTCCCGTGTCCAGAGGCGGTGCCGGCCGAGCACTGCCGAGCCCAGCAGATGCAGCTCGATCCAGCCGATCCTGGTGCCAGCCAGGGCGCGCGCCTCGAGGAATGCCAGC
Source organism: Thermodesulfobacteriota bacterium (assembly GCA_046727715.1). Lineage (GTDB taxonomy): Bacteria > Desulfobacterota > Binatia > DP-6 > DP-6 > CAVQLX01. Next base: position 27,318 of record JBKPDC010000243.1, read on the forward strand.
GCGAGGTATCGAAGGGGCCAACAGGCGACGCAAGCGCAGGACCGCAGGTGATGGACCGTGACGCAGCGCCCCGAGCCGCTCCTGATTAGCAGGGGGGGAAGTTTACACGTCGGGCTCGGGGCGCTAGGCTCCCGGCCATGGGTTCCCGACCGGGGCTCACACAGGCCTTCACAGCCGGCACGGCCGGTGGTCGGGGCTGGGGATCGGCAACGGCGGTCGATCTCCCGGCGGCGGGGCTTGGGCTCGCCTTGTGCTACCGCCGGAAGAAAGGAGGTGATCCAGTGACGTTATCCCCTACGGTGATCTGTGAGGTGGTGGCCTCTTAGGGTCGACCAGCTTGCAACGTCGCTGGGTCACCCAAGAAGGGGACCCAGGCACCACCGAACCCCGGCGGCCCCCGCATTCACCGGCGGGGCGGCTCTGCGAGCCGCAGACAGGCCGTCGGGGTTCTTTTTTCGTGCCACGCGTGGAAGAGACGACACGGATGTCCCTCGAGGTCCTGACACGCCTCAGCACGACCTGCATCGTCGGCAGCGGCGCCTGCCTGCTCGTGGGCTGGTATCTGATTCGCGTGCCGCGGCGCGTCGAGTGGCATCGCAACGTCATGCTGCTGGCCACCTCGCTGGCGGGGGCGTTCCTGGTCGCCTACGTCACTCGGTGGGCATTGTATGGGTCGAAGCCCTTCGCGGGCACAGGCATCTGGCGTACGCTCTACTTCGGCACATTGATCCCGCACGTGATTTTCGCCATCGCCGTCGGGCCGCTGGCCCTCCGGCTGATCCGGCTGGCCCTCGTCCGGCGCGACTTCGGGGCACACCGGCGCCTGGCGCGCATCACACTGCCCATCTGGCTCTACGTGGCTGCAAGCGGGTGGATCGTCTACTACATGCTCTACCGGATGCAGTTCTGACGAGGGATGGATGACAGCATGGCGCAGGGGCCTGTGATCGAGCACACGGCGACGCTGCAGGTAGAGGACCCGGCGCGCGGCGGGGTGATCGGCGAACTCCCCGTCGCCGACGCCGCTGTTGTGGCCGCCGCGGTGTCGCGGGCGCGCGGCGCGCAGCCCGCGTGGGCCGCGCTCCCGGTCCGCGAGCGCAGCCGAACGTTGCGGCGAGCGCGCCGCGAGCTGGTGCGCGCCCGGACGGAGATCCTCGAGCGTCTCGAGCGTGAGACCGGCAAGACGCGATTCGACGTCGTGGGCGAGCTGATGGGCGTCTGCCTCGACCTGGGATATCTCGCCCGCCGCGCTCCGCGCTGGCTCGCGACCGAGCGGGTGAGCGCGCGGCCGCTTCTCGGCAAGCGCGCGTTCGTGGCGTACCGGCCGCACGGCGTCGTCGGGATCATCAGCCCCTGGAACGCGCCGCTCAACCTGGCGCTCGGCGATGCCATCCCCGCGCTGCTGGCGGGGAACGCGGTGGTGATCAAACCCTCGGAGCTGGCACCGCTCGGCGTGCAGCGCGCCGTCCTGGCCATGCAGCAGACGCTGCCGCCCGACGTCCTCCAGGTGGTGACCGGGGCGGGCGAGACCGGCGCCGCGCTCGTCGATCACGTCGACATGATCTGCGTGACCGGGTCGCCGGAGACGGGCCGGCGGGTGATGGAGCGCGCGAGCCGCCGCCTCACCCCCGTGCTGCTCGAGCTCGGTGGCAAGGACCCGATGATCGTGCTGCGCGACGCCGACCTCGAGCGCGCAGCGCGGGCGGCGGCGTGGGGCGGCTGCATGATGACGGGCCAGGTCTGCATGTCGGTGGAACGCGTCTACGTCGAGGCGCCGGTCGCCGAGACGTTCACCCAGAAGCTGGTCGATCAGATGCGCGCGCTGCGGGTCGGGGACAACGGTCCGGGCGCCGAGATCGACTACGGCGCGTTCACCAGCCCGCGCCAGATCGACGTCGTCGAACGGCACGTCGAGGACGCGCGCGCCCGCGGCGCCCGGGTTCTCTGCGGCGGCCGGCGTCACGGCGACGGCCCCGGCCTGTTCTACGAGCCGACGGTGCTGGCGGACGTCGATCACTCCATGCTGATCATGCAGGAAGAGACCTTCGGTCCCGTGGTGCCGGTGATGGCGGTGCGCGACGCCGACGAGGCGCTGCGGCTCGCCAACGACAGTCGCTACGGCCTCAACGCCAGCGTGTGGACGCGCGACGTCGCGCGCGGCATCGCGCTCGCCCGGCGCATCGAGAGCGGCAACGCCTGCGTCAACGACTGCCTGGTGTCCGCCGGCGTCCCCGGATTGCCCTTCGGCGGGGTGAAGCAGAGCGGCGTCGGCACGCGGCACGGCGGCGCAGAGGGCTTGCGACAGTTCTGCGTGCGGCAAGCGATCCTGGTCGAGGCGCGCCGACGCACCACCGAGCCCACCTGGTTCCCCTACTCGACGAAGCGGGCGCGCCAGATCGAGCGGGTCATGGCGGTGCTCTACGGCTGGTGACGAGGCGCGGGCGCGGCTGCGCGCGGGGCCGGGGCGCGAGCGTGCCGACGGCTCCCTGAGCGGCCTTCTCCGCGAGCCGGTTCGGCTCGCGCACGGCGCGCTCACGGTGCTCTTCGAGGCGGCGCCCGGTCCGCTCACCGCGATCGCGATCGCCGTGCGCGCGGGGGCGCGCTTCGACGGCGAACATCCGGGGATCGCGCACATGGCCGAGCACATGCTGTTTCAGGGCACGCCGCGACACGATCAGGCGGCCCTCAACCGGCGCGCCGGCGAGCTGGGCGGCGAGCACGACGCCGACACCGGTTACGAGGACATGACGCTCCACTTCGAAGTCTTCAACGAGGACGTCGAGGAGGCGCTCGCGCTGCTCGCAGACCAGCTCTTCCATTCCACGGTGCCGGCGGACCGCTTCGGCAAGGAACGCCGTGTGGTGATCGACGAGATCCGCGGCCGGCAGGAAGATCCCGCCAACGCCGTGCACGAGCACGCCTGGAGGGTCTTCTTCGGCGGCCCGCTCGGCCATCCCATCTGCGGCACCATCAAGAGCGTGCGCCGGATCACGCCCGAGGCCGTGCGACGCTTCGTTGCCCGGCAGTTCGTTCCGGCGAACATGGCGGTCGCCCTCGTGGGGGGCGTCCAGCCGTCCCGCATCCGGCGCGCGCTGGCCCATGCCTTCCCGACCGACGGCCCGCGCCCGACACCGTGGCCGCGCCTGCCCCATCGCGGGGCGAAGCGCGCCGTGCGGCTGCGACGGCACGACCTGGCGCAGAGCTACCTCGTGCGCATCGCCGCCGCGCCATCGGACGCGCGCAGCGTGCTGGCGCTGTCGCTCGCCCTGGAGATCGTCGGCGCCGACCCCGACGCCCGGCTCTTTCAGGAGATCCGCGAGCGGCTGGGACTCGGCTACGACGTGGGCGCGACGGTGGAGCACGGCGCGGACTGGGCCGTGGCGGTGATCTCGGCGAGCGCTGCGCGGGAGCACGAGCGCCGCCTCCGCGACACGGTCGAGCGCACGTGCAGGGAGGCCGCCGCCGGGTTCACCGGCGACGAGCTGGCGCGTGCGCGGAAGAAGATCCGCTACCGCTTCGCCCGCCTCGGCGACTCGCGTCTCGAGCGGGCACTCGCCCACGCGGTGCGGGCCGTCGGCCGCCAGCCGTCGCTGGCCGAGGCCGCCCGCGTGCTCGATACGCTCACGCTCGCCGACGTGGAGCGTGCATGGCGCCGAGCGCTGCACGCGCCGACGCTCACGGCGGTGCTCGCGGGCTGATGCGGGCGGCGGCGCTCGCCTGCGCGCTCTGGGCCGCGAACGCCGCGGCGGGGACGACCCTCTCGCCGCTCGGCCCGTGCGGGCCGGTCGCGCGGCGCCACGAGGCGATCGAGCTGACGGCGACGCGGCTGCGCCGCCTGAGCGGCACGCCGATCGATCACCTCGGCCTGGTGGCCTATGACAAGGGCGTCGCCCGCCCGATTCCCTACCAGGTGGACGAGCGCGTGCCCGGGTCGGGCGGACTCGCCATGGCGGGGGGCAAGGAGCCGACCACCGATGACCGCCCGGGGGTTCTCGACCCCGACGACCTGCTGGTGTTCATGGCCTGCGACGTCGGCGAACGCGCGCCCGGAGGCGCGCCGCCCGCGGCGGCAGGCCGGGAGATCCGGATCGACGACCCACTCGATCACACCACGGGCTGGGCCTACGTCGTGGTGTCGGACCATCCGCCCCGCAGCGATCGGCGCTACGTCGACTACGACGCGGCAGACGACCGCGTGCGAGCGGCGCACTATCGCGTCGGCATGGCGGGTGCGCTGCCGGTCGACTTCGCCGTTGGCCTGGTCGGACCGATGGGACCGAATCTCCTCGACGGGCTGCGGCTGCGCGCCGAGGCGACGCTGCACGCCGGCCTCGCGCACTGGGCCATCACCGAACGCGACGGGCGGCATGAGCTGATCGCGTGGACGGCGGGTCCCGTGCGTGTGGTCCGCCGGTCGCGCCACAAGGTGGACATCGGGCTCGGCATCCGGCTCACCGCCGGGCTCGCGCACACGTACTTCTACGGCGAGCACGTGTACGGACCCGGCGCGATGAAGCTCCCCTTCTCGCCGTCGGTCTTCTTCCGGGACATCACGGCCATGGGCGGCGTGGACCTCCAGGGACTCGAAGGATGGCGCTACGTGGCGCCGGGCGCGGACCCACCCGGCTTCCTCATCGACGGGCACATGGACGAGCGCGAGCGCGCCTTCGCGGGCAATGGCAGCTGGTTCACGCTGATCGACGACCGGGAGTCGGCGCGGCAAGCCATCCTGGTCGCCCTGACCATGAGCGAGAACCTGCGGCAGGCGATCCCCCTCTCGCTGGTGTACGACGACGACGCCGCGCTACGTGCGCCGCCCGAGGTGACCCCGGGGAGCGTCCCGCTGGTGGGCATTCGCGGGCGCCACGGCGAGAAGCTGGAGGCCGGTCGATACGGCTTCCAGCTCCGCGTCATCGGCCTCCCCGACTACCGTCCGGGCGACGAGCAACGCGAGCTGCTACGCATCGACGCGCCGCTCACCGCCGACGTCACCCGGCCAGCAGATCTCGGAGCCGCGCCAGCATCGCCTCGGTGAGATTCCGCACCGGCTGGCGATCGCCGCTCGACAGGTTCGCGATCGTGCCCGCCTCGAGGTTGATGCGGAGCCGCTGCCCGGTGTGAAACACGGCAGGGGCGTCCACCTCCAGCGCCGGCACACCGGCGTCGAGGAGGACACCGGCGAAGCCGTCGGCGTAGCTCGCCGCGACCACCGCCAGCATGCCCGCGGCACGCAGCGCACGCGCGGCGGCGGGTCCGCGCTGGCCGCCACCCAGTTGCTGGCCCGCGACCAGCACGTCGCCGGGCTCGAGACGCGCGGCGAGCGTCGGGTCGAGCCCGGCGAAGAGATGACGTGCGGCGTCCGGGGGTGCCAGGTCCCACGCGACCGGCGGCAGGACGTCGGCGGCACGCAAGCCGTCGGCGAAGCTCCACGCGCGTCCCGTGAGCACGGGAATGCGGGGAGCGCTCGCGCCTAGCGACTCAGCATCGTCACGAAGTCCCATCGCGGACCCGGGCGGATCGTGACCAACCGATCGGGATGGCGGAGGATGACGCGGGCCTCCTCGGCGCTGATCGGGCGTCCGAAGATGCGATAGACCCCGCGTCCGTCGCGCTGGTTGTTCGCCCACTCCGCCAGCTCCTCGGGCTGCGGCGGATGCCCGAGGCGCCGCGCGCATTGCCGCACCACGAAGCCGAGCATGATGCGCGGCGGCTCTGTGGCGTCGGCCATGGCGGCCGGGTTGTTCCACGCGCGGCGCCGGGCCGTCAAGCACGGACGAGCCTCTCGGCGTCCAATCCTCCGTACCGGCGCTTGACTCCCCCGGAGCGGCGGTCAATGACCACGAGGTGAGCACGGACAGGCCCCGGCCCGAGGGGCGCCCCTTCGCGAGCTTCGACCTGCCCGAGCCGGTGATGGCGGGGATCCGCGCCGCCGGCTTCACGCACTGCACGCCCATCCAGGAGAAGGTGCTCCCGTTGTCGCTGGCGGGGAGGGACGTCGCCGGCCAGGCGCAGACGGGCACCGGCAAGACGGCGGCGTTCCTGATCACCATCTTCACCCGCCTGCTGCGCCACGAGCGGGGTGGCCGCGCACCGGGTCCGCGCGCCTTCGTCATCGCGCCCACACGCGAGCTGGTGGTGCAGATCACCGAGGACGCCCGCCTCCTCGGACAGGCGACCGGACTGACCGTGCATGCGGTGTACGGCGGCGTGGACTACAAGAAGCAGCGCGACCAGCTCCTGGGCGGCGTCGATCTGCTCGTCGGCACACCCGGCCGGCTCATCGACTACCACCGCCAGCACGCCCTCGACCTGCGCCACGTCGAGGCGCTCGTCATCGACGAGGCGGACCGCATGTTCGACATGGGCTTCATCAAGGACCTGCGCTACCTGCTCCGGCGGCTCCCGCCGTTCGAGCGCCGCCAGTCGATGCTGTTCTCGGCCACGCTCAACTACGACGTGATGGAGCTGGCCTACGTGTTCATGAACGACGCCGAGAAGGTGTCGGTATCACCCGAGCAGGTGACGGCCGAGAAGATCGAGCACCTGGTCTATCACGTCGGCATGCACGAGAAGCTCTCGCTGCTGGTCGGGCTGCTCCACCGCATGCCCGATGCGCACACGCTTATCTTCACGAACATGAAGCGCACGGCCGAGCGTCTCGAGCGCAACCTCGCCGCGAACGGCTTCTCCGCCGCGGCGATCACGGGCGACGTCGACCAGCGGCGGCGGCTCCGCATCCTGGCCGACTTCAAGGACGGGACGCTCCCGATCCTCGTTGCCACCGACGTCGCGTCGCGCGGGCTCCACATCGACGGCGTCACGCACGTGATCAACTACGACCTGCCCTTCGACGCCGAGGACTACGTCCACCGTGCGGGCCGCACCGCGCGCGCCGGCGCGTCGGGCCACGCCATCACGCTCGCCTGCGAGGAGTACGTGGACGGGCTCGAGGCCATCGAGCGGTTCATCGGCTTCAAGCTCCCGCACGACTTTCCCGACGACGGGATGCTCGCCCACGACCTGAAGCACCCGCCGCGACATCATCGCGAGGACGGCGACCGGCGGCGCGGCGGGCCGGGAGATCGCCGCCGTCGCGGCGGACCGGGGCAAGCACCGGGTCACGCGACGCCCAGGCCCGCGCACGACGTGACGCATACGAGGGCAAAGCCGGTCGCGGCGGGCGCCGGCGGCGATGCCGCGAAG
>JBKPDC010000244.1:0-9209 GCA_046727715.1 Thermodesulfobacteriota bacterium
ATCGAGCACGGGATCGCCTGGTGCGACGCCGAGCTGCGCTGGACCAGTCGCGCCCGACGAGTGCTGTCTCGCGGCAGGAAGGGAGTCAGGAGATGGACCCACGCGGCAAGGTGATCGTCGTCACCGGGGTATCGACCGGGACCGGGCTGGCGTGCGCCCGATCGCTCGCACGCGAGCGGTTCGGACACATCGACGCGGTCGTCAACAACGCCGGCAACGGGAGCAAGCTGGCGTTCGGGGACTCGACGGACCCATCCGTGACGCGGGCCCTGTTCGAGGTACACGTCTTCGGGATGGAGCGGGTGAGCCGGGCGGTGCTGCCCTCCATGCTGGCGCGCGGCTCGGGTACCATCGTCAACATCGCCTCGACGGTGGCCTGGGTGCCGATGCCGGCCGCCGCCGCCTACTGCGCCGCCAAGGACATCGGCCTCCGCGCCGGTGCGAAGGCGGCCGGCGCGGCGGCACAGGCGCATGCCGGAGCGTCGGGATGACGCTCCGGATCGCGCGCGACGACGAAGGTGCCGAGGCCGATCGGCAGACGATCCGCGACCGCCTCGACGAGTGGAACATCGCGGTCACCGGCCGCCCCGATTGGTGCCGGGTCACCGTCTTCCTGCGCGAGGAGGGCGGCGCCATCCGTGGTGGAGCGCTCGGCAACGTCTGGGCGTCGTGGCTCCACCTCGACTTCCTCTGGGTCGACGAGGACTGCCGCCGGCAGGGCTGGGGGGCGCGCTTGCTCGAGGCGGCCGAGGCCCGTGCGCGCGAGCGCGGCTGCACGCACGCGCACCTCGACACCTTCAGCTTCCAGGCCGGGCCGCGTTTCTACGAGCGCTTCGGCTACCAGGTCTTCGGCGTCCTCCCGGACCATCCGGCCGGCCACACGCACTACTTCATGTGGAGGAGGCTCTGACGATGAAGCGTCACCACGCTCGACCTCGCGGGCCTCGGCGAACTGCTCGACGAGCACCCCGTGGCACGCTCCCGGGTCGAGCGCCTCGGGGCGCGACCCGCCGTCCGCGCGACGCGGCCCTGAACTCCGGGCCTCGTGCGCCCTGAGCGAGGACCGACCCGAGACGAAGCTTCGGGTCGGTCTCAGACCCTGCGGGAGCGCGCAACGCTGGCGCTGGCCCCGGGAATTTTGCTATGTGGCGCCCCACATATGCGCAGCCGGGAGGGGGTGGCGGTGGTGAGGCACTTCGCGGGGCTTCTGGTGGCACTCCTGGCGTTGCCGGCGTGCGCACCCAAGGTGAAACGGCAGCCATTCGTTCGCGCGGTACCGCGCGCCAGCGAATGGCCGCGACCCGAGGTGATGGAGCTGGCCGAGCGCGCCTGGCGCTGCGGGTGGCAGAGCGGCGCCTTCTCGTCGTCGATGCTCACCGTGATCGACTACTCGCTGCCCTCCACCGAGCGTCGGCTGTGGGTCATCGACATGGTGAACCGGCGCATCCTGGACCACGAGCTGGTCGCGCACGGCGAGGCGAGCGGGGGCAACAACGCGGTCGCCTTCTCGAACCAAGTGGGGTCGCGCCAGTCGAGCCTGGGTCTCTTCCGCACCGAGGACACGTACGTCGGCGGCAGCGGCTATTCGTTGCGCCTCACCGGGCTCGAGCCCGGGGTGAACGATCGGGCCATGGAGCGCAAGATCGTCGTGCACGGTGCCGACTACGCCGACCCGGGCGTGATCTCCGAGCTGGGTCGCCTCGGCCGCAGCCACGGCTGCCCGGCGCTGCCGCGCGCCGCGGCGCGCTCGGTGATCGACATGATCAAGGGTGGCAGCGCGCTGTTCGCGTACTATCCCGACCAGCAGTGGATCCAGGAGTCGCAGTTCCTCCACTGCGACGGGGTCCTCACCGCGCAGCGCTAGGAGAGCGACCCGAGACGGAGTCTCGGGTCGGCCTCCTCCGCGCGGCCCTTGTCAGCGCGCCGCCCGAGTTGGTACAGCCCAGGGGCCCATGGAATTCGGTCTCTTCGTCCAGGCCCACGTCCCCAAGCACGAGGTCGCCGCCGATCCCGAAGGAGCCGAGCACGGCCGGTTGCTGCGCGAGCTGGAGTTGGCCTGTGCGTGCGACCGCTCGCGCTGGAAGTACGTCTGGTCGGTGGAGCACCACTTCCTCGAGGAGTACTCCCACATCTCGGCGTCGGAGATCTTCCTGCCCTACGTCGCCGCCCGCACGAAGCGCATCCACGTGGGGTCGGCGATCTACAACATCACGCCGCCGGTGAACCACCCGGCCCGCATCGCAGAGCGCGTCGCGATGCTCGACCATCTCAGCGAGGGCCGCTTCGAGTTCGGCACCGGCCGTGGCTCGTCCTCGACCGAGTTCAAGGGGTTCGGCATCCCCGACGGCGACACAACGCGCGCGATGTACGACGAGGTGCTGCCGCAGATCCTCCGCATGTGGAAGGAGACGCGCTATTCGTACGAGGGCCGCTTCTTCTCGATGCCGGAGCGCAACGTTCTCCCGAAGCCCTACACGAAGCCGCATCCGCCGATCTGGGTGGCGTGCGGCAGCCCGTCGACCTTCGAGAAGGCCGCGCGCCTCGGGCTGGGCGCGCTCTGCTTCAGCTTGGGCTCGCCGAAGGACTTCGCCCCGCTGATCGAGATCTACAAGGAGACTATCCGGCATGCGGAGCCCGTCGGGGACTACGTGAACGACAACGTGGCGTGCGTCACGGCGCTCGTGTGCCTCGAAGACGGGAAGGCGGCGCGAAATGTCGCCATGCACATGGGCAGCGGCTACCACACCAGCCTGGTCTTCCGGTACCTCGACACGTTCCCGCGTCCCGCCGGCGTGCCGGCGTGGCCACAGCTCATCCCCGAGCCCACCCCGGCGCAGCTCGAGGAGCGCATCGCCAGCGGGCAGCGAATCGTCGGTGATCCGGACGAATGTGCACGCGCCGTGCAGCAGTATGCCGACATCGGGTGTGACCAGATCATCTTCGGCGTGCTCGCCTCGACACAGCCGCAGGAGGTGGCGCTGCGCTCGGTCGAGCTCTTCGGGCAACACGTCATCCCGCGTTTCGATCACGACCCCCTGCATCGCACGGTGCGCATGCGCGAGCAGGCTGCCGCCGGGAACGGCCGGTGATCGACGCCGTCCAGATCGTGCCGCCGGGCCGGCTCGCCGTCGGCATGCAGCTGCCGGTGGCGGCGCAGAGCACCATGTTCGCGGCCCCGTGGGAGGCTCTGGCGGGTCCCGCCGAGTTGCTCCGCGTGGCCCAGGCGTGCGACCGGGCCGGGTTCTTCTACGTCGCGGTATGCGACCACGTCTGCGTCCCGCGATCGCATGCGGCCGCGATGTCGACGACCTGGTACGACGCGGTCGCCACGCTCGGCTGGCTCGCCGCGGCCACGCGCGGGGTGCGGCTCCTGTCCTACGTCTACGTCGCCGCGTATCGCCACCCGCTGCAGACCGCGAAGGCGTTCGCGACGCTCGACGCGCTGTCGGGGGGGCGGATCATCCTCGGCGTGGGCGCGGGCCATCTGGAAGCCGAGTTCGCCGCGCTCGGTATCGACTTCGGGCGCCGCGGCGTCCTGCTCGACGACGCCATCGAGCTCGTGGCTGCCGCGTTCCGCGACGAGTTCCCCGAGCATGACGGCCGGGTGTGGCGGGTTCGCGACCTGGGGCTGCGGCCGCGGCCGGTCCAGCAACCGCGGCCGCCCATCTGGGTGGGTGGCAGCACGCCGGCGGCGCTGCGACGCGCCGCCGTCCGGGGCGACGGCTGGTTGCCGCAGGGCACGTTTCGCGACCGCCTCCCGGCGCAGATCGCGACGGTGCGCGAGCACCGGCATCGGGTCCGCGGCGACGTCCCCATCGAGATCGGCGCGAACAGCGAGTGGCTCTACGTCGGCAGGCCCGCCTTCGACCTCGGACCCAACGCGCGGTCCGGCTCGGGCGAGGAGCTCGCCGCCTCGCTGCGCGAGCTGCACGCGCTCGGCGTCTCCCACTGCGGCGTCCGCTTCCGCTCGCGCTCGTGCGACGAGCTGATCGACCAGATCGACGCGTTCGCCGCCGAGGTGATGCCCCACCTTCCGGCCTGATCATGTTGCTCTCCGACCGCATCGTCCTCGTCTCCGGCATCGGCCCCGGCCTGGGCTCCGAGATCGCGCTCGCGTCCGCGCGCGAAGGCGCCGACCTGGTGCTCGCCGCCCGTTCGCCGGCGATGCTCGACGAGACGGCGGCAGCCGTGCGCGCCCGCGGCCGGCGTGCGCTCGCCGTACCGACCGACGTCACGGCGCCGGACGACTGCCAGCGCCTCGTGGAGGCCGCGCGGGCCGAGTTCGGCCGCGTCGACGTGCTGGTGCACAATGCTTTCCAGAGCAACCCCGTCGGGCTGATCGAGCAGGCCAACCTCGACGACTGGCGCCGAATCTTCGAGGTGAACCTCTTCGGCGCGCTCCGCCTCACGCAGCTCGTCGTGCCGCTCATGAAGGCACAGCGGCGCGGCTCGATCGTGTTCGTCAACTCGATGTCGATCCGCGTCATCGAGCCGCTGATGGGCGGCTACGCGGCCTCGAAGGGCGCGCTGCTCACGACCGCGCGCACGCTCGCCAAGGAGCTGGGGCCGGACGGCATCCGCGTGAACTCGGTCGTGCCGGGCTACATCTGGAGCACGAAGATGGAGGCGTACTTCCGGCGGCTGGCAACGGACCGCGGCGTCTCCTACGAGGCGGTGCACGCCGACGTCACCGCGCGAACGGCGCTCCGCCACATCCCGGATTCGGCCGAGGTGGCGGAAGCCGTGGTGTTCTTCGCCTCCGACCTGGCACGCGCCGTCACCGGGCAGAGCCTCGACGTCAACGGCGGACACTTCTTCGACTGAGGGTCGGGCGGGCCGCCCGGCTATCACCCCGCCGTGGCCGCCGCCTGACGGGCCCAGGCGTCGAGCTCCACCAGCGACCGCATGGGCGTGAGCCCATGGTCGACCTGCGGGGCGCCCTCCCCGCCGACGAGCAGCACGGTGCGCTTCGGCAGGAGCCGCCGGAGCGCGCGAAGACGGCGCACGGTCGCGGGGCCGCCGGTCGCCCGCGATACGCTGATCCCGACCCCGCGCACGCGCAGGTCGCGCGCCAGCGTGGCGAGCTCGGGCGTCGGCACCTCGGTGCCGAGGACGAGCACTCGGCAGCGATTCGTCGCGAGCACCAGCGCCGCCATGTGCAGGCCCAGCGAGTGCGATTCCCCCGGCAGCGACGTGAGGATCACCAGCGGGCCCGCCGCGCGCTCCTCGTAGGGCAGGCGGAGCGCACGCAGTAGGTCGCTGACTCGCTCCGAGAGGAAGTGCTCGTGCCGCACCTCGAGAGTGCCTTCGGCCCATGCGGCGCCGACTGCGCGGACGACCGGCGCCACGCACACGGTCATGAAGTCGAGCGGGCCGAGGCGTGCCCACTCAGCCAGGAGCCGGCGGGTTAAATGTTCGGCATCGAACGCACGCACTGCTCCGAGCAGCTCGGCCTCCAGGGAGTCGCCCGCACCGGGCGGCCGGATGCGGGCGTGGCGACCCGGCGCCGCTTCGAGAAGCGCGCGCAGGTCTGCGTTCGACGCCGCCACGACCTGGCTCGCCCGGTGGCCGTGCGCGAGTGCTTCGGCGATCCGGCGTAGCCGCGGCACGCTGTGGACCGGATACACGCGGTGGCCCGACGACTTCCGCTCCGGTACCGGGTAGCCGTAGCGGCGTTCCCAGGTGCGCAGCGTCTCTACGGGGATGGCAGTCGCGCGCGAGAGGGAGCCGATCGACAGCATTCCCCCGGATGGTCGAGCATCGGGTCTCGGCTCGACGTCTCGCACACTCCGTGGTCGACGAACCGGCACCGCGCGGGTCCCCTAGGAGCAAGAACATACAAGACCGCGCGGCAGGCAATCGGTCAAGAGTTGCACGTTCCGCACGCAATTCCGTCGTCACCGCGCGAGGGGGGTACGGAGGGGGGTTTGCTGTGTCAAGATATTGCACAGCTCTTGAAGTTGCCCGGGCTCGACCGGCATGCGACCCTCCCGCCACGATGGACGCACCGCGCAGTCGCGGACGCGACTCCTCGGGCGGCGGCGTCGACCTCGAGCCGGCTACCGTCCTGCCGGTTCAGCTTTACGGCAACCTGGCACCAGACGCATCGATCGTGCCCGAGAAACGGCTCCTGCTCGCCGTCCTCGAGGAAGCCGTCGTCACCTTCCAGCGCTACTCGACCGACTCCGGACGCCGCGGTCGCCGTTTGTACCGCGAAGCAGAGGAGTGGGTCTGCTCCGAAGACATGTGCTGGCCCTGCAGCTTCCGGAACATCTGCGACGTGCTCGGCCTCGACCCGGGCTACATCCGCCAGGGCCTCCGCCGCTGGCGTGATGAGCAACGGGCGGGCGGCGCGCTGCACGTCCCGCACCGCCATCCATTCCGCCGCTTGAGCGGCTCGCGCACCCGTGCCATCGGTCGTCCCATCGGCCTCGGGCGTCGCGCGCGCGGGCGGCGCTCGTTCTGACGCGCAGTCGCCCCGCGCGCGACCGGCCGCTGGGTTGAGCCAGGCGGGCGGCTCATGCGATTCTGCGCGCCGCCTCGCCCATGGATGACAAGACGCTCGTCGCGCGCCTCGAGCAATTCCTGTGCGTGCGCCTCCCCCATGCCGATGCGCCGCGCGTGGTGCGGCTCGAGCGCAGCACCGAGGGCTTCTCGCAGGAGACCTTCAGCTTCGAGGTGGAGCACGCATCGGGGGAGCGGCGCGGCTTTGTGCTCAAACGCGAGCCCGTCGCCGGGTTGCTCGAGCCGTACGACCTGGAGCCGGAGTTCCGCGTGCTGCACGCGCTGTCGTCCGATCCCCTCCCCTCGCCCGCGACGCCGTGGTTCGAGACCGACCCGGCCGTGCTCGAGCGGAGCTTCTACGTCATGGAGCGGCTGCCGGGCGAGGTCCCGATTCCCGCTGCGGGTCCCGACGGCAGCGGCCCGTTCGGCGACACCGAGCGTGCGCCGCTCGCCGCCGCGGTGGTGGATGCCCTCGCCCGCCTGCACGCCGTCGACTGGCGCGCCTACGGGCTCGCCTTCCTGGGCGACCCCGGACCCGGCCGTGCCGCCGCCGGCCGGGAGCTGGCGCGCTGGGAGGCACGCATCCGGGCGAGCGGGTTTCCCCTCGATCCGCCGCTCGCGGAGGCGCTCGGCTGGCTGCGGCGCCACGTGCCTGCCACCTCGGAGATCACGCTCGTCCACGGGGACTTCCGGCTCGGGAACTATCTCGTCGTGCGCGACGACGGCGGCGCACGGCTCACTGGCATCCTCGACTGGGAGATGGTGCACCTCGGCGACCCGCTGGAGGACGTCGCCTGGTGCATCTCGCCGCTGTGGCGGGGCGGCACGCCCTTCGCGTCGGGTCTGGTGCCGCCTGAGGAGTTCGTCGCGCGCTGGGCCGAGGCCAGCGGCCGCACCCCAGATGCCGACCGGCTCCACTTCTACGGGGTGCTCGCGATCGTCAAGATGATCGCCATCATGCTCACGGGCCTGCGGGCGTTTCGCGACGGTCGCACCGCCGACCTACGCATGGCCATCTTCGACCACCAGCTGCCGTATCTCTCGCTGCTCCTCGGCATGACGCGCGGCTGGCTGGGAGCCTGAGCGATGCAGCTCGCCGTCGAGACCCTGCTGGACGGGGTGATGCGGACGTTGCGCGAGGCGGTGCTGCCGGCGGTCGAGGGTCGTTTCGCGCGCGGCCAGCTGTTCGCGGTCCTCGACGTGCTGCAGAACTTGCGCGATCGCGTGGAGCCCAAGGCGGCCCTCGACGACGCCGAGGCGGCGTCCGCCGCCGCCGCCCTGACCCGGGCGATCGAACTTCTGGGTCCCGAGGTCGGCGCGCCCATCGCCCGCGCGCTCGCCGAGGTACCCGCCGCGCCGGCGGCAACTCGCGCGGCGGCGCTGCGCGCAGCGCTGGTGCGCGCCTTCGCGCTGCTGGACGAGCTTCCCGAGCCGGTGGCCGCGCCGGCGCGCACCGCCCTGGCCGAGCATCTCGCCGCGCAGGCGATGCGCGACGTCGCCACGCTGAAGCCCTCGCTGCTCGAGGAGATATCGAAAGGCTGACCCCGTGCTGACCAGCTTCGACGACTACCCGGTCCACCAGACCGCCGAGCCCGTGGCGCAGCCGAGCACGGGCGACCGTAACTTCTACGACCGCTACTTCTTCAACGGCTACAGCCGCGCGGGCGACCTGTTCTTCGCGGCCGCCCTCGGCCTGTACCCGAACCGCCGGGTGATGGACGCCGCATTCAGCGTCGTGCGCGACGGGCGGCAGCACGTCGTGCGCGCGTCACGCCTCGCGTCAGCCGACCGCCGCGCGACGCGCGTCGGGCCGATCTTCGTCGAGGTGCTCGAGCCGCTGCGCGCGCTGCACGTGCGCGTGTCGGACAACGCCTTCGGGTTGTCCGCCGATCTCGCCTTCTACGCCCGCACCGGGGCAATCGAGGAGCCTCGCTTCACGTTCCGCGCTGCGGGACGGCTCGTGATGGACTCGACCCGGCTCACCCAGTTCGGATTCTGGGAGGGGTACATCCGCCTCGGCGGCGACGAGCTCTCCATCTTCCCCGATCGCACGCCCGGCACGCGTGATCGCTCGTGGGGCGTGCGGCCGGTCGGCGAGCCCGAGGGCGGCGCACCCGGCACACCACCGCAGTTCTTCTGGCTGTGGGCGCCGCTGCACTTCGACGCGCGCTGCACCCACGCGGCCTTCAACGAGGACGCCGAGGGCCGGCGCTGGCACGCGAGCGGCAGCATCGCGCCCGCGGGCCGACTCGACGAGAGCGCGCCGGAGGCCATGGCCCGCGTCGACCACCGGGTGCGCTGGCAGCCGGGCACCCGACGCGCCGCCGACGCGGAGATCACGCTCACCCCGCACGGACGTGCGCCGGTCGTGGTGTCGCTCGAGCCGATCCTCACCTTCCAGATGCGCGGCCTCGGCTACCTCGATCCCGAGTGGGGCCACGGGATGTGGAAGGGTGCGGACGTCGTGGACGGCGCCACCTGGACCCTGGCCGACCTGGACCCCATGGACCCGTGCCACCTGCACGTGCAGCAGCTCTGCCGCGCGCGGACCGGCGCCGACGAGGGGCTCGGTGTGCTCGAGCAGCTCGTCATCGGCCCGCACGCGCCATCGGGATTCGCGTCGATCCTCGACCCGGCGTCGTGAGCACCGGTCGATCCACCACTCCCGGCGGCGCCTACTCCTTCGCGCGCGAAGGGTTCGGGTG
>JBKPDC010000245.1:0-11798 GCA_046727715.1 Thermodesulfobacteriota bacterium
GGAGCCGCCGGAGGGCCCGATTGAGACGCCGCGCTGCCCTGACGGCATCGCGAACGGGCGAGCGTTCGCGGGCCGCTCCGTGCTCCTCCCGGAACCGCCGCACCGACATGGCATCGAGCTTGACCCGGTTCCACAGCGACAGCGCCGCCCCCGCATCCGGCTGCCGCGCGATGCCGATCAGCACCTCGCGAGAGAGGAAGTTTCCCTTCCGGTGCAGCTCCGCCTTGACGGGATCCGGCAGCCGGTTGAGGGCCAGGGTATTGGAGACGTACGGGCGGCTCTTCCCGAGTAGGCTGGCTACCTCGCGATGGCTGTACCCGTGGCGTTCGATCAGGGCAGCGAGCGCCGACGCCTCCTCCAAGGGGCCGAGATCCTCGCGCTGCAGGTTCTCGATGAGCGCGATCTCCAGCGCATCGCCGTCGTCCCGCACGACGGCCGGCAGCCGGTCGAGACCCGCCAGCTGTGCCGCCCGGAAACGGCGCTCCCCCGCCAGCAGCTGGTAGCCGCCCTCGTGCTTCCGCACGACGACGGGCTGGATGAGCCCGCGCTCCAGAATCGAGGCTGCCAGCTCGGCGAGCGCGTCCTCGGCGAAGTACTTCCGGGGCTGCTCCGGATTCGGCTGGACCGCCGACAGGGGAACCACCGTGAGCACCGTTCGCTGCCGGCGATGCACGGTTCCGGCGACTGTCAGGGACCGCCGTGGGCCCGCACCCTCTCCCTCCTCAGCCTCCGACCACATGCAGCACCTCCCCGCGCCGGGGGCGGGGAGCGGCCGGAGCCGCGCCCGGGCCCCCGAACAGACCCGACCTACAGTCAGTCAGCGCCGGAGCCTTCGGGATGGCTTGTACATCAAATCTGTTCGGGGGCCCAGTCTCCGCTCCGACCGCCCCCCGCGCATCACATTCTCCCTGCGAGGTTGAACGCGATCACCAGCGCATAGAGCGCCAGCGCCTCCATCAGTGCCAGACCGACGATGAGCGGTGTGAAGAGGCGATCGGCCGAGCCCGGGTTGCGACCGACCGATTCCATCGCCGCGGCGGTCGCCCGTCCCTGACCGAGCGCGGCGCCGAACGCCGCGAGACCGAGACCGAGGCCGGCGGCGAGCGCGATGAGGCCCCGACTGATTCCGCCGCCGTCGGCGGCGCGCTCCTGCGCGAACGCCGGGCCGGCAAGCAGCAGCCCGATGAACACCATTGCAACTATCCGAGCGATTCTCGTCATGCTTCTCCCTCTGCTGGCCGAACACTTCCCTTCCACCGCGCCTCTATCATCCTCTCCCACCGGGACCGACCAAAATCGAACGCTAGTGATCCGCGCTCACGCTGAGCGAGATGTAGATCGCGCTCAGCATGGTGAACACGAAAGACTGCACGATGCAGACGAACGCGCCGAGCACGTAGAAGAGCACGGGGACCCCGACCTTCGTGAGACTCGTGAAGATGCTCACCACCTCGTGGTCCGCGAACATGTTGGCGAAGAGACGAATGCCGAGCGAGATCGGCCGGAAGCTCTGGCTGAATATCTCGACGACGAACATCAGCGGCGCCAGGATGAGCACCGGCCCCATGAAGTGCTTCAGGTGACTGCCCACGCCTACCGCCTTCACGGCGTAGACGTTGTAGGCGAGGAACGAGATGAGGCCGAGCCCGAGCGTGACGTTGAAGTTGGACGTCGGCGACAGGAATCCCGGCACCAGGCCGATCAGGTTCGCGACCAGGATGAACACGAAAAACGCCGCGAGCAGCGGCACGTAGCGCTCGAAATGGCGCCCGATCACGCCCTCCGCCAGACCGCTGATGGCCTCCACCACCGCCTCGGCGATGTTGCGCGCGCTGACCCCGTCGTCCGGGTCGATGGCGACCTCCGTGTCGGCGAGCTTGGGACGCACCCGCAGCGCGAAGACAACGAGCAGCAACGCGACCAGCACCGCGGTGGCGATGTGCTCCGGAAACGGCAGGCCGTGCAGCCAGGTGAATCCATGCTCCATCGCTCAGTTCTTCCCCGCCCGCATCGCTTCCCACACCGCCGCCACGGGCATGCAGCTCACCCCCACCGCGAACCCCAGCGGATCCGGCCGGGACGCCTCCGACGCCGCGAAGACGAGCCAGCCGAGCCCCAGGAAGGCGACGAACTTAACAGAGAGCATCCCGAACGCCAAACGTGCGCTGCGCCGCCGCAGCACCCCCCAGAAGACGCCCGCGTAGAGCAGCGTCGATACGCCGATGGCGGCGCCGCCCAGCACCACGCCCCACAGCAGGCGCCGCGCCCAGAGGGCGGCCACCGCGGTCGCGATCCCGACGAGCAGCCAGTGCCGGACCTGGATGCGCTCAACGCTGGGGCGCATCATCCAGCTGCTGAAAGCGCCGCACCATCTGCAACAGGCGCACGAAGGCAGCGACGGTGGCCGCCACCGTCGCGACGATGGAGCCCCAGGGGGTCCACCCGAGCCGCTGGTCCAGGTACCATCCGATGAAGGCTCCCGCCGCGATCGTCCCCGTGAACTCGAACGCGATGGCCATCCCGCGGCTGTAACGCATCGCGGTAGAGGTCTTCGACACGTCAGCGGCCTGCCAGAACGCGCCGGGCCCCGTCGACCAGGCGGTCGATGTCCGACTCGGTGTGCGCGAGAGAGAGAAACATGGCCTCGAACTGGGAGGGGGGCAGGTAGACGCCCTCGGCCAGCAGGCCGAGGAAGAGCCGCCCGAAGGCCGCCGTATCGGCATGCGTGGCGCTCGTGTAGTCGCGCACCTCGTTCACGCCCAGAAAGAGCGTCAGCATCGAGCCCACGCGATTCACACAACCCCGTACCCCCGTCACCGCGAGGGCCTGGCGCAACCCGGTCTCTGCCTGCGCCCCCAGCGCCTCGAGGCGGGCATAGGCGTCGGGCACCCGCTGCAGGGCGCGCAGCGTCGCCAGCCCAGCCGCCACGCTGAGCGGGTTTCCCGACAGGGTCCCGGCCTGGTACACCGGCCCTGCTGGCGAGATCTGCTGCATCAGGTCGCGCCGGCCGCCGAACGCCGCCAGCGGCATGCCACCGCCCACGATCTTGCCGAGACAGGTGAGGTCCGGCGCGATCCGATACCGCGCCTGCGCTCCGCCCCACGCGAGGCGGAAGCCGGTCATCACCTCGTCGAAGATGAGAACAGCCCCGGCACGGGCGGTCTCCTCCCGCAGGGTCTCGAGGAAGCCGGGCTCCGGCACCACCACACCCATGTTGCCCGCAACCGGCTCGACGATGACGGCAGCGATCTCCGCCCCGTGCTGGCGCAGCAACGCGCGGATCCCGCCGACGTCGTTGTATTCCGCGAGCCGGGTGAGCCCTACCACCGCCGCGGGCACGCCCGGACTGTCGGGGACGCCGAGCGTCAAGGCACCGGACCCGGCCCGGACGAGCAGCGCGTCCACGTGCCCGTGGTAGCAGCCGGTGAACTTGACGACGACTTCCCGGTCGGTCGCAGCGCGTGCGAGCCGCAGCGCCGACATCGTCGCCTCGGTGCCGGAGCTGACCAGCCGCACCTGCTCGACGGCGGGCAGCGCCGACGCAATCAGCTGCGCCAGCTCGACCTCGAGGGCGGTGGGCGCCCCGAAGCTCGTGCCCGACCGGGCCTGCTCGGTGACCGCCGCCACGACATCGGGATGGGCATGACCGAGGATCATCGGCCCCCACGAGCCCACGAAGTCGACGTAGGTCCGGTCATCGGCATCCGTCAGCGAGGCGCCGGACGCGCGCGCGATGAAGAGCGGATTGCCGCCGACCGCGCGCCACGACCGCACCGGGCTGTTCACGCCGCCGGGGATGACCTCGCGCGCCTGTGCGAAAAGCTGCTCGGACCGCGAACCCATGGCCGCCGCACGGGTAACACGCGACCCCGAGAGCCGCAATTCTTTCCCGAACCGCCTTGCGCCTTCGCCGGTCATGCCCTACACCCAGATCATCGGCCGGCTCTGGATCTCGGGCGCCGGGCGCCCTCCAACCCGACGACAGTGGAAAAGGCTGTTCGCAACTCGGCCGGACCCGGGCTCCAGCGGGCCTGGCGTGGCATTCTCAACCGTCTCGCCGAACGCGTCGGCGAGCGCGACCTCGACGAGCTGCTGCGACCACTCGAGCCCGTCGCGCTCACGCCCGCCGAGCTCCGACTCCGGGCGCCCAGCCGGCTCGTCATGCTGTGCGTGAACGACACGCTGCTGCCAGCGCTGCGCCAGGCAGTCACGGACGTCATCGGCCCGCGTCAGGTTCTGCTCGACGCCGCCGGGCGCGAGCAGGGCGAGCTGTTCCCCGAAGCCGTCCCGCGGCGCGTCGATCGGCGGGCGCTCGCGATGCGCGCCATGCTGAACCCGCGGTGTACCTTCGCCACGTTCGTCGTCGGGGCGTCGAACCAGTTCGCGCACGCTGCCAGCCGGGCCGTCGCCAGCCAGCCGGGCCACCACTACAACCCGCTCTTCATCTATGGTGGCGTGGGCCTCGGGAAGACTCACCTGGTGAACGCCATCGGGCACGCGGTCCTCGAGCGCCGCCCCGAAGCGCGCGTCGCCTATCTCGCCACCGAGACTTTCGTGAATGACCTCATCTCGAGCCTGCGCCGCGACCGCATGGAGGAGTTCAAGCAACGGCTGCGCGGTGTGGATGTGCTGATCGTCGACGATGTCCACGCGCTCGCCGGGCGCGAGCGGACCCAGGAGGAGTTCTTCCACACCTTCAACACCTTGCACACGCAACGCGCGCAGATCGTGCTGACCTCGGACAAGGTCCCGAAGGACATCCCGGGTCTCGAGGAACGACTCCGGAGCCGGTTCGAGTGGGGGCTCATCGCGGACCTCCAGCCCCCCGACCTGGAGACCCGCGTCGCCATCGTCGAGAAGAAGGCGGAGCTCGAGGGTATCCCCCTGACCCACGAGGTCGCGCTCTTTCTCGCCGACCAGGTGGCGTCCAACGTGCGCGAGCTGGAGGGGGCTCTCACCCGGCTCGGCGCGCATGCGTCGCTGCACCGCTACGAGATCACGGTCGACACGGCCCGCGAAGTGCTGGCGAGCCTGCGACCGACGCGGCATTCCCCCCGCGTCACCTACGACGGCATCCTCGCGGTGGTCTGCGAGCGTTTCGGGCTGCGGCCGAGTGACCTCGCCTCGCGACGGCGCAGCCGGCACATCGCCCTCCCGCGCCATGTGGCGATGTACCTCTGCCGACGGCTCCTGAACACCTCGTTCCCCCGCCTGGGCGAGCTGTTCCAGCGTGACCACTCCACCGTGATCCACGGCGTCACGTCGATCGAGCGGCGCGTGAAGGACGACCCGTCGTTCCTGCTGACGGTCGAACAGCTCGAGGATGCGATCAGGCGTGAACAGACCTAGGCCGCTATTCCACTCCTCGGTGTGGACAACGCGCCGGTGATCCACTAGGGATTTTGCGGCGCGGGTGCACGTGTCCACATCGTCCACACCCCCTACGACGGCGACGTAGTTCTCTTTGAACAGAGCCAGGACGTCATGAGGCACGCCGATAACCGGCAACATCCCGCGCCGATCGAGGTGTGACATGGAGGTCAGCGTCAAGCGGGACGAGCTGGTCCGAGGACTCTACCTGGTGCAGGGGGTCGTCGAGCGACGGAACACGCAACCCATCCTGGCCCATGTTCTCATCGAGCCCGCCGATGGTGGACTCGCGCTGGTCGCCACCGACATGGAGGTAGGGCTTCGCTGTCAGCTCCCCGCGCAGACCAAGAAGAAGGGTGCCACCACCGTCAATGCACGCAAGCTCTACGAGATCGCGCGTGAGGTATCGGCCGAGGAGCTGACGCTGCGCTCGAGCACGGAAGGATGGGTCGACGTCCTCGCAGGCCGGTCGCGCTTCAAGGTGGTCAGCTTTCCGCCGAAGGACTTTCCTGAGCTGCCGCTGGGAGCCGGTGTCGGTGGCGGTACCCAGCTGCGCGTCGCCGCGGGCACGTTGCGCGAGATGATCGACAAGACGCTGTTCGCCGTGTCCACGGACGAGACGCGCTTCAACCTCTCCGGAGTGTACGTCCAGACGACCGAGGACGGGACGCTGCGCATGGTCGCCACCGATGGCCACCGGCTCGCCCTGATCGACCGCGCGGTGGCCGACGCGAAGATTCCACGCGGCGTGATCATGTCGCGCAAGGGTCTGGCCGAGGTACGCAAGCTGCTCGACGAGACCGGGGAAGCCGAGCTGACGCTCGTGGTCGCCGAGAAGGACGTGCGCGTGCACACGCCGGCCGTGTCGTTCTTCATGCGGCTCGTCGAGGGCGAGTTCCCCGACTACAAGCAGGTGATTCCGTCTGCACCCCGCTTGCGGGCCCAGCTGGGGCGTGACGACTTCCTCGCGGCGGTGCGCCGAACGGCGCTCATGGCGAGTGAGCGGTCGCACGGGGTGAAGATGCATCTCGAGGCGGGGACGCTCGAGCTGTCGGCCAGCAACCCCGATGCCGGTGAGGCGAGCGAGGACCTCGAGGTGGCCTATAGCGGTGAGCCGATCACCATCGGGTTCAACGGCAAGTACCTCATCGAGGTCCTGAGCGTGCACGCCGCGGGCGACACGATCGAACTGGGGCTGACCGACGAGGTCGGACCCGGCGTGGTGCGCGGGTCGCAGGACCCGAGCTACACGTACGTCCTCATGCCGATGCGTCTCTGAGGAGGGGCGGGACGGCACGAGGCGGCCTCAGGCGGCGGTCGGAAGCGCCTGGAGGCGGGAGCCCGCAGGTGGCGTCTCTCGAGGCGGCGGGGTATAAATTCGTGATTCCTCTCCCAAGGCCATGAGTTCGTCCGAAATCCCGCAGCAGTCGGAGTACGGGGCCGAGAACATCAAGGTTCTCGAAGGCCTCGAGGCCGTCCGCAAGCGCCCTGGCATGTACATCGGCGACACCGGGGAGCGCGGCCTGCACCACTTGGTGTTCGAGGTGGTGGACAACTCCGTAGACGAGGCACTGGCAGGGCACTGTACCCGCGTGGACGTCACGATCCACATCGACTCGAGCGTCACGGTGGAGGACGATGGCCGTGGCATCCCAGTGGAGATCCATCCCACCGAGGGCGTGTCGGCGGCGCAGGTGGTGCTGACGAAGCTGCACGCCGGCGGGAAGTTCGACCACGGCGCCTACAAGGTCTCCGGCGGCCTCCACGGCGTCGGCGTGTCGGTCGTGAACGCGCTCTCCGAGACGCTCGAGGTGGAGATCCGCCGCGACGGCAAGGTGTACGAGCAGCGCTACCGTCGTGGCGAGCCCGAGTCGCCGGTGCAGGAGACGGGGGTCACCGACCAGCGCGGGACCCGCGTCACCTTCAAGCCAGACGGGCTCATCTTCGAGACCAGCGAGTTCAGCTTCGACATCCTGTCGCAGCGCCTGCGCGAGCTGGCGTTCCTGAACCGCGGCGTCCGTATCACGATCACTGACGAGCGCGACCGCAAGGCGCACGAGTTCCTGTACGAAGGCGGCATCGTCTCGTTCGTGGGGCATCTGAACCGCGCCAAATCGCCCATCCATCCCGACGTGATCTTCCTCCAGGGCGCACGCGAGGGGGTGGACGTCGAGATCGCCATGCAGTGGAACGACGGCTACGCCGAGAGCGTCTATGCCTTTGCCAACAACATCAACACGATCGAGGGCGGGACGCACTTGATCGGCCTGCGTTCGGCCCTGACACGCACGATCAACGCGTATGCGGTGGCGAACGGGCTGCTCAAGAAGGACGACGAGAGCCTCCAGGGCGACGACGTCCGCGAGGGCCTCACGGCGGTGATCAGCGTCAAGGTGCCCGAGCCGCAGTTCGAGGGGCAGACCAAGACCAAGCTCGGCAACAGCGAGGTGAAGGGCATCGTCGAGACGCTGGTGAACGACCGGCTCTCGATCTACCTCGAGGAGCATCCGCCGGAGGCGCGGCGCATCGTCGCCAAGTGCATCGAGGCCGCGCGTGTCCGGGAGGCCACCCGCAAGGCGAAGGATCTCGCCCGCCGCAAAGGCGCCCTCGACGGCGGCTCGCTGCCGGGCAAGCTCGCCGATTGCCAGGAGCGCGACCCGGCCCTCTCGGAACTGTTCATCGTCGAGGGCGACTCGGCCGGGGGTTCGGCGAAGCAGGGGCGTGACCGGAAGAACCAGGCCATCCTGCCGCTGCGCGGGAAGATCCTGAATGTCGAGAAGGCGCGCTTCGACAAGATGCTGTCGTCGCAGGAGATCAAGCTGCTGATCACCGCCCTTGGTGCCGGTGTCGGACGCGACGACAAGGACCTCTCGAAGCTTCGCTACCACACCATCATCCTCATGTGCGACGCCGACGTCGACGGCGCACACATCCGGACGCTGCTGCTCACCTTCTTCTATCGGCACTTTCAGGAGCTGATCGAGAGTGGGCATCTCTTCATCGCCCAGCCGCCGCTCTATCGCGTGAAGCGTGGCCGGACGCAGCAGTACCTGAAGGACGAACCGGGCCTCGAGGACTACCTCATCGAGCTCGGCGCCGGCGACGTGGTGCTGCGAGCTCAGAACGGCCCGCCCGTGACCGGCACGCCGCTCAAGCAGCTGGTGAAGCGCGTCACCCGCCTCGAGAAGGCACTCGACGTGCTCGAGCGCAAGGGACGCAATCGTCACGTCGTCGTCGCGCTGGCGCGCCAGCTGCGCTTCGACGTCGCGGCGCTCGCCGACGAGGCGACGCTGCGCGAGGCGATCGCCGGTGCCGAGCGGCACCTGAGCGTCGGCACGCCCGAGCTGATGCCGGTGAGCTTCGAGTTCGAGGACGACCGCGAGCACGCATGCCTGCGACTCGTCGTACTGACGCGGACGAACGGCACCGCGCACCGCAACGTCTTCGACCGGGATCTGCTTCTCTCCGCCGAGTTCGAGGAGACCAAGCGCATCGCCCGCGAGCTGGCGGCGGTCGGCGATCCACCGTACACGCTCGGCGAGGGCGAGAAGTCCGAGGTCGTGCGCAGCATCCGCGAAGCTGTGGCGCGCCTCATGACCGAGGCGCGCAAGGGTCTCGAGATCCAGCGCTACAAGGGGCTCGGCGAGATGAACCCGACGCAGCTCTGGGAGACCACGATGAACCCGGAGTCACGGGTGTTGCTCCAGGTGAAGATCGAGGACGCCTACGAGGCGGACGAGATCTTCTCCACGCTCATGGGCGACGAGGTGGAGCCGCGGCGGAAGTTCATCGAGGAGAACGCACTCAACGTGCGCAACCTCGACGTCTGAGCGATCGGGATCGGGCGTAACACGTGGAGCAGAACCCCCAGCGCATCCCCGTCAACATCGAGGACCAGATGCGCGCGTCCTTCATGGACTACGCGATGTCGGTCATCGTCGCGCGCGCACTGCCCGACGCGCGTGACGGCCTGAAACCCGTCCATCGTCGCATCCTGTACGCGATGTACAACGAGGGCCTGCTCCACAACCGGCGCTATTCGAAGTGCGCGGGCGTGGTGGGCGAGGTCCTGAAGCGCTATCACCCGCACGGCGACAGCGCGGTCTACGACGCGCTGGTGCGCCTCGCCCAGGACTGGAACCTCCGCTATCCGCTGATCGACGGCCAGGGCAACTTCGGCTCGGTCGACGGCGATCCGCCCGCTGCGTACCGCTATACCGAGTGTCGGCTGACGGAGCTGGCGGAGGAGCTGCTCGCCGACATCGACAAGGAAACCGTCGAGTTCGTTCCGAACTTCGACGACTCGACCGTCGAGCCGCTCGTTCTCCCGAGTCGCGTCCCGAACATGCTCGTGAACGGCGCGTCGGGCATCGCCGTCGGCATGGCGACAAACATCCCGCCGCACAACCTGCGCGAGGTCTGCGACGCCCTGATCGCGCTCATCGAGACGCCGGAGCTCACGGTCGACGAGCTCATGCGCTTCATCCCCGGCCCCGACTTCCCGACCGCTGGCTACATCTGCGGCCAGGGGCCGATTCGGGATGCCTACCGTGATGGGCGCGGTATCCTCACGGTGCGCGCCAAAGCCGAGATCGAGACCGATGAGAAGAGCGGGCGCTCGTCGATCATCGTCACCGAGATCCCGTTCCAGGTGAACAAGGCGCGCCTGATCGAACGCATGGCCGAGCTGGTCAACGAGCGCAAGCTCGACGGCATCTCCGACCTGCGCGACGAGTCCGACCGCCAGGGCATGCGGATCGTCATCGAGCTCAAGCGCGACGCCGTCGCCGAGGTGCTGCTGAACCAGCTCTACAAGCACACGCCGCTCCAGGAATCGTTCGGCGTGAACATGCTGGCGATCGTCGAGGGCCGCCCGAAGCTGCTCAATCTGAAGGACGCGCTCGCGGTGTTCTTGACGCACCGCCGCGAAGTCGTGGTCCGCCGCACGACCTACGAGCTGCGCAAGGCCGAGGAGCGCCTCCACGTGTTGGCTGGTCTGAAGATCGCGGTCGAGAACCTCGACCAGGCCATTGCCATCGTGCGCGGCGCACCCGATCCCGCCACGGCCCGCGCGGGCCTGATGAGCGCTCTGAGCCTGACGCAGGTCCAGGCGCAGGCCGTGCTCGACATGCGGCTCCAGCGCCTGACCGGCCTCGAGCGCGACAAGATCGTCGCCGAGCATGCGGAGGTGGAAGGCGAGATCGCCCGCCTGCGTCGCATCCTCGCCGACGAGCGCGAGGTGTCGAGGATCATCGTCGAGGAGCTGCGCGCCATCCGCGACAAGTACGGCGACGGTCGCCGTACACGGCTCGTCGACGAAGCGGCCGCCATCTCGGTCGAGGACTTGATCGTCGAAGAGGACATGGTGGTCACCATCTCGCACGAGGGGTACGTGAAGCGGAACCCCGTGAGCCTCTACCGCGCGCAGCGACGCGGCGGGCGAGGGAAGATCGGCGCCACCACGCGCGACGCGGACTTCGTCGAGCACCTGTTCGTCGCCTCGACGCATTCCTACATCCTGTTGTTCACGACGAGCGGCAAGGTCTACTGGCTCAAGGTGCACGAGATCCCGCAGGCCGGGCGCGCCGCGCGCGGGCGCAGCGTGACGAACCTCGTGAGCCTCAAGCCCGACGAGAAGCTGTCGGCCTTCCTGCCTGTACGGGAGTTCCAGGAGGGACGGTACCTGGTCTTCGCCACGCGGCGTGGCCTCATCAAGAAGACCGACCTGATGCAGTACTCGTCGCCGCGGCCGTCGGGGCTGATCGCCATCGCGCTCGAGGAAGGTGACGAGGTGATCGGCGTGCGGCTGACGGACGGATCGGGCGAGGTCATCCTCTCCACGGCCGAGGGCCAGGCCATCCGCTTCGAGGAGGCCGAGGTCCGGCCGATGAGACGCTCGACGTACGGGGTCATCGGCATGAAGCTCGACGAGGGCGACCAGGTGGTGGCGATCGACCTGGTCGAGACCGGCGCGACGCTGCTGGCGGTGTCGGAGAACGGGTACGGCAAGCGCACCGGCATGGACGAGTACCGCCGCACGCACCGGGGCGGCAAGGGCATCATCACCATGCGGATCACCGAGAAGACCGGCCGGGTCATCGGGGTGCGCATGGTGACGGACGACGACCAGCTCATGCTGGTCACGAGTGGCGGCAAGGTGATCCGGCTTCGCGCTCACGAGATCCGCGTCATCGGCCGCAACACGCAGGGCGTGCGGCTGATCGAGCTGGAAGAGGGCGAGCGCCTGGCCGCGGTCGCGCGGGTGGCGGAGCGCGAGGAAGAGGCCTACACCGGCGAACCCGTGCCAGCTGCCGACGCGTCCGCCGCGGACGAAGAGCCGGCCGCGGAATCCGAGCCGGACACGGAACCGGAACCGGACGCGTAGCCGTTGCTTGGTGCGGGGGTCGGG
Organism: Thermodesulfobacteriota bacterium; assembly: GCA_046727715.1. Lineage (GTDB taxonomy): Bacteria > Desulfobacterota > Binatia > DP-6 > DP-6 > CAVQLX01. The sequence goes on from JBKPDC010000245.1 coordinate 11,780, forward strand.
GGTTCCCCCTCTGCGCTTC
>JBKPDC010000246.1:0-9118 GCA_046727715.1 Thermodesulfobacteriota bacterium
GCACCTTCACGACAGCTTCCATCGGCAATCGACCGTAGACGTGCGGGAAGAGTTCAGATCCCCCTTCCAAGTTCTCGTCAACCACCTCACAAGGGAGGCCCGCGGGTCGATCTCCAGCAGCACCAAGCCCCTTTGCCCGTAGAAGTTGATGTTCGCGATTTTCGTCACCTGCTGAGCGTAGGAGCGGTGGAATGAACCCATCGACCTCGAACCCCCGCGGAACGTACTCGGCGCGCTGCGCCGCTGTCGCGGCCGCCTTTGCGGAGGTGACGTGGAAGATCGCTCTAATTCGGATACCCCCCATAACGACTCTGGCGGTTCGCCCGCCTCGCGGGCGAACCAATCGGTACATCGTCGAAGCGATCAGGCGGCTCTAGGATAACCTGGCGTTGAGCGGCGTGCCGCACGCCGCGCTCGGCTGGTTGCCGGCCCGCCCGCTCCAACGCCTGGTTAGGCCGCGCGGATCGCGCAAGGGCAGCTGGAAGCAGAATGCGGTCACCAACCCTCACTCATCAGACTACGCGTTGACCCCAGCAGGCATGCAGCAAGACGTTGAGGAACCAGAACGAGGGATCGATCAATGGGGCTGTAAGAGCCTGGTACTCTCGCTCCTGTGTTTCGGTCAGGCTGCCTGCGGCACGCTCGGAGGCACGGATACCCTCGAGGCTCTGTTGCCACCACCGTGACCATGCGCTGCCCCCGCGCACCACCTCGGCAGTAGCCTCGTGACGGATGTTCTCCAGGCCGCCGGATTCGAATAGGGTCGGGAGTTTCCGCCCAAAGAAGGGGTCGTACCCGCGCGATGCCCACCATTCACCACCCCGCCAGGCGTCGTGGTATGGGGCGTAGTGGCGATGGGCGGGATCGACTGGCGCAACCGTACCCCAGTCACCGTCCTCATCAACGAGCCACCCTCCTGGTCGCAGGCACTCCACCATGCGCCGCAGGGCCAACTCCTGCTTGCCCGCGAGCCAGAATAGCATCAGACGCGAGCACACCAGATCGAACGAACCGGCGCCGAGCACGTCTAGCGGGTCCTCGAGGATGTTGTGCCGGCGTACCTCGAGGTTCGGAACGTCAAGACGCACCAGATACGAAACATCGATATCGGTCGCCACCACGCGGCCGCTCTGGCCAACCCGCTCAGCCAGCCAGACGGCCATCGATCCCCGACCCGCGCCGATCTCAAGGCACCGCCAGCCAGGCTGGACAAGGTCACGACGTCGACGAGAGGCCGGATCAAAGAGCTGCTCCAGGAGGCTGAGCCGCTCATCCTCGATCTCTTCACGGCCCTTCCCGGCGAGTCGGTAGCCCGGATCGCGGCCCGGGGCTTGACCGACGTTCAGTGTGTCTCGACGTTGCGGCATCTTCTCAACCGCGGACTCGGGCACCCTTCAGCGTATCACCCTCATGCGGCCTAACGGATCGCGGCTCAGCTGCGGCCGCGCGCGAACCACCCTAGCACCGACCGGACGCCGACGGCGGTCCTACTGCCGCTCGGCCACCTTCCCAGACAAGTAATTCAGCCGAGCGAGCCGGCAGGATCCGGCACCATCCAGCCCGGACAAGGCGAACCGACGCTACATGCACGCGCCGCCGTCGACGCGCAGGATCTTCCCCGTCACCCACGCCCCGTCGTCCGACGCGAAATACACCGCCGCCTTCCCGATGTCCGACGGCTCACCCACGCGGCCGAGCGGGATCGTCTGCGTGATCCCCTCGCCCACGAACTTGATGAGCCGCTCGCCCATCTCGGAGCGCACGAGCCCGGGCGCGATGCAGTTCACCCGGACGCCTGCGCCGGCGACCTCCTTCGCAATCACGCGCATGAGCGTGTTCACGCCGGCCTTCGCGACGTGGTAGGGCGCGCCGCCCGCCGCGGCGACGTCGGCGCCGACCGACGAGATGAAGAGCAGCACGCCGCGCGTCTCGAGCAGCGAGGGCAGCACCGCGCGCGCCGTGTAGAAGGCACCGTCGAGGTCGGTCGACAATACCCGGCGCCACTCGCCCGGGTCCATCTCGTGCACCGCCGACGGGCGGCTGGCCACGCCCGAGTTCGCGACGCCGATGTCGATGCGCGCGAAGGCCGCGCGCACCTCGCCGATCATGCGATCGGCGGCCGCGCGATCGCCCACGTCCGCCTGGACCACCAGGGCGCGACGTCCGAGCGACTCGATGTCACGCGCCGTCGCCTCGGCGGCGTCACGATCGCGGCGGTAGTTGATCGCAACGTCGGCGCCCTCACGTGCGAACTCGAGCACGATGCCGCGCCCGATCCCGCGGCCGCCGCCCGTGACGAGCGCGATCTTGCCGTCGAGTCGACCCATGCTCACACCTTCACGACCCGTAAACCGGGCACGTCGTCGTAGTCCGCGTCCTGGGTGACGACGGTCATGCCGTGGGCGAGCGCGGTCGCCGCGATCCACGAATCGTTGATCGGCATCCTCCGACCGGAAGCGCGCAGTCGGGCCACGAGAGTCGCCCACGCCTGGGCGACCATTCCGTCGACAGGAAGTGGCTCGAGTTGCTCTGCCAGCCGCAACGTCGCCAGGCGCATCGCCCGGCGTTCCACGTCTGGCGCGATGAGGACACCGAGATGAAGCTCACCGACGGTCACCACCGAGACGGCGACCTCATCCGGCGGGGAAGGCGCGAGCGTGCGGCCCTGTTCCTGCGCGATGAAAACAGACGTGTCTGCCAATGCCGTCATGGGAGCCTCACGTCGTCGGTAGTGTCTGGGAGGGTAGATCGGAGGTCGTCCGAAAGTCCCGCATCCGCCCTCGTGCGCGCGAGCGCGGGCCAGAACTCCGCCGCAGGCATCGAGGCCGGCTTGCGCCCGAGCGGGGACAGCTCCGCCACGGGCCGCCCGCTCACCGTGATACGCAGCCGCTCGCCAGCTTGGACCCGGCGTAGGACGCGGCTCACCTGATTTCGCAGGTCCCGCGCCGGGATGTCAGCCATAGAACCGTCTTGTAGCACTACTGCTACGGGCGGCTCAAGATGGCTACGGGCGTCCGCCGACTGGCTCGCCGGAATCCGCCAGCACCGTCACCACGTTGTCGCGCACCTCGGCGAACCCGCCGCCGATCTGGAACCGCCCGCTCTTGCCGTCCTCCTTGTACGCCAGCTCGCCCGCCTCGAGCGTGGTCACCAGCGCGGCGTGATCGGGCAGGATGCCGATCTGCCCGTAGGCGCCCGGCGCCGTCACCTCGCGCACCACGTCGTCGAAGAGCTCGCGCTCGGGGGTGTAAATGCGAAGTCTGAGGGCGTCCGCCACCTATCGCGATCCTTCGCTCGCGCTCACGCTGCGAGCTTGCGTGCCTTCTCGATGACGTCATCGATCGTGCCGACCATGTAGAAGGCCTGTTCGGGGAGGTCGTCGTGCTTGCCTTCGACGATCTCGCGGAAACCGCGGATCGTCTCGGGCAGCGGCACGTACACGCCCTTGAAGCCCGTGAACTGCTCGGCGACGTGGAAGGGCTGCGACAGGAAGCGCTCGATCTTGCGTGCCCGCGCCACGGTCTGCTTGTCGTCCTCCGACAGCTCGTCGATGCCGAGGATGGCGATGATGTCCTGCAGGTCCTTGTAGCGCTGGAGCACCGCCTGCACCTGGCGCGCCACGGTGTAGTGTTCTTCGCCCACGATGTTCGCGTCGAGGATGCGCGACGTCGAGTCGAGCGGGTCCACCGCCGGGTAGATGCCCTTCTCCGAGATGGCACGGTTCAGCACCGTCGTCGCATCGAGGTGCGCGAACGTCGTGGCAGGCGCGGGGTCGGTCAAGTCGTCGGCCGGGACATAGATGGCCTGCACCGACGTGATGGAGCCGCGCTTCGTCGTCGTGATGCGCTCCTGGAGCTCCCCGATGTCGGTGCCGAGGGTAGGCTGGTACCCCACCGCCGACGGCATGCGGCCGAGCAGCGCCGACACCTCGGAGTTGGCCTGCACGAAGCGAAAGATGTTGTCGATGAAGAAAATGACGTCCTTCCCTTCCTCGTCGCGGAAGTGCTCGGCCACGGTCAGCGCAGACAGGCCGACGCGCGCGCGCGCGCCGGGCGGCTCGTTCATTTGTCCGTACACCAGCGCCGCACGCGAGATGACCGGGTTGCCGTCGGAGAGCTTCGATTCCTGCATCTCCAGGTAGAGGTCGTTGCCCTCGCGCGTGCGCTCACCGACACCGCCGAACACCGACACGCCGCCGTGCTGCTTCGCGACGTTGTTGATGAGCTCCAGGATGATCACCGTCTTGCCGACGCCGGCGCCCCCGAAGAGCCCGATCTTGCCGCCGCGCTGGTAGGGGGCGAGCAGGTCGACCACCTTGATGCCGGTCTCGAAGGCCTGGACCTGCGTGTCCTGGTCGGTGAAGCTCGGCGCCTCGCGATGGATGGGCGCGCGTTTCTGCGTGCGGATCGGCCCCTTTTGATCGATCGGCTCGCCGACGACGTTCATGATCCGGCCGAGCGTCGCCTCGCCCACCGGGACGGCGATGCCCTCGCCGGTATCCCGCACCTCGGCACCGCGCACCAGACCGTCGGTCGAGTCCATCGCGATCGTCCGTACGGTGTTCTCGCCCAGGTGCTGCGCGACCTCGAGGACGAGATTCCACGGCTGGTCGCCGATCGCCGCATTGCTGGTGGTGAGCGCGTTGAAGATGCGCGGCAGCTTGCCGTCCGCGAACTCGACGTCGACGACGGCACCGATGACCTGCGTGATGCGGCCGTTGCTCGGCATGGTGTGAAACTATCCCTTCAGGGCTTCGGCGCCCGACACGATCTCCATCAGCTCCGTGGTGATCGCGGCCTGACGGGCGCGGTTCATCGACAGCGTGAGGCGGTCGATCATCTCGGAGGCGTTGCGCGTGGCGTTGTCCATCGCCGTCATGCGGGCGCCGAATTCGCTGGCGATCGATTCGAGCAGCGCCTGGAGCAGCCGGGTCTGGACGTAGCGCGGCAGCAGCCTGCCGAGGAGCTCCGGGCGCGGCGGCTCGAAGATGTACTCGACGGCTGGCACGTCGGCGTCCGCCGGCGCATCCACGGGCAGCAGCCGCACGATGGTGGGGATCTGTGCGATCACCGATTGGAAGCGGCTGTAGATGAGGTACACCGCGTCCGTCTCGCCCTCGGCGAACCGGGTGGTGACACGCTCGGCGAGCGCGCCCGCCACCGCGGTGGTCGGCGAGTTGAGCACGCCGGTGCGCTCGAACACCGGGGTGACTCGCCGGCGCCGGTAGTGGTCGAGGCCCTTGCGACCGACCAGCATGAGCTGCAGCCGCTGCTCGCCGTGGTCGCGCGTGAACGCCTCGGCCTGCCGGATGAGATTGGCGTTGAAACCTCCGCAGAGGCCGCGATCGCTGGTGAGCACGATCAGGTCGATCCGCTTCTCGTCGCGCCGCGCAAGCAACGGATGCGCCTCTTCGGACAGACCCGCCACGACCGCCGAGAACATCTCGGTGAGCTTCGCCGCATACGGGCGCGCGCTCTCCGCGCTCTCCTGCGCCCGGCGCAGGCGCGCGGCAGCCACCATCTTCATGGCCTTGGTGATCTGCTGCGTCGAGCGGACCGAGCCGATCCGCTTGCGGAGGTCCTTGAGGCTGGGCATCAGGCCGCGAAGAGGTTCGCGAACTCCTTCAGCGCGGCGTCGATCTTCGGGACGAGATCCTCCGTCAGCTCCCGCTTCGTCCGGATGCCGTCGAGCACCTCGGGGTGCTTGGCCTCGAGGAAGGCGTACAGCTCGCGCTCGTAGCGCTGGACGACACTCACGGGGAGCCCATCGAGGTGGCCGTTCACCGCCGCGTAGATGATACCGACCTGCTTCTCGACGGCCAGCGGCGCGTACTGTCCCTGCTTCATGACCTCGACCAGACGCTCGCCGCGATCGAGCTGCTTCTTCGTGGCCGCGTCGAGGTCGGAAGCGAACTGGGCGAAGGCCGCCATGGCGCGGTACTGCGCCAGCTCGAGCCGCAAGGGGCCGGCCACCTTCTTCATGGCCTTCACCTGCGCGTTGCCGCCCACGCGCGACACCGAGATGCCGACGTTCACCGCCGGGCGGACGCCCGAATAGAAGAGGTCGGTCTCGAGGAAGATCTGCCCGTCGGTGATGGAGATGACGTTGGTCGGGATGTACGCCGACACGTCGCCGGCCTGCGTCTCGATGATGGGCAGCGCGGTGAGCGAGCCGCCGCCACGGTCGGGGCTCATCTTGGCGGCGCGTTCGAGCAGCCGGGAGTGCAGGTAGAACACGTCGCCGGGGTACGCTTCGCGACCCGGCGGCCGCCGGAGCAGGAGCGAGAGTTGGCGGTACGCCGCCGCGTGCTTGGACAGGTCGTCGTAGATCACCAGCGCGTGGCGCCCGTTGTCGCGGAAGTACTCACCGATGCTGCAGCCGCTGTATGGCGCGATGAACTGCATGGGAGCCGGGTCGGACGCGCCGGCGACCACCGCCGTGGTGAAGTCCATGGCGCCGAACTTGGTCAGCTTGTCGACGACCTGGGCCACCGTGGACTGCTTCTGCCCGATGGCGATGTAGATGCACTGCACGTCACCGCCGCGCTGGTTGATGATCGTGTCGATCGCCACCGAGGTCTTGCCGGTCTGCCGGTCGCCGATGATGAGCTCGCGCTGGCCGCGCCCGATGGGGATCATCGAGTCGATGGCCTTGATGCCGGTCTGGAGCGGCATCTTCACGGGCTCGCGGTCGATGATGCCGGGCGCCTTGAGCTCGATGCGGCGCGTGCTGGTGGTGTCGATCGGTCCCTTGCCGTCCACCGGCTGGCCGAGTGCGTTCACGACACGGCCGAGGAGGGCGTCACCCACCGGCACCGCGGCGATGCGCCCCGTCCGCCGTACCTCGTCGCCCTCCTTGATCGCTTGCGACTCACCCATGATGGCGGCGCCGACGTTGTCCTCCTCGAGATTCAACGCCAGTCCGTAGATCCCGTGGGGGAACTCGATCAGCTCGCCCGCCTCGACCTTGTCGAGCCCGTAGATGCGGGCGATGCCGTCCCCGGTGGACAGGACGATGCCCGTCTCGCGTACCTCGAGCTGCCTCTCGTAATCCCGGATCTGCTCGCGGATGATGTCGCTGATCTCCGCCGCGCGGACCTGCATGACCGTGTTCCCCCCGGCCGAGCGCTAGGCGCTGCTCCCGGCCATTTCCTTGCTCATTCTCGCCAGCTGCGTCCGGACGCTGCCATCCCAGACCGTACCGCCGGCGTCGAGGACGACGCCACCGAGCAGCTCGGCATCGACCTCGGTCGTGACCAGCACTTCGCGCGCGCCGACCAGGTGCTTCGCCAGGTCGCTCAGCTCGGTCTTCTCCGCCGGGCCCAGAGGCGCCGCCGATCGAACGCGCACGCGCGTACGGCCGACCTCGGCGTCGACCAGCGCGTCGTAGGCCTGCGCGACCTGCGGGAGCAACGCCAGCCGGTCGCGGTCGGCCAGCAGCTTCACCAGATTGCCCACCCAGGGCGACACCGCGAGGGCACCGACCACCCCGCCGACGACCTTCCGGCGGGCGCCCGCCTCGACCGTGGGATTCAGGACGACCGCGCGCAGGCGCGGCTCGTCGAACACGGCGGTGACGGCCGCGAGCTCTTCACCGGCGGCAACGAGCGATCCGCTCTCACGGGCGAGCTCCAGCAACGCGCGGGCGTAGCGTCTGGCGAGACCGCCGGTCACGGGGCGTGCCTTGCCGTCTCGACGAACTCGTGAACGAAGCGCCGCTGGTCGTCTGGCCCGACCACCTCGCGGACCAGCGCGGTCGCCTGCCGGATCGCCTCCTCGACGATCTCGGCGCGCACGGCGCGTTGCGCCGCCCGCCCGTCCTGCTCGGCGACCAGCGCGGCGTCGGTGCGGATGCGCGCGGCGGCCTGGCGGCCCTGCGCCAGCAGCCTGGCCCGCGCTTGCTCGGCGGTGGCGAGGAGGTCGGCCTTGAGACGCTCCTGGAGCGCGGGTAGCTCGCGCATGTCCTTCTCGAGCTGCGCCTGAAGGTCCTCGGCCTGCCGCTGCGCTCGCCGGCCGGCCTCCAGGCCGTGGCGCAAGCGCTCCGTACGTTCGCGAAAATACTCGCGGATGGGCCCCGCGAGAAACCGCACCAGCACGAACGCAAAGATGGCGAAGTTGATCGCGGGAAACAGGAGATCGCCGAGCCCGGGCTCGTGTCCACCGTGCTCGATCACCTCAGACCGCCCGCCCGAGGACGCTGCGCGCGACGTCGCGCGCGATCGCGCCGACCTCGGCGCTCAGGCTCTTGCGCGCGGCTGCGACGTCCTCGGCCACTCGAGCCCGCATGCTGGCCAGCGTGCGCTGCGCGTCGTCGTTGGCCTGCGCGATGAGCTGCTTCTGCTCGGCCTCGGCCTGTCGCATGATGTCTGCGACCTCGCGCTGGACCTCACTCCGGGCGTGCTGGAGGGCGGCGTTGTGCTCGCGTCGCAGGCGCTCGACCTCCGCTTCGAGGGCACGCGCCTTCTCGACCTCGCCTTCGGACCGTCGCTGGCGCTCTGCCAGGAGCCGCATCGCGGGGTCGAACCAGAACCGTTTCAACGCGGCCCACAGGGCCACGAACAGCACGATCTGAAGGACGAGGCTGTAGTTCAGTTCGAGCATGCGGTGCGAGCGAGGGCGTGGCAGCGAGGGGCGAGAGGTTGTGCCTACTTCGTGCCCTCGGAGTGGACTTTGAGAGGCGTTCCCTCGGTGGGGAACGGAGTGACCTTCTGCGGTCCCTGACGGTCCTTGTCTCCGCGCTGCGCGTCGCCTGCCCCCATGTTGCACTGCCCCTCGAACACGACGCCTTCCTGGATGACCAGGCTCGGCGAGGCGATGTTTCCGTGAAGCTTGCCCGGTGCGCGGATCTCGAGGCGCTTCCTGGCCGTGACGTCTCCCGTCACCCGGCCCTGGATCACGACCGCGTTGCCGACGATCTGGGCGTTGACCACCGCGCTCTCGCCGATGGTGAGCGCATCCTGCGCCGTGATCTCGCCCTCGACGTGCCCTTCTATTCGGACGGGACCCTCGAACGTGAGCTTGCCGACGACGCGGCTCCCCTTCCCCAGGAAGGCGCTGCTGCCGCCGCTGACGTCCTCGGGCATGGCTCGACTCCTCTCCCGTTCCACCGTGCCGCCGCC
>JBKPDC010000247.1:0-33657 GCA_046727715.1 Thermodesulfobacteriota bacterium
CGCGAAGAAGGCGACCTACCTCGAGCAGTACCGGCGCCCCGGAGCCGCCGAGGGCTGGCATTTCCTGGTCGGCGACGACGCCTCCATCCGCCCGCTCATGGAGGCGATCGGCTTCCGGTACGCCTGGGACCCCGCGGCCAAGCAGTACGCCCACGCCAGCGGCCTCGTGGTGCTCACGCCCGGCGGGCGCCTGTCGCACTACTTCTATGGCGTGGAGTTCGCCCCGCGCGACCTGCGCCTCGCGCTGGTGGAGGCGTCGAACGAGCGCATCGGCTCGGTGGTCGACCAGCTGCTCCTCTTCTGCTTTCACTACGACCCCGCCACGGGTCGCTACAGCCGCGTGGCACTGAACGCCGTGCGTGCCGGTGGCGTCCTCACGCTCGCCGCGCTGGGCGCGTTCCTCGTCGTCATGCTCCGGCGCGACCGGGCGCAGGCCCGGCGTCCGCCCGCCGTCGCCTCCGGAAGCGGTCCCCGATGCTGAGAGGCCTGCAGCTGTTCCCCGAGCAGGCGTCGACCCTGGCGAGCCAGGTGGACGCCCTCCTCTTCTTCCTGCTCGCGGTGTCGGGGTTCTTCACGGTCCTGATCGCCGGCTCGATCATCGTGTTCATGCTCCGCTACCGGCGCCGCAAGGGCGACGAGATCCCCGAGGTAGTCCACGGCTCGCTCGCCCTGGAAGTCGGCTGGACCGCGATTCCGCTCCTCATCGTCATGGTGATCTTCTTCTGGGGCGCGAGTCTCTTCGCCACCATCCGGCGGCCGCCCGACGACGCAATCAACATCGACGTCGTTGGCAAGCAGTGGATGTGGAAGCTCCAGCACATGGAGGGGCGGCGGGAGATCAACGAGCTCCACATTCCGGTCGGCAAGCCCGTCAGGCTGACGCTGACCTCCGAGGACGTCATCCACAGTTTCTACGTCCCGGCGTTCCGCACCAAGCAGGATGCCGTGCCCGGCCGCTACACCACCTCGTGGTTCGAAGCGACGAAGCCGGGCACATACCACCTCTTCTGCGCCGAGTACTGCGGCACGATTCACTCCGGCATGATCGGGCACGTCATCGCCATGGAGCCCGCCGAGTTCCAGGCCTGGCTCCAGACGGGCGAGGCGGGCGGCATGCCAGCCATCTCGCCGGCGGCGGCTGGCCAGGCGCTCTTCGAGACGCAGGGGTGCGGGTCGTGCCACGCGGCCGGCTCGGGACAGCGCGGGCCGCACCTGGCGGGAATCTTCGGGAGCACCGTGCACTTCGAGGGCGGCGGCACGGCCGTCGCCGACGAGAACTACCTCCGGGAATCGATCCTCAATCCCCAGGCCCATCTCGTCGCGGGCTACCAGGGGATCATGCCGACCTATCAGGGCCTCCTCAGTGAGGAGAACGTCATGCAGCTGATCGCCTACCTGAAGACGCTGCCGGCCGAGACGCCGGAGGCCACGCGATGATCCCCCAGACCGAGCCCCTCGTCCCCCCGCACGCGGCCGAACCCCGCATCAACTACCTCACGGCCGACTACGGCGTCCGCTCCTGGCTCCTCACCGTCGACCACAAGCGGATCGCCCTTCTCTACCTCGTCTCGATCACGGTCATGTTCATGCTCGGCGGCCTGTTCGCCGGCGTCATCCGCCTCGAGCTGCTGACGCCCCAGGCGGACGTGGTCGGCAGCGACACCTACAACAAGCTCTTCACCATGCACGGCGTGGTGATGATCTTCTTCTTCCTGATCCCGTCGATTCCCGCCGTCCTCGGCAACTTCCTGATCCCGCTCATGATCGGCGCGCGTGACCTGGCGTTCCCGAAGATCAACCTCCTGAGCTGGTACGTGTACATCGTGAGCGCCGTGATCGGGCTGTGGGCCATGGTCGCCGGCGGGGTGGACACGGGCTGGACCTTCTACACGCCCTTCAGCACGTCGGCCTCCACGACCAACGTCGTCCCCACCGCCGTCGCTCTCTTCATCAACGGATTCTCCTCGATTCTCACCGGGCTCAACTTCATCGTCACGATTCACACCATGCGCGCGCCGGGCCTCACCTGGCTGCGGCTGCCGCTCTTCGTGTGGGCGCTGTATGCCACCAGCCTGATCCAGATCCTCGGCACGCCCGTGATCGCCATCACGCTGGCCCTGGTCGGCGTCGAGCGCGGCTTCCACCTCGGCATCTTCGACCCCAAGCTCGGCGGCGACCCGATCCTCTTCCAGCATCTCTTCTGGTTCTACTCGCACCCCGCGGTCTACATCATGATCCTGCCGGGGATGGGCGTGATCAGCGAGATCATCACGTGCTTCGCCCGCAAGCGCATCTTCGGCTACTCGTTCATCGCGGCCTCGAGCCTGCTGATCGCCGTCCTCGGCTTCCTCGTGTGGGGACATCACATGTTCGTGAGCGGCCAGTCCACGTACGCGGGGTTCATCTTCTCGTTCCTGAGCTTTCTCGTCGCGATCCCGTCGGCGATCAAGGTGTTCAACTGGACGGCCACGCTCTACAAGGGCTCGATCGCGTGGGAGTCGCCCATGCTCTACGCCCTGGGGTTCATCGGCCTCTTCACAATGGGTGGCCTGACGGGACTCTTCCTCGCCGCCATCGGGCTCGACGTGCACGTCCACGACACCTACTTCGTCGTGGCGCATTTCCACTACATCATGGTGGGCGGGACGATCATGGCCTACCTCGGCGGCCTCCACTTCTGGTGGCCGAAGATGACCGGCCGCATGTATCCGGAGTGGATCGCCAAGGTGTCGGGCGTCCTCGTCTTCCTCGGCTTCAACCTCACGTTCTTCCCGCAGTTCATCCTCGGCTATCTCGGCATGCCGCGGCGCTACCACGTGTATCCCGAGGAGTTCCAGGTGCTGAACGTCCTGTCGACGGCCGGCGCATCCATCCTCGGCGTCGGCTACCTGCTGCCGCTCCTCTACTTCTTCTGGTCGCTACGCTACGGCGAGATCGCGTCGGCCAATCCCTGGGGCGCGACGGGCCTCGAGTGGCAGACGACGTCGCCGCCGCCCACCGAGAACTTCGCGCGCACGCCGGTGGTCACGCGGGAGCCCTACGACTATCAGTCGCTCGATACGCCGCTCCCCGGCCGCACGAAGGAGGCCGCCGTTGGCTGACGCCGCCGCCCAGTCGTTGCACGCCCACGTCGCCCACCACTTCGACGACGCCGACCAGCAGCGCGACGCCTCGACCTTCGGCATGTGGGTGTTCCTCGTGACCGAGGTCATGTTCTTCGGCGGCCTGTTCACCGTGTACGTCGTCTACCGCACCCTCCACCCCGACGGCTTCGCGCACGCCAGCCACCACCTCGACGTGGTTCTCGGCACCGTCAACACCGCCGCGCTCATCACCTCGAGCTTGACCATGGCGCTGGCGGTCTGGGCGTCGCAGATGGGGCGCCGCCGGATGCTCGTCTGGTGCATCGTGCTGACGGCCATGCTGGGCGCCGTCTTCCTCGGCATCAAGAGCTACGAGTACTGGCACAAGTTCCACGAACACCTGGTCCCGGGCATGCACTTCGCGTGGGACGGCCCGGAGAAGGACGTCGCCGAGATGTTCTTCTCGCTCTACTTCGCGCTCACCGGGCTGCACGCCCTTCACATGGTGATCGGGCTCGGCATCATGACGTGGCTGCTCTGGATGGCATGGTCCGGCCGCGTCGGCCCGGCCTACCACACGCCGGTGGAGATCTCGGGGCTTTACTGGCACTTCGTCGACATCGTGTGGATCTTCCTCTTCCCGCTGCTCTACCTGATCGGACGTCACTGAGCGCCGCCATGTCGATGGAACACGTCGTCCCGATCCGGATCTACCTCGTGATCTTCGCGGCGCTCATCCTGGGCACGGCGATCACCACGGCGGTCGCTTACGTCGACCTGGGGCCGCTGAACGTGGTCGTGATGCTCGTGATCGCCTTCACCAAGGCCACGCTGGTCGTGCTCTTCTTCATGCACGTCAGGTTCACGAGCCGCCTCACACAGCTCGCGGCCGCCAGCGGCTTCGCCTGGCTCGTCATCCTGATCGGGCTCACGCTGAGCGACGTCCTGACGCGGGGCCGCACGCCCTGAGGTCCCGGTTCCCGGCACCTGCGCAGCCGGGCGTCTCGTGGCGGCCCCGGGTGGTGGTGCAGGGCAGCCCGGGTGCCCCACCGCGACATTTGGGAACGCTGCGAATCTCATGCTATCATGCGGTCGTTCGAGGTCGCCGGACAAAGGAGGTTCCCATGACCGGCATTCTCGTGATGATCGTGCTGGGGCTGATCATCGGGGTGGTGGCCAAGCTCGTCATGCCAGGGGAGGATCCCGGCGGCATCATCGTGACCATCCTGCTCGGCATCGCGGGTGCCCTGGTGGGCGGTTTCCTCGGCCGCGCCATCGGATTGTACCAGGAGGGCCAGCCGGCCGGCTTCGTGATGTCGGTGCTGGGCGCCCTGGTGCTGCTCTTCGGCTACCGCCTGCTCACACGCACGCGCGCGTAGCGGGCAGCGCTCAGCGAGCAGGCTCGCTCGCGGGCGGCGTCGGGGCGGCCCCCTCCTCGAGCGATTCGCGCAGGCGTCGGCCCGCGTCCTCGAGGCCGCGGCCGATGGATTCGCCGAGGCCGCGCAGCGCCTCCCCCGCCGTATTGCCGACCCGCCTGAGGCGCGCCGCGATCCATGCCTCCTGCAGGTCGCGGCGCTCCTGCTCGAGCGTCGCGACCTGCTGCACGAGCCGCTCGCGTGACCCGGCAGGCTCGGCCGCAGCGTCCGCGCGGCGCGCGGCGATGTCGGCGTCGAGGCGCGCGAACAATGCGGTGATCCGCTCCTCCGAGGCGCCGGGCTTGCCCTGGTCGTAGTCCGCGATGGCCGCGCGCAGCTCGTCCGCAGTGCGCGGCGCCTCCGGCCGGGAGCACGCCGCCAGCGCGAGCACCCCGAGGGTGACGTGGCCGCACATCGTCGCTGCCGTCGACATCCGGGCCAGCGCTAGCACGATCGCGACGTGCGGGACAGGTCGCTCGCGATCGACCGCCACCTCGCGCGACCGAGGATTGCTCGTCGTCGGGGCCGCCGCTGGCGTCCCGCCAGTGAAGTCAGTAGAGGGAACGGCCCCATGACGATCGGACGTCTTGCCGCCGCCCTGTTCGCGGCGCTCGCCCTCCAGGCCTGCGCGGTCGGCCCCAACTACGAGCGACCCTACACGACGATACCCGAGTACTTCCGTGGCGACGACGCCCAACAGCCCGAGTCGCTCGCCGACCTGCCGTGGTGGGACATCTTCCAGGACGACGTGCTGCAGTTTCTCATCGCCGAGGCGTTGCGCAACAACTACGACCTGCAAACTGCCATTGCTCGGGTCGAGCAGGCGCTCGGCATCCTGGTGCAGACGCGCTCCGCGATCTTCCCCCAGGGTAGCTACGAGGGCGACGCGGCCCGCGGTCGCCAGTTCTTCGGCTTCGAGAGCAACCGCACCTTCAACATCTTCGCGGGAACCTTCAACATGGCCTGGGAGATCGACCTCTGGGGCCGCATCCGCCGCGCCACCGAGAGCTCCAGGGCGCAGCTCCTGGCACAGAACGAGTTCCGGCGCGGCGTCGTGATCAGCCTGGTGAGCGGAGTCGCGCAGGCGTATCTCCAGCTCTGCGAGCTCGACCTGGAGCTGGAGATCTCGCGCCGCGCCACCCAGACCTTCAGCGAGACGCTCGACCTGTTCCAGCGCCAGTTCGAGGGCGGCGTCGGCACGAAGCTGGCCGTCGCCCGCGGCGAGGCGGCCCTGGCCCAAGCGGCGGCCCAGATCCCCAACAACGAGCGCGCCATCGTCGCCACCGAGAACGCCATCAGCATCCTGCTCGGCTGGCCCCCCACGGCCATCGCCCGTGGCACCATCTTGACGGAGCAACGCCTCCCGCCGCACCCACCGCCCGGCCTGCCCGCCCAGATCCTCGAGCGGCGTCCCGACGTCCGGCAGGCGGAGGAGGCATTGCGGGCGGCGAACGCGGACGTGGGGGTCGCCGTCGCCGATTTCTTCCCGCGCATCGGCCTAACGGCGCTCTACGGCGGGCAGAGTACGGAGCTCGAGACCGTGGTGAAGGGCCCCGGCAACATCTGGCAGATCGCCGCGTCGATCGCGGGGCCGCTCTTCCAGGGTGGCCGGCTGATCGGCCAATACAAGTCCGCCGTGGCCGCGTGGGAGGCGTCGAAGCAGCAGTACGAGGGAACGGTGCTCACGTCGCTGCGCGAGGTGTCCGACGCCCTGGTCAATGCGGACAAGCTGCGGGACGTCCGCGAGGAACTCGCCAGGGCGGTCAGGGCGCTCCAGGAGGCCTCCGAGCTCGCGACGATTCGCTACACGGGAGGTCTCGCCACGTACTTCGAGGTGCTCGAGGCGCAGCAGCAGCTCTTCCCGGCCGAGACGACACTCGCCGAGGTGGAGCGGGATCAGCTCCTCGCCGTCGTGGAGCTGTATCGCGCGCTCGGTGGTGGCTGGAGCCAGGGCGAGCAGCAAGTGCCGCTCGATGCGTTCCCCGGCTGGCCGTGAGCGGAGGCTCGCGGCGCGGCCAGTCCGCACCGCGCCGCACGACCGGCTACTCGATGCAGGCCTGGTTCGCCGTGTCGAACACGTTCCGCCGCCACACGTTCGCGTCGCAGTCCTGGTTGAAGTCCACGAGGTGCACGCCCCCCCGCTCGCCGTGTTGCGCAGCAGCGTGGTGCCGGGCCGCGCGCCATCCCCGGACGGCTCGACTCCCCGCTCGGCGCCCGTCCGGCCGCGCTGGACAGCCCTCCACTCGTTTGCGATTCTCGGGCCACCGCCATGGCCGCGTTCCCTGCCGCCGCCGGCGAGCGCTTCATCGGCCGCGAGCACGAACTGCACGAACTCCACGAGCGGTTGGCGCGAGCGCGCGCCGGCCGCGGCGGCCTGGTGCTGCTCGTGGGCGAGCCCGGCATCGGCAAGACACGCACGGCCGAGGAGCTGGCGGCGCGCGGCGATCTACCGGAGCGATGCGTGCTATGGGGTCGGTGTCCCGAGCAGGAGGGAGCGCCCGCCTTCTGGCCGTGGGTGCAGGCGCTGCGGGGGCACGCGGCGCGCGCCGAGCCGGATCACCTCCGCGAGGACCTGGGCTCCGCGGCGCTCGACGTCGCGCGTGTCGTCCCGGCGATCCGAGAGCGGCTCCCGCACCTGGCTGCGCCCGACTCGCACGACCCCGCAGAGGCGCGCTTCCGCGTGTTCGACGCGATCGCCGAGTGGCTGCGCCGAGCCGCCGCCCGCGACCCGCTGCTGGTGATCCTCGACGATCTGCACTGGGCGGATCAGGACTCGCTGCTCCTGCTGGAACACGTCGCCCGCGAGGCGCGCACGTCGCGGCTGCTGCTCCTGGGCACGTACCGCGAAGCCGAGATGCGACGGCGTGAGGGCCGGCTCGGGCCGCTCGCGCGCGCGGGGGAGCGCGTCGTGCTGCACGGGTTGGAGCGTCCGGACGTCGAGGCGTTCCTGCGAGCGTCCGCCGTCGTCCCGTCGCCCGCCATGGTGCAGGACCTGCTCCACACCTCCGACGGCAACCCCTTCTTTCTCGGCGAGCTCGTGCGCGTGCTCAAGGTGAGCGTCCTCACCGGACATCCGGCGGCGAGCGGGCCCCGCGAGCTGCCGCACGAAGTGCGAGAGGCGGTCCGGCGTCACCTCGAGCCCCTGCCCCACGAGCACCGGCGACTGCTCGCGATCGCCGCCGCGCTGGGCCGCGAGTTCGATCTCCGGCCCTGGCGGCTCGCGTGCGAGCTGGAGCCCGAGCGGCTCCTCGAGCGCCTGGCCGTCGTCGTCGAGGCGGGCATCGTCCGTCCCGTGTCGGACACGCCCGGGCGCTATCGCTTCGCCCACGCGTTGATCCGCGAGACGCTCTACGCGGATCTGCCGGTGTCGGAACGAGCCGGGCTGCACCGGCGTATCGCGCGTGCGCTCGAAGCCGCCCACGCCGACAGCCAGGATGCGCCGGTTGCGGCCATCGCCCACCACTACTACCAGGCTGCGCCGCTGGGCGAAGGCGCGAAGGCGATCGAGTACGCCCTGCGCGCGGGCGAGCGGGCCACCGAGCTGCTCGCGCATCACGAAGCCGTGGAGCACCTGGAACGCGCGCTCGCCGCCCTCTCGTTCCTCGCGCCCGACTACGATCTCGAGCAGCGAGTCCTGCTCGACTTGGCGGCCGCCCGCTGGCGGGCGGGTGACCTGCCCCGGACGCGAGAGCTCTACGAACGGGCGGGCCGCCAGGCGCGCGCACGGGGGGATGCGTTCGGCCTGGCGCGCGCCGCGCTCGCGCTCGCGTCGGCGAGCCCCGAGTTGGGAGCGCCGAACGTCGCCCTGATCGGCCTGCTGGAAGACGCGCTGCGGGCGCTCGGAGAGGGCGAGAACCCGCTGCGAACTGCCGTGCTGTCGCGCCTCTCCTCGGCGCTCTACTTTGCTCGCGACACCGTGCGCCGGGACGCGCTCAGCGTGGACGCCCTCGCGGCGGCGCGTCGGACGCCGGACAACCCGTGGGTGCTCGCCAGCGCGCTGCTGAGCCGCCACCTCGTGCTGTGGGGACCGGACGGCTCGATCGCGGAGCGGCTCGCCATCGCGGAGGAAATCGCCGCGCTTCCGGATCTCGAGCTGCACCTGTGGTTCGAGGGTCAGATGTGGCTCATCATCGATCTGCTCGAGGCTGGGCACATGCCGGCTGCCGATCGCGAGATCGAGGCCTTCGCGCGGCGCTGCGAGGCCGTGCGCATCCCGGCCCGTCTGTGGCAGGCCACGTTGTTCCGCGCGACCCGCGCGATCATCGCCGCGCGTTTCGCCGCGGCCGTTGCCCTTGCCGCCGAGGCGCTGGCGCTGCGCCAGGAGGGCCTCGGATCACTCCCCGGGCAGTTCTACGCCGCACAGCTCTTCGTGCCGTTCCGCGAAGCAGGGCGGCTCGCGGAGCTCGCGGAGCCATACGCAGCGCTCGCCGGCATGTATGCGGCGCTGCCGATCTGGCGGGTCGGCCTGGCGCTCGTCCACGCTGAGTGTGGCCGCGAGGCCGATGCCCGGCGCGTGCTCGACGAGGTCGCGGCCAGCGACTTCACCGATCTCCCCCGCGACGGCAATTTCCTGGCCAGCGTCGCGCAACTCGCCGAGCTCACCGCCCTCCTGCACGACGCTCCGCGCGCCCGCCTCCTCGCGCCTCTGCTCGCCCCGTATGCCGGGCGGCACGTCATCGTCGGCCTCGGGGCCGGGAGCCTCGGATCGGCCGCCCGCGCCTGTGGGCTGCTGGCTGCGACCGCCGGCGACGTGGACGCCGCCGTGCAGCATCTCGACGAAGCGCTCGCGGCGAACGTCCGTCTGGGCGCGCGCGGCTGGGCAGCCCGCACGCAGCTCGATCTCGCCCGGGTCCTGGCGGCCCGCGGATGCCCCGGCGACGGCGAGCGGGCAGCGGCGCTGCGCGCCGAGGCGGGCCGAGAGGCCGCCGCGCTCGGCATGACGCGGTTGGCCGCTGCCGCGGACGAGCTCGCCGCGGACGCCACGCCTCGAACCCGTGCGCAGGAACCGGAGGCCGGCGGCGCGGTTTCGCCGGCGTCCATCCCCGAACCGGTGCCCTTCAAGCGGGAAGGCGAGTACTGGACGATCGGACAAGGCTCCTTCCGCCTCCGCGACACCAAGGGACTCGCCTATCTCGCCACCCTGCTGCGCCATCCCGGGCGCGAGTTCCACGTGCTCGACCTCGTCACCGGCGGCGCCGCCGATGCCGGTGTCGGCGTCGCCGAGGTGGCAGGAGCGGACCTGGCGCCCACCGACGGCGGCGACGCCGGCGATGTGCTCGATCCACAGGCCCGCGCGGCCTACCGGCGTCGACTCGAGGACCTGCGCTCCGAGCTCGAGGAGGCCGAGTCGTTCAACGACCGCCATCGCGCGAGCGAGCTCCGCGCCGAGCTCGACATGCTCGCCGGCGAGCTGGCTCGCGGTGTCGGCCTCGGGGGCCGCAGCCGGAAGGCCGCCTCCCATGCCGAACGGGCCCGGCTGAACGTCACGCGGGCGATCGGGGCCGTGCTCAAGAAGATCACGGCCCAGGACCGCGTACTCGGGCGCCACCTGGAAGCCAGCGTCCGGACCGGCACCTTCTGCAGCTACGCCCCCTACGACGCGGTGTCATGGGACCTCTGACGGCTCCCGGCGGCTTGAACGTCGTTCAACCCGCCTGAACGCCCGAGGGTCATGAGGGGCCTTCTCTTCAGCGAGTTCCTGGCCTTTGCCGAGGCCGAGTACGGGTGCGACGTGGCGGAGCGGCTCTCCCCTCCCGGTACAGGCCGCACGGAGCCCTGGAACCCGGTGGCCGCATACCCCCACCAGGACCTCCTCAGCATGACCAGTCGGCTCGCCGCGCTCACCGACTCGGACGGTGCCGACCTGCTCCGCCGCTACGGCGCGCGGCTCTTCCACCGCCTGGCCGCCCTCTACCCGGGTTTCCTGGTCGGGGCGCAGGCGGCGTTCCCCTTCATCGCCGGGTTCCAGGCCGCGATCCACGACGAGCTGCGCAAGCTTCACCCCGACTCGGAGGTGCCCCAGATCGAGTGCACCAGCCGCGGGCCCGACCGCCTCGAGATGCTCTACCGCTCGCCTCGCCGGCTCGGCGACCTCGCCGAGGGTCTGCTGCGGGGCTGTATCGAGCACTTCGGAGAAGAGGTCGAGATCCGGCGCCAGGACCTCGCGGGCGGGCCAGAGCAGACGGTGCGGTTCACGCTCGTCCGGCGCGGCGCGGCGCCGCCGCCCTGACTCCCGACACCCGTCGCGGGTGCGCAGCGGTCGTCCCGGCCGGTTGGCTCGTGTACAACCCGGCCAATGGGCGATCTCTGGAACCCCACCCCGGAGCACGCGGCGCTGCGGGCGATGGTGCGGGATTTCACCGCCCGCGAGGTGGATCCGCAGGCGGCGGAGGCCGACCGCACGGAGACGTTCAACCTGCCGCTGTTCCGCCGTCTGGGTGACCTGGGCCTCCTCGGCATCACCGTGCCCGAACGCTTCGGCGGCGCCGGCATGGACGCGGTCGCGGCCGTCATCGTGCACGAGGAGCTGTCGTCGGCGGACCCGGGGTTCTGCCTCGCCTACCTCGCCCACGCGATGCTCTTCGCCAACAACTTGAACCAGAACGGCAGCGACGAGCAGCGAGCGCGCTGGCTACCCGATGCCTGCACCGGGCGGACGATCGGTGGCATGTGCATGACCGAGCCGTCCGCCGGGACCGACGTGCTCGGCATGCAGACGACCGCGGTCCGCCGCGGCGACCACTACCTCCTGAACGGCGCCAAGATGTGGATCACCAACGGGGCCGTGAGCGACACCGAGCTGGGCGACGTGTTTCTGGTTTACGCCCAGACCGGCGGCAAGGGTGCGCGCAGCCTCTCGCTGTTCGTCGTCGAGAAGGGCGCGCCGGGTTTCTCCCTCGGCCAGAAGATCAAGGACAAGCTCGGCATGCGGGCCTCGACCACCGCCGAGCTGCTGTTCGAGGACTGCCTGGTGCCGGCCGACCAGCTGGTGGGGCGCGAAGGCGACGCGGTCGGGCACATGATGCGCAACCTCGAGATCGAGCGCCTGACGCTCGCCGCGATGAGCCTCGGGATCGCGCGCCGCTCCCTCGAGGTCATGAACGGCTATGCGGCGGAGCGGAAGGCCTTCGGCCAGCCGATCAACGAGTTCGGCCAGGTCCAGCGCCACATCGCCGATGCGTACGCCAGCTTCATGGCGGGACGAAGCTACGTCTACCAGGTCGCCGGCTCGCTCGACCTGTCGGCGTCGGGCAACCGCGCGGACTCGGACGGCGTGAAGCTCTTCTGTGCGACGATGGCGAAGCAGGTGGCGGACAGCGCCATCCAGGTCCTGGGTGGGTACGGCTACGTCGGCGAGTACCGCGTGGAGCGCCTGTGGCGCGACGCCAAGCTGCTCGAGATCGGCGGCGGCACCATCGAGGCGCACCAGAAGAACATCGCCCGCGACCTGGCGCGCGTCGGTTCGATCGACTAGGAAGCCGACCAGAGACGGACTCTCGGGCCAGCCACCTAGCGACGGTGTTCCTGTCGCTCGACTCCCGGAACCAGAGCCCGCCAGAAAGCGTTCCGAAGCAACCCCACGAGGATCTGCCAGGAACTCGCCTCCGGTTTTCCGACCGGACCCGACAGGTCCGCCTTCGTCGCGACATGCTCGCGGAAGTTCTGCAGCACGGCGGCCCCACCCCCGACGAGCGCCTCGTAGACCTGCTGGCCCACGTCCTTCGCAGCGTCCTGCCTCGTGTCGTACACGTTCATGTCCGTGAAGAACGGCTTCACGTACCCGTCCACCCAGCCGTTTCGCACCATGAAGTCCGAATAGAAGGACAACCGGCCGTCCACCACGTCGAACCCGCCGGAACTGCGCAGCAGGTCGTTCAGGGTGGTCAGCTCGACGTTCTCGATCTGAACGGCGAGCTCGAAGTCCGGGGCACCGCTGCCGCCACCCGCGAAGCGGGCGTCCAGCGCGGCGGGTCCGCTGTCCATGAACCGCCCGCGGACGTTGGCGACCCCGTCACGGCTGGCGCGTTCGTTGCTGAACCCCGCGAGCGTCACGTCGGTGTTCGCCAGAAACAACCGATAGGGATTGGCGGCCCTCTCGTTCGTGAACCCGAAGAGGCCGTCTGTGACCTCCGCACGCTCGAGATCCACGCGAACGGACGGCTGCTCGCGCGCTTCCGTCGTCCCCTTGGCCGCCGTCTCGACACGCTGCGCGTCCTTCGGCGTGGCCTGGACGTACTCGACGACGGGCTTCACCACGCCGAGCTGATGAACGACGAGTCTGGTCTGCTCGGGATCGCGGGTCAGCCGTCCCGCCGTGCTAAGGATGCCGTCCGCGATGATCAGCCCCGTCGGACGCGTCATCTGGTCGAAGTGCGACAGCTCGATGCGCTGGACATCGAAGGCCACATCCCCCAGCGGACCCTCGGTCGCCGCGAGATCGGCGCGTCCACGGACGCGGAGAGATCCGGTGCCGAGGAGGGCCGTATCCAGCTCGACCCCGGAGGGCAGCACCCCTCTCGGGGCCGGGGGACCGCCGAGCGATGTGAGCCGAAGTTGCGTGCGCTCGAGGTTGATCGGCGGCAACAGGCTGGGCGACGGGGCCCGATACGTCAGCGAGCCGTCCGTGACGCGCAGCTCGTCGATCCACACCGACACGTTCGCCGTGGCATCCTTTGCGACGCGTACGTCCTCACGATCGCGCGTCTCGGGGCCGCGCGCATACTCGAGCACTGGCTTCGAGACCACGACGCTGCGGAGCGTGACCTGCGTTCCGCGCGGTTCCTCCACCAGCTGCCCATCCGCTGCCAGGGTTCCACCCTTGATGAAGATCGCCGATTGTCGCGCCATCGGCGCGAGCGGCTCGAGCGACGCGTGGCGCAGCGTGAAGTCGGCGACCAGTGCAGGGCTGGGCTTGGCGAAGAAGTCGGCGCTGCCCCAGGCGGTCAGCATGCCGCTCCCGAACACCGTGCAGTCGAGTCGGATGGGCGAGGGATGGTAGCCCGGGACGGAGCGCACGTTCCGGATGTTGGTCGCCTCGAAGTCGACGTGCTCGAGACGGGTGGGTGGTCCCTCGCCGCCATGATGGTACTCGACGGTCCCTCCCCTGACGCGTAGCGTGTTGACCTTCAGCGGATAGACCGCGGTCACCGCGTCCTGCCATCCCCTGTCGGTCAGCGGCTGAGGATCCTTCGCTTCCTGAACCGTCTGATCCTCTGTCAGAAAGATCTGGGGGCGGTCGAAGCTGGTGTCGGCCACGACCGCGAGGTCGAGCAGCGCGCGCCAGTCCACCTTGGTGTTCCAGCTCGGGATGTACGCTACCGGTGGCCTCGGGCGCGTGTTCTGCACGACCGTGACCTCCTGGAGGTCTACTCCGAAGCCGAACAGGTGGAGCCCCAGCTTGCCGATCGAGACCGTATAGCCGTCGAGGGAGGCGTTGACGCGGCGCTCGAGGTGACGGCGCAGCGGCTCGTCCAGGTATGCTCTGGTCACGACGGCCGCGGTGGCGAAGACGGTGATCCAGATGACGATTCGCGTGAGCAGGCGGAATCTCGCAGCCAGGCGGCCCGCGGGCTCGGATGGAGCTGTCTGGGCCATACCGGTGAAGCGAGCAGCGTGCCGGTCTCCCGCGTGAGCCGCTGTCGTGCGATACCGGCGGTGTTTACGAGCGCTTTCTACAAACGCCCTGGAAACCCCGCCCCAGAATTCGTCTCGGGTCGGTCTCCTATCGCGCGGGCGGCGGGAACGCGCTGTCCTCGCGCACGCGGCCGCGCGATCGCACCGTGACCGCGCGCCCGACGAATGCGCCGCGGTAGTCGCCACCCGGTCCGAGCAAGATGTCGCCGGCCGGGGCGAAGATCGTCGCGGCGACGATGACGTTCGGACCCGTCCGGAATGCGAGCGCGTCGTCGGTGGCAGCCGCGATGTCGACGCGCGCGCCGCTGGCCCTGAGGAGGCCCTGCGCGGCCCCGAGCTGTGCCCGGCGTCCCAGGCGCACACCCTCGGCGACGCCGATGCGGCAGTCATCGAGACACACCAGGCGTGCCGCCCGCGCGAGGCGGATCGAGCGGACCTGGTACGAGCCGCCGGCGAGCTGAAGCAAGGCGCCGCGCCCGACGGTGACGGCACCGAACGTGCCCGCGGGGATGGGTGCCGAGGAGGTGCGCGCGGGCACGAGGAAGTCATCGGACCCGGGCGCGACGGCGACGGGGGCGAGGAGTGCCGGGTCGACGATGGGCGTGGTGAGTCCGCGACAGCCCGGAACGGGCGCGCCGCCAACGGTCGGCCCACCGACCACGCCGGGGCCGAACGTCCCGCCCGAGACGAGCCGGCAGAACAGGCGCCCGACCCGCGTGCTGCGTGCGACGCGCACCGAGTCGGCCACGACGCTCCCGGGGACCGCGACGCTGGCCGCGAGGCGCACGCTACCGGCCATCGCGCCGACGGCGCCGGGCTGGACGCGCGCGCCGGGTCCGACGCGCACCGACTCCAGACCGAGCACGGCATAGGCCTGCAGCGCCGGCTGAGATTGTGCCGCCGCGGCGCCGGCAAGCCCGAGCAGGCCTGCAGCGAGCAGTACGGGTCGACGGATCCACGGTCGTCTCATCGACCCCATCGTGCCAGACCCGGCCAGGACTGCCAGCCCGACCATCGGGCACCTCACCGCGACCGCATGGCCTTGTATGTGTACGTGCGACCGCGGCGGCGAAGTCGTCGAAGTCGCGAGCCAGGCCGAAGGACAGGAACCCCTCCACGGTGGATGGCCTCTCCTTGGCGTGCCCGCGGGCGCGTCGTCAAGGTGCGGCGCGCCGCCGAGTGCTACGCCGCGGCGCGCGCGGTCCCGAAGAGGTGCGGGTGCATGGCGGCCAGCGCGGCCAGGTCGTGCACGTCGCGCGCGAAGTTTGGCACCGCGACCACCGGCACGCGGCGGGGCAGTCCGGCGCGGAACTGCTCGATGCGCAGGGACTCGCCGCGCGCCAGCGCTTGATAGTCGGCGAAGTTCGCGGCCAGCTCGCGCGCCTCGACCGCCCGGCCGCCGAGCGCCTTCTCGACCCCCGCCGCCACCTCGTCGACGTCTTCGGGCCCCACCTCGGCCGCGCGCTGTCCGCGCCCGCCGGGCCGGAACTCGCGGTGCACGCGGTTCAGCACCACGCCCTTGAGCGGCATGCGCAGCTCGCTCATCTTCGTCGACAGGTACTCGGCGTCCTCCAGCACCTGCTCCTCCGGGCTCGAGACCACCACGAACGCCGTGCCGGGTCCGCGCAGCACGTCGTAGGCCTTGTCGACGCGCGCCTGGAAGTTCTCGAAGAGGCCGCTCATGCTGGTGAAGAAGTCCGATATCTCGGTCAGCGCCGAGATGCCCGTCGCCTGCTCGATGCGGCGCAGGAGAAATCCCACGCTCCGATTGACCGCCCGGATCGCCGACCAGCTGGCATTGAAGTAGGGCCGCACGAACCACTTGATGACGCTCTTGTCGAGGAAGTCCCCGAGTCGCTGCGGCGCCTCGAGGAAGTCGAGCGCGTGGCGCGTGGGCGGCGTGTCGACCACGATCAGGTCGTACTCGCCACTCTCGGCGAGCACGCAGAGTTGCTCGATGGCCATGTATTCCTGCGAGCCCGCGAAGGTCTGGGAAAGATGCTGGTAGAAGGAGTTCTGGAGGATGCGCTGGCGCGCCTCCGGCGGCGCGTGCCGCTCGACCAGTGCGTCCCAGGCGCCCTTCTGGTCGAGCATCATCGCCGCCAGCATGCCGGTCGGCGCCAGGCCCTGCGTCGCGAACAGCGCCGCCGGGATCTCGTGCGGCACGCTGCCGAGCGTTTCGAGCCCGAGCGACGTCGCGAGGCGGCGTGCCGGGTCGATGGTCATCACCACGGTCCGCCGGCCCTGGAGCGCGCCCCACAGCGCGAGCGACGCGGCCACGGTCGTCTTCCCCACCCCGCCGCTCCCGGCCGACACCACGATGCGGTGGTCGGCGACCACCTCGCGCAGCGTCATGACCGCCGCCGCACGGCCGCCGGGCGTTCGCCGACCACCGCCTCGAGGATGCTCGACAGCTGCGCCAGCTCGTCCACGCCGAACTCCTCGACGAAGAGGAACGGCAGCAGGGCGACCCGCGCGTCGCCGATTTCGCTGCGCAGGCGCGCCAGATTCGCCTCGTTGATCGCCGCCCAGCCGCTCTCCTCCGCCGCCCGCTCGGCGACACAGGCGAGCAACGCGCGCTCAGCGGGATGGGCGGCGGCGGCGGCCGCCTCCAGCGCGGCGATCGTGCCGGGCGCGAAGCGGCGACGGTGGAGGCGATTCACGACGACCCAGCCGATCGGCATGCGCAGGGGCCCGCGCAGCTGGGCGCACGTGTCGAGCGTCTCCGTCACCGGCATCTCCTCTGCCAGCGTGACGAGGTGCACCGCCGTCGTCGTGGCATCTTGCAGCAGGCCGACGATCTTCGCCGCCTCGCGCTGCACCAGGCCGGCGCCGAACGTGTCACGCGCCGCCTGCGGCATGCGCAGGTACTGCAGGCTGTGGCCGGTGGCGGGCGCGTCCACGACGATGGCGTCCCACGCCGGGCTCGCGCCTTCGCGCCGCGTGGCCTCGTACCAGATCTTCCCGACCGTCATCAGCTCTTTCAGGCCGGGGGCCGCCGCGACGAAGTACTGATAGATGCGGCTCGAGAAGACGGTGTGGAGGAGCCGCTTCACTGGGATGATGAGCCCCAGGTACTCCTCCAGCGCGTGGCGCCCCTCGATCGAGAGCACGTGCAAGTTCGGCGACACCGCCCGCGGCGCGAGCGCCGGTCCCGCGCCCCCGAGCAGCGTCGGGAGGCGACCCGTAGAGTCCATCTCGACCGCCAGGGTCCGCCGGCCGAGCCGGGCGAGCAGCAGCGCGAGCGACGCCGCCACCGTCGTCTTCCCCACGCCTCCTTTCCCGACCACGAAGTGGAGGCGGCGGTCGAACAGCGCGCCCGGCATCAGGTGAAGCGGCGCACCGCGAGGCAGACGTTGGTGCCGCCGAAGCCGAACGAGTTGGAGAGCGCGACCTCGACGGCGGCGTCACGGGCGCGATGCGGCACGTAGTCGAGGTCGCAGGCGGGATCGGGGTCGTCGAGGTTGATGGTGGGCGGCACCACACCGCGCAGGATCACCAGCACCGTGTAGATCGCCTCGATGGCGCCGGCCGCACCGAGCAGGTGGCCGGTCATCGACTTCGTCGAGCTCACCGGCAGCCGCGCCGCGTACTCGCCGAAGACGCGCTTGATCGCCGCCGTTTCGGCTTCGTCGTTGTACGGCGTGCCGGTGCCGTGGGCGTTCACGTAGCCGACCGCCTCGGGGCCGACGCCGGCGTCGGCCAGCGCCTGCACCATGCACTCCGCGGCACCCTCGCCACCCGGTGACGGCTGCGTCATGTGGTAGGCGTCGCAGTTACTACCGAAGCCCGCCACCTCCGCGAGGATGTGCGCGCCGCGGGCCCGGGCGTGCTCGAGTGCCTCGAGGACGAGCATGCCAGCGCCTTCGGCCACGACGAAGCCCTCGCGGCGGCGGTCGAACGGCCGGCTGGCGCGCGTGGGCTCGTCGTTCCATCCCGTGGCGAGCGCGCGCATCGCCGTGAAGCCGCCGACGCCGAGGAGGCAGATCGGCGCCTCGGCGCCGCCCGCCAGCATGACGTCCTGCCGGCCGTCGCGGATGTGCAGGACCGCATCGCCGATGGCGTGCGCGCCCGACGCGCACGCACTCGTGGTCGCGTAGTTCGGACCGCGGGCGCCGTAGCGCAGCGCGATGTGCCCCGGCGCCATGTTCGGGATCAGCCTCGGGATGAAGAACGGCGACACCCGACGCACGTCCTGCGCGGCGAAGTGATGGTAGGCCGATTCGAGGCTCTCGAGCCCACCGATCCCGACGCCGACGATCACGCCGGCACGGTCCGCTCGCGCGAACGGCGTCTCGAGTCCGGCTTCCTCCACCGCCATCTGCGCCGCCCCGACGGCGTACTGGATGAAGAGGTCCATCTTCTTGAGCTCCTTGCGCTCGATGAAGCGCTCGGGCTCGAAGTCGGGGACCTCGCCCGCCACTCGCGCGGGCAGGACGGATGCGTCGAACCGCGTGATCGCGCGCACGCCGGAGCGGCCGGCCGCCAGCGCCTCCCAGTTCCGCTCCGTCCCCGTGCCGAGCGGCGTGACGAGCCCCATTCCCGTCACCACCACTCGCCGCCGCGTGCCGTTCGTCACCTGCAAGTCCACAATGCTAGGGGCGCATTCCCGGGGAGTCAAGAAAACCTCTCGAGGCTCCCCCATCCACTGCGCCAGAGCGCAAGATAGAGGATCACCGTACCGGCCACCAGCAGCAGGGCGGCCAGGTCGGCGAGACCCGGTGCCGGACGGGGGAAGCGCGTCCGAGGCCGTCCCGAGTTGAAGCCGCGCAGCTCGAGGGCCATCGCCATGCGGTCGGCACGGCGGAGCGCGCCGATGAAGACCGGCACGATGACGGGCGCGAAGCGGCGCAGCCGCGCGAGCCAGCCGCCACGGCGCAGATCGAGCCCGCGGCAGCGCTGCGCCTGCACGATCGTCACCGCCGACTCGAAGAACACCGGCACGAGACGAAACGCCAGCGTCAGCGTGAAGCCGACGAGGTAGGGCACCCCGAGCCGCCGCAGCGCATAGGCAACCTCCTCCATGCGCGTGGCACTGAGAAATAGGAAACCCGTGACCAGAAACGTGGCGAGCCGGATCCCCATCGACAGGCCGTAGCGGAATCCTTGCGCGCGGGTCGCGGCGCCGTAGAAGAAGGTCCAGATGACGACCGTGGCGGCGACGATGACGACCAGCGCGGGCGCGAAGCGCCGGAGATGCGCCCCGCCGCCCGTCAGCACGAGCAGCGCGGCCGCCGGGACCCCGAGCGCCAGCAGGAGCTCGGGACGATCCACCACGAAGGCCGCCACGATGAGCCCGAGGAACGCGAGCAGCTTGGTCACGGGATGCAGGCGGTGGAGCGGCGTCGCCACCGGGACGTAGAGGGTGAGGGTCATGCGCGCCGCGCCGGTATCCAGGACACCAGCTCCTCCACCGACAGCGGGGTGCACCCGAACGCCTGCCCCAGGCGGGTCACGTCGGGGGGGTGGAAGGCGGCCTCGGCCACGCGCGCCGGATCGGCGAAGAAGCCGCGCACCGGGCCGTCGTAGCGCAGGCGCCCGCCGGCGAGCAGCAGCACACGCTCGGCATGCTCGGCGATCACCCACGGCGTGTGGGTGATCACGACGACGGTGCGCCCGGCCCGCTGCAGCGCGCGCAGCAGCTCCAGCATGCGACGCTGCTGCGGCCAGTCGAGGCCGGTCGTGGGCTCGTCGAGCACGAGGACATCGGGATGCAAGGCGAGCACGGCGGCCACCGCCAGGCGCTGGCGGGCCCCCTTGTCCAGAAGGAACGGGTCGGCGTCGCGCGCGTCGAGACCCACGGCGTCGAGCGCTTCGTCCACCCGGCGGTCCACCTCGGCAGGGGGCAGGCCGATGTTCCGCGGCCCGAAGGCGACCTCGTCGCGGACGCTCTCCGCGAACAGCTGGTGATCCGGATCCTGGAAGACGTACCCCACGCGCTGCGCGACGTCCTCGAGCGACAGGGCGGCGACGTCGCGGCCGTCGAGCAGTACGCAACCGGCGGTCGGCCGCAGCAGCGCGTTCAGGTGCCGCGCCAGGGTGGTCTTGCCAGAGCCGTTGCGTCCGATGAGTGCGACCAGCTCGCCCCGCCCGATCGTGAAGCTCACGTCCGCGAGCGCCTCGCGCCCGTCCGCGAACCGGTGGCCTAGCCCCTCGACCTGCAGCACCGGCTGCGCGCGGACCGCGGCCGTCGCGGGCGGCGGCGGCGCCGGCACGAGCCCGGCGGCGCGCAAGCGTTCCGCCGCGGCGGCGATGTCGAGCGGCGGGTCGCCCTGCCCGAGCGACGCGAACACCCGGCAGACGTCGTGCGGCCGGACGCCCGCGGCCGCGCAGGCCTCCACGGCGGCGAGCACTGCCGGCGGGGGTCCGGCCGCGACCGCCACCCCGTCCCGGAGGAGCACCAGGCGGTCGGCGACGACCGCGGCTCCCACGTCGTGCTCGATCAGGAGCACGGCGAGCCGCTCGCCCCGCAGCCCGGCGAGCACCGCAAAGACTTCCGCACGGCCCGCGGGATCGAGGTCGGTCGTGGGTTCGTCGAGGACGAGAATGGGGGGACGGAGCGCGAGCAGCCCGGCGATCGACAGGCGCTGCTTCTCGCCGCCGGACAGCGTCCCGGGGTCGCGCCCCTCGAACCCGACGAGTCCGACTTGAGCCAGCGCGGCCCGCGCGCGGGGCGCCATCTCCCCCGGCGGGACGCCCGTCTGCTCGAGACCGAACACGATCTCCTGCGTCACGTCGGACGAGAACAGCTGGGCCTCGAAGTCCTGGAACACCATCCCGATCAGCCCGGCCAGCTCGCCCACGCGGCGGCCGGCGATGGGGTCGCCGTCGAGGCGCACCTCGCCGCGCACCTCGCCCGCCAGGAAGCACGGCACGATGTTCGTGAGGCAGCGGGCGAGCGTCGTCTTGCCCGCACCGGTGGCACCCATCACGACGGTGAGTGTGCCGGCCGGGACGTCGCACGAGAGGTCGGCGAGCGCAGGCGTGGCGGCGCCCGCGTAGGTGCACGCGAGCCCGCGCACCGTGATCCCGGTCGGCGAGCGCGGCGACGTCACAGCAGCGCAAGGCCCAGCACGGCGAGCGCCAGGAACGGCAGCACGCCGAGGCCCAGTTCGAAGCGACCCGACGCCGTCGCCTCGGCGATCCACGGCGGCAGCCAGAGGCGTGCGGCGATCGCCTGGCCGGCGGCGAAGCCGCCGAGCGTTCCGCCAACGAGGAAGGCGAGCCCGAGGACGCGCCGCGGGAGGGCGCGATGCCGCCGGGGGCCGAGCAGGTCGCGGTAGAGCAGGTGCGCACGGCCGATGCGGCCATGCAGGAGGCCCAGCAGCAGCGGTGCGAGGCCGACACCGGCGAGCACGTTGTTCACCAGGACCGACGTGCCGACGACCGTGAAGGGGTGGAAGCCGAGCACGCCGAGCCCCCAGCCGATGACCGTGGCGCACAGCATGCCCGACAGCACGACCACGCTGGCGAACAGCGCCCACCACCCCACCCGCCGCGACGGCACGGGCGGCGCCCCCGTGACCGCGTCCCAGACGGTGTACGGCGTGAGGCCGAAGAGCAGGTTGCCCGCGAACCCGAACAGGTCACCGGGGCCGAGGCCACCGAAGAAGTCCCCGATGAGGTTGCCGAAGGCCGCGCCCCACGCCCCGGCGGGGCCAAAGAGGAACGAGCACACGACGGGCAGCGCGTTGGCCGGCCGGAGCTCGGTGACGCCCGGGATGATCGGCGCCACCTTGAACGGGATCAGGATCGCGGCATAGAGCGCGGCGCAGATGGCGGTCAGCACGACCATGCGCGTGTTGCGCCACATGCCGAAGAGCTCGCCCACCGCCCCGCGCCGCTCATGCCAGCCGCACCGCGCCGCTTCAACCGGGTCCGGCGACCGCGTGCAGCCGCCGCCGCGAAACCGTCGCTGATTGACTGCCCGCGGACCATGCTCTACGGGGGCCCGCATGCGTCACCTTCGCCTCGCGGTGCTGGGCCTCGCCGTGTGTACGGCGTGCGGCTGGTGGAACACCAGGAAGCCGGCGGTCCCCTCGGACAAGCTCTGGACCGAAGCCGACCAGGCGATGCGAGACGAAGCCTGGGAGATCGCCGTCCAGGACTACAAGAAACTCCTCGAGCAGTACCCGTTCGACCCGAATGCCGAGGAGGCGGAGCTCAAGATCGCCGAGGCCTACTTCAACTCCGGGCGCTACCCCGAGGCGATCGCAGCCTTCGGGGACTTCGAGCGCATGCACCCCACGAGCGACAACCTGGCGCTGATCGAGTATCGTCGGGGGATGTCCTATCTCGCGCAGCACCGCTCGAGCGACCGCGACCAGCAGGCCATCAAGAACGCCCTCGACTCGTTCCGCAACGTCGTGGATCGCTACCCCGGCACGCCCTGGGCGACGCGCGCGGACCTGCGCGTGCGGGAGTGCCGCGAAGAGCTCGCCTCGCACGACGCCGAGATCGCGCGCTTCTACCTCCAGCGCGGCAGCCTGCGCGCCGCCGAGTCGCGGTTGCGCGGCCTCCTCACCGACTATCCCGAGACCACCGCCACGGCCGAGGCGCTCGACCGGTTCGCGAAGCTCTACGCCACGCGCGAGGAGCCCGAGGAGGCCAACCTGGCGCTCGCGACCCTGGCGCGCTACCACGCCGACAGTTCGCTCGGACGCGACGCCCGCCAGCAGCTGGGCACGCTCGATCCCGCGCAGGGCCAAGACCCGCTCCCCCTCCTGGTGGCGCACATCGACGCCATGCGTACCCAGGCCGATCGCGAGAAGGTGCCCAGGGCGGTGTCGGCGTACTCCGACCGTCCGGGCATGCCGGGCGGGCGGGGATACTGAGGCGTGCAGCCCGTGCGGGTTTGACACGCCGTCCCGATCCGGGCTACCTGCTGGTCCCGAGGAAGAGAGACTCCATACCCCCATCCAGAGTGGCGGAGGGCTCGGCCCAGCGATGCCACAGCAACCGGCCCGGACGGGCGCGGTGCTAATTCCGACGCGCGGCGTGCTCGCGAGAGCCGCCCGCGAAAGATGAGGATCGCATGCTGGTGAGCGCCCTTCCCTCCCATTCCGGCTCGGGGTGCGACGGAGCATGCAACCAACCACCAGACACCCGGCCACGCTGCGCGACGCGCGTGCCTTGATCATCGGCGTGGGCGGTCTCGGGTCGCCGGCGGCAATGGCGCTGGCCCAAGCGGGCGTCGGGACGCTCGGCCTCGTCGATCCGGACCGCGTCGAGCTGTCCAATCTGCACCGCCAGCCCCTCTACCGCGAATCCGACCTGGGGCGTCCCAAGGTCGACGCCGCGGCGGCGGGCCTGCGGGCCGAACACCCGGCGCTGCGCGTCGAGACGTGGCGGGCGCGCTTCGACCTCGACGCCGGCGCGCTGCTCGAGGGCTTCCACGTCGTCCTCGACGGCACCGACTCGGTGGCCGCCAAGTTCGCCGTCAACGACGCCGCGGTCGCGCGCGGGATCCCGCTGGTCCATGCCGGGGCCATCGGCACGCGCGCGCAGCTGCTCACGATCGTGCCCGGCGAGACCGCCTGCTACCGGTGCCTCTTCGAGGAACCGCCGCCGCCCGACGAGGTCGCGTCCTGCCAGGAGGCCGGCGTGCTCGGCCCGGTCGTCGTCCTGGCCGGGTCACTGCAGGCCGCGGATGCGATCCGCGTGCTCTCGGGCTCGGCACCGCTCTTCGCCAACCGGCTGCTCACGCTCGACACGCGGGCCGGCAGCTGGCGCCGCGTCGTCGTCGCGCCGCGCCGCGGGTGCTCGGCCTGCAGCAGCTTGCAACGGGACGCCGGTACGCCGAGGAGCATGGAAGGAGCGTAGTTGATGAGCCACGCCAAAGGCCTCAAGTGCCGCGAGTGCGGTGCGGAGTCCCCCATCGCCCCGCTGCACGTCTGCGAGACCTGCTTCGGGCCGCTCGAGGTGCAGTACGACTACGACGCCATCCGGCGCTCCGTCACCCGCGAGGTCATCGCGCGCCGGCCACCCAATCTCTGGCGCTACCGCGAGCTGCTGCCCATCGAGGGCGAGCCCCACATCGGCCTGCACTCGGGCTTCACCCCGCTGGTGCGCGCCGACCGCCTGGCGGCCGTCCTCGGCGTCGAGCACCTCTGGGTGAAGGACGACTCGGTCAACCACCCCACCTTCTCCTACAAGGACCGGGTCGTGTCCGTCGCCATCTCGAAGGCCATGGAGTTCGGCTTCGACACGGTGTCGTGCGCGTCCACGGGCAACCTCGCGAACTCGGTCTCGGCGCACGCGGCGCGCGCCGGTCTCAACTGCTTCATCTTCATCCCCGACGACCTCGAGCAGGGGAAGGTGATCGGCTCCACCATCTATGGCCCGCGTGTCATCGCGGTCCGCGGCAACTACGACGACGTCAACCGGGTGTGCAGCGAGATCGCCGACAAGTACGGCTGGGCGTTCGTCAACATCAACATGCGGCCGTACTACACGGAGGGCGCGAAGACCTACGGTTTCGAGGTGGCGGAGCAGCTCGGCTGGCAGCTGCCGAAGCACATCGTCGTGCCGGTCGCGGGCGGCACCATTTTGCCCAAGATCGCCAAGGGCTTCCGCGAGCTGCGCGACCTCGGGCTGGTGGACGGCGACTTCCGGATCTACGGCGCGCAGGCCGCCGGCTCCGCACCCGTGATCCAGGCGCTGCACAAGGGTACCGAGCTGATCAGCCCCGTGAAACCGCAGACCATCGCCAAGTCGATCGCCATCGGCAATCCCGCCGACGGCTTCTACGTGCTGAAGGCCATCCGCGAGTCGGGCGGCTGGGGCGAGATGGTGACCGATGCGGAGATCGTCGACGCCATCCGGCTCCTGGCGCGCACGGAAGGCATCTTCACCGAGCCCGCGGGAGGCACCACCGTGGCCGTGACGCGCAAGCTCGTCGCCCAGGGTCGCATCCCGCGCGACGAGTCCATCGTCATCTGCGTCACGGGCAACGGCTACAAGACGCTGGAAGCCGTCGCCGACGGCGTGGAGCAGCCGTTCCGCATCCCGGCGCGACTCGGCGACTTCGACGCCCTGTACGTGCAGCTGCGCGGCAAGCGCGAGGCGTCCGCGGGGTGACGGCCGCGGCGCCGCACCCGACAACCGACAGGAGGATCCACGTCATGACCCAGGTGAGAGTGCCGACCCCGCTGCGCAAGTTCACGGGCGGTTCCGAAGCGGTCGAGGCCGAGGGCAAAACGGTGGCCACGCTGCTGGCCGACCTCGACACGCGCTACCCCGGCATCCGGGAGCGCATCTGCGACGAATCGGGCGAGGTGAGACGCTTCGTCAACATCTTCGTGAACGGCGAGGACATCCGCTTCCTCCAGCACCTGGAGACGCCTCTCAAATCGGGCGACGAGCTGTCGATCGTGCCGGCCATCGCGGGAGGACACTAGGCGCGGAGCCGGCATGGCGTCGCACGTCGCCAACACCCGATTCTTCGCCGGCCCCACCGCCCCCGGGGACGGTCCGCTGGTCGCGCCGTCGGTGCTCCAGCTGATCGGCAACACGCCACTGGTCGAGATCCGGCACGTGCGCGACGGGGTCGCCGAGGGCGTGCGCCTCTTCGGCAAGATCGAGGGCTTCAACCCCGGCGGCTCGGTGAAGGACCGGCCGGCTCTCAAGATGCTCCAGGAGGGCATCCGGCAAGGGCGGCTGGTGCCGGGGAAGACCATCTTCGATTCCACCTCCGGCAACACCGGCATCGCGCTCGCCATGATCGGCGCAGCGCTCGGCCATCCGGTCGAGCTGGTCATGCCGGCCAACGTGAGCCGCGAGCGCAAGCAGGTCGTGTCGGCGTTCGGTGCCAAGGCCATCTTCAGCGACCCGCTCGAGGGCTCCGACGGCGCCATCCGCCTCTGCCGCAAGATCCTCACCGCCGACCCCGGCCGCTATTTCAAGCCCGACCAGTACAACAACGAGGCCAATCCCCTCGCGCACTACGAGACCACGGGGCCGGAGATCTGGCGCCAGACCGAGGGCCGCGTCACGCACTTCGTCAGCGGCATCGGCACCGGCGGCACCATCATGGGCACGGGCCGCTACCTGAAGGAGCAGAATCCGGCCATCCAGATCGTGGCCGCCGAGCCCGAGGACGCCTTCCACGGCCTCGAGGGGCTGAAGCACATGGCCTCGTCGATCGTGCCCGGCATCTATCACGAGGAGGAGCTCGACCTGAAGCTCGGCATCGGCACCGACGACGCCTACGACATGGTGTATCGCCTCGGCCGCGAGGAGGGCCTGCTGGTCGGCCAGTCGTGCGGCGCCGCGCACGTTGCGGCGCTGCGCGTGGCGCGAACGCTCCGGGAGGGCACGGTCGTCGTGTTGTTCGCGGACTTCGGCGACCGCTATCTGTCGACGAACCTGTGGCTCGGTTGGCGGCGGACCGCATGACACGCACCCCGGCGAAACCCGCGCGCCGCAAGGGCGGCGCCAAGACCCGGGCGAAGCTCTACCTCACCTACCCGAGCCGGCTGGTGCGCGAGCCATTGATCTACCATCTCAGCCGTACCTTCGATCTCGTGTTCAACATCCGGCAGGCGAGCGTCAACGAGGAGATCGGCATCATCGCCATCGAGCTCGACGGCACGGAGGATGCCATCGAGCAGGGCATCGCCTGGCTGCGCGAGCGCGGGGTCACCGTCGAGCCGATCGAGAAGAACGTCATCGAGTGATGCTGAGCGACGCCCAGATCGAGCGCTGGAGCCGGCAGATCCTGCTCCCCGACGTCGGCGGCCGCGGGCAGCTGCGGCTGCTCGCGGCGCGCGTCGGGCTCGTCGGCGACGACCCGGTCGCGGCGCAGTGCGTGGACCTCCTCCAGCGTGCCGGCGTCCCCGTCACGGCCGGCGTCGTCCCGGATGACGCCGAGGTCCTCATAGACCTCGGCGCCGACACGGATGCGAGCGTCACGCTCGCGCGGCGGGCCGTCGCCGCCGGCGTACCGCTCGTGCGCGGACGGCTCGCGGGTTCCGCCGGCTCGGTCGACACGCTGACCGGCCGACCGTGCGGGTGCTGCGTCGCCCCCGGCCAGCCGTCGCCCGCCCGCGGCTCGGGTCCTCTCATCCTCCCCGCCGCGCAGGCGCTGTCCGCACTGGTGGCCGCCGAGGTGCTGGGGGCGCTCCTGGCGCCGCCGCGCCATGGCCGGCGCCAGCGCTTCGACCTCGCCGCCGGCGACTTCGCGGGTGCCGCGCTCGTCGGGCCCACAGGCGACGGCTGCGAGGTCTGCGGGGCGCAGCGGTGAGCGGCGTCGCCCAGCCCGCGCTGAAGCTCGACCTGGCGACGCGCGGCGTCCGCATCGAGCCCAGTGCGCGTGGCCTGGCGCCCACCGCCGAGCCGCTGCCCCAGAGCCTCGAGCTGGTCGTCGGCGACGACGTCCGCGTCTCGGTTCCTGTGGATGTGGCGGGGACGGCCCCCGCAGCCTTCCGCCTGATCAGCGCCGATGGTGGGTACTGGCTCGTCGACACCGAGACCGACGGCGCGACGCGTCTCGCGGCACGCATGGTCGCGACGCCGCGCTTCTACGGCCGCCGGACGGCCAGCGGTGTCCCGATGCGGCGCGTGGCGAGCGTGCTGGGCACCCACCTGCTCGTACACCCCGCGGGTGCGTGCGGGTTCAGCGTGCAGGGCGCCCCGTGTCGCTTCTGCCTCGAGGGAGCGCGCGGCCGCGGCGACCGCGAGGCGACCGTGGCCGACGTCGTCGAGGTGGTGCGCACGGCGTTCGAAGAGGGCGCGGCGGAATCCGTCTACCTGAACAGCGACGCCTTCGACGCCGAGGACGGCGGCCTCGCCTTCCTGGCCCCCTACATCGACGGCATCCGCAAGCACTTCGACACGCTGGTGGCCGTGCAGGTCCATCCCCCGCGCACCGACCGCTGGATCGACTGGGCGTACGCGCTCGGGGTAGACGCGCTCAGCTTCAACCTCGAGATCTACGACCCCCAGCTCCTCGATCGCCACTGCGTCGGGCGCATGCGCTACATCGGTCGCCAGCGCTACCTCGACGCCCTGGGCCACGCGGCACGCGTGTTCCCCAGCGGCACGGTGTGGAGCGACCTCGTGCTCGGCGTGGAACCGCCGGACTCCACCATGGCCGGCATCGACGCCCTCAGTGCGCTGGGCGTGGTGCCGGTGGTGTCGGCGCGACGCGCGCTGTCGCCGGCCGCGACGCCCCTCGATCCGGCCGATGTCGGCCGCGTCCTCGCTCACCTCTACCGGGCCGTGCGCGAACAGCGCATCAACATGACCTGGGTCGGCGACCTGGCGGCCGGCGTGAGCCCGCTGGAAGCGCATCGCGGTCGCGGCGCGCGGCTCGCGCGCGCGGCGCACGATCTCACCCGCTCCCGCCTCGGCGCGCTCGCAGCCCGCGGGCTCGCCCGCTTCCGCCGCCGGCTGCGCGTCAAGCACATCAGCGACTCGTTCGACGCCGCCCATCTGTGAGACCATGACCAGACACCACGCGTCCTTTCTGGTTCGCGTCGCCGCAGCCATGGTCCTCGTCGGGCGCCCGGCACCTCGCCGTCCGGACGCGGCGACAGCACAAGGGCGCGATCGCCGGAGCGCCTGCTGGAACGTGCCGCGGCCGACGCCCACCAGCGCGGCGGCGTGAGTGACGTTGGGAAAACAGGCGAGACGCACGCGCCGTGTGCGATGAATGGCGGCCCGCGTCGGGTTGAGCCCGCGGCCCGATTCCCCTAACCTCGCGCGCTCACAATTCCCCCGAAAGGACCACGCGCCCTCATGTCCGACCTGATCCCTCCCCACGGCGGCCTCACCGAACCCGCGAGCTGCATGGTTGCTCCATCGGCAGAGGCCGGCCTGGTTGCCGACGCTGCCAAGATGACCCGGGTGCCCGTGTCGGACGCGGACCTGTCCAGCGTCTACCGCTTCGGCGACGGCGGCCTCTCGCCGCTCGCCGGCCCCATGGATGGCCCTACCTATCACCGCGTGCTGGACGACATGGTCATCGAGCGTGACGGTCGCCTCTACGCCTGGAGCATCCCCTTGAGCATCCCGGTGACCCGCGCGCTGGCCGCGAGGATTCGCCGTGGTGACACGGTCGCTCTCACCAACGGCGGGCAGGTCGTCGCGACGCTCACCGTGAGCGACCTCTTCGAGTGGGACAAGCCGCATTACCTGCGCTGTGTCTACGGCACCCAGCGCACGGACCACCCGGGTGCCGACATGGTGCTCCGGGGGGACGCCGACAAGACGCACCTGCTCGGCGGCACGCTGCAGGTCCGGCCGCAGCCGAAGCACCCCAAGTTCGGCAAGTACGTCCTGTCCCCACGCGAGGTGCGGGCGCTGCTGCGGCAGAAGGGCTGGGCGCGCGTGGTCGCCTTCCAGACCCGCAACCCACTGCACCGGGCCCACGAGTACGCCCTGGTCTACGGCCTGGAAACGCTGCTGCGGCAGGGTCTGGACGCGGGCGCGTGCCTGAACCCGCTGATCGGCGAGACGAAGGGCGACGACGTGCACGCCGACGTCCGCATGGACACCTACGAGGCGCTCATCCAGACGCGTGCGCTGGGCGACGGCGACAGCGACCCGAGCTTGTGGGGTCCGCGCGGCGAGTCGGTGCCCGACCGCGTCATCCTGCTCGGCCTCGACATCAAGATGTTCTACGGCGGCCCGCGCGAGGCGGTGATGCACGCCATCTACCGGCAGAACTTCGGCTTCACCGATCTGATCATCGGCCGCAGGCACGCCGACGCCCCGTACCACGACGGCAGCGCGATCTGGGACGACTTCGACGCCCAGGAGATCTTCTCCACCCTGAAAGGCGACCTGCAGATCCGGCCGCTGAAGGTGGGCTTCGCCGCGTTCTACGAGTCGATCGGGCGGGTCGACTTGACCGACAACCATCCGGGCGAGAAGCCGGTGTCGATCTCCGGCAAGGACGTGCGCAAGGCGTTGCTCGAGGGACGCGACGTCGACCCGCGCATCATGCGCCCGTCCACGTCGCGCATCCTGGCGGCGGCCATGCGCGAAACCCAGGCCTGAGCTGCCGTGCTCGGCCGGCGCCTGCTCTCGACCCTGTTCTGGGTCTTCCTGGTGATCAGCTCGCTGCTCTGCTTTCCGGTGGCGCTGCTGCTCTGGGCGGCGACCGCGCCCTTCGACCGGCGGCGGGCGGCGCTGCATCAGTTCACCTGCTTCTGGGCGTCGCTCTACACCTGGCTCAATCCCGCCTGGCGGGTGACCATTGCGGGTCGCGAGCACATCCGCCGCGACACCAGCTACGTCATGGTGGCGAACCACCAATCGCTGCTCGACATCCTCGTGCTCTTTCGCCTCTTCGTTCATTTCAAGTGGGTGGCGAAGATCGAGCTGTTCAAGATCCCGTGCATCGGCTGGAACATGTCGTTGAACCGCTACGTGAAGCTGCGGCGCGGTGATCCGGAGAGCATCGCGCGCATGATGCGGACCTGCGAGGAGCGCATCGTCGAGGGCAGCTCGATCATGATGTTCCCCGAGGGCACGCGGTCGGCGGACGGCCGGCTCAGACCGTTCAAGCATGGCGCCTTCACCCTGGCGCAGCGTGCACGCATCCCGCTCCTGCCCATCGTGGTCGAGGGCACGGCCGACGCCCTGCCGAAGCGCGGCTTCGTGCTCCAGGGCCGGCATCGGATCCGGGTGCGGGTGCTGCCAGAGATTCCCTACGCCCGCTTCGCCACCGAGAGCGTCGAGACGCTGACCGCGCAGGTCCACGCGCTCTTCGCCGCAGAGCTGGGCGAGGCGAGCAGGGCCGCCGCGCGCACGTCGGCCTGAGGCCCGCGTGCGGGTCGACATCCACTGCCGCAAGTGCGGCGGCACGCGCCGCGTCGATGTCGGCGAGCCAGCGCCCGGACAGACGCTCGAGGAGCACCTGCACCTGGTGCGGGAACGTCTCAGGCACCGCCCGAGCTTCTCCTGTTTCGGGGGTCACACGGAGCTGCGCCCGCCCGTGCCGGACTTCTGGGACGTCCGCTGGGAGACGATCGGAGACTAGGGGGACCGAGCCGAGACTCCGTCTCGGGTCGGTCCTAGCCGAGCGGGCGCAGCTCGAACGACAGGCCGAACAGCTCGACCAGCACGAGGTAGAGGCCGAGGAGGGCCAGCATCAAGGCTCCGAGTCCCGCCAGCGCCATGCCAGACAGCAGCACAACGGCGATCAGCCCGCCCACCGCGACCGCGGGCGACACGAAGCCGGGCTGGTTGAACGGCGGCACCGGCTGAAGCAACGGGAGGAGCTCACCGCGACGCACCTCGCCCCAGAACGCATCGGCCACCCCGCGGAGCTGCCGGCCGACCTCCTCGAGCCAGCTGCGCGTCACTGCTCGTGCTCCGCGCGCAAGAGGATGAGGAGCGCGCCATTACCGGCGCGGGCGTCGCGGCCCACACCGAACACCATGGTCCCGCCGTTCACCAGCCGCACATTGGTGTCGACCAGCCGCCGGCGGCCGTCGAGCAGGCGGACCTGCATCATCACACGCTGGTCCTCCATGCCCTTGGGGAGCAGCACCAGCGTGCGACCGTCGCCTAGGTCGAAGGCCTCGGTGATGCGCCACGACACGCGGCGCTGCTGGTCGCCGACGAGCTGGTAGGCGCGATACCCGGCGAGACGCCGCAGCCGCGGGCGGAGCGCCTCGAGCTGGGGATCGCACGGACCGCGCTCGGCAGCCCGGACCGTGGTGACCTGGACGGCGAGGTTCTGGGCCCCGGCGGCGCCGGGCAGCAGCAGAAGGCCACCCGTGAACGCCGCGAGCGCTGCGCCCCGCATCAGCGAGCCTCCGCGACGTGGTTCACCCAGATGATGGTCGTGCCGCTCTTCGGTTCGCGGCGGACCGCGATGTCTTTCCCCGCCAGCCGATCGATGTCGGCGTGGTTGCTAGCTCGCATCGCGCGGACGGGAGGAGCCCCCGCGACGGTGCGCGGCGCCGGCGCCACGCGTCGGTCCGCGGATGCGACCTGGGTCGCCACCTGCGTGGCCAGCTCCGTGGACGGCCCGCTCAGCCAGACGAACACGCTCGCCGCGAGCGCCATGAGCGCGCCCCACACGGGAGCGGCGGGTATGGCGCGGCGCAGCGCAACGATCCGCGCGCGTCGGCGCGCCGGCGGATGGATCGCCGCCGCGACCGCCGGCCACACGCCGGACAGATCGAGGTCGCGCGACTCGCGCTCGACCAGCGCCACCACCGATTGCCGCAGTGCGGCTAGCTCGCGGATGGCCACGTCACACACGGAACAGCCGGCGGCGTGCCGGGCGACGTCGAGGAGCTGTGATGGGGGCAGCTCGGTGTCTACGAACGCGTCTAGGAGCTGCGCGACGTCGGAACAGGTCATCGCAGTCAGCGCAGGCCGCGCAGACGCTCCTGGAGCTGGCGGCGAGCATAGTGGAGGCGGCTCATTACGGTTCCCTTCGGACACTCGAGCACGTGACTAATCTCCTCGTAGGAGAGCCCATCCACTTCCCGGAGGAGTATTACCGCTCGATGTTCGGGGGTCAACTCGGCGATCGCCCGACTGAGCTCCCGGGCAATCTCGGCATCGCGCGCCCGCTGGTACGGATCGCCCTGTTCGGTCGGGTCAGGCAGCCCGCCGAGCGGATCCTCGCCGCGTTCCCCGCCACGCTCGCCGTGGCGGGGCTCGAGGTTTGCCTGGGGAAGCTTGGTGTCGCGGCGCTGCTGGTCGATGCAGAGGTTCACGGCGATGCGATAGGTCCAGGTGTAGAAGCTGGCGTCGCCCTTGAACCGATCGAGGCTCTGGTAGGCTTTGGTGAAGGTTTCCTGGACCACGTCGAGCGCGTCCTC
This sequence comes from Thermodesulfobacteriota bacterium, assembly GCA_046727715.1. GTDB lineage: Bacteria > Desulfobacterota > Binatia > DP-6 > DP-6 > CAVQLX01. The sequence goes on from JBKPDC010000247.1 coordinate 32,920, forward strand.
TCGATTTCGCAGCATCCCGAGCGCGAGCGTGGCGATCCTGCGCTGGTAGCGCTCGACCAGCTGGCGGAAGGCGTCCCGGTCGCCATCCCGAGCCCGCTGGACGAGCTCCCCATCGCTAGGCCCCACGGCACGTTCGCTTATCAGACGGGCAGCGACCAAGGGTATTCAGCGGCAGCTGCACGGCCTCAGGCGTGGACCTCCGCCCAATTCGCACCCGAGTGCACATCCACCCGGAGCGGCACCCGCAGCGGCCACACCCCCTCCATCGCCTCGCGCACCAGGGCCGCGACCTCCCCGACCTCGGCCTCGGGGGCCTCGAGCACCAGCTCGTCGTGCACCTGCAGGAGCATCTGCGCGCGCAGCCCCGCGGTCCGCAGCCGGCGCGACACCTCGAGCATGGCGAGCTTGATCAGGTCGGCGGCCGAGCCCTGGATCGGCGTGTTGGTGGCCGCGCGCTCGGCGAACTGCCGTACGGCCGGATCCCGTGCGCCCAGCTCGGGCAGATACCGCCGGCGCCCCAGCACCGTGGTGACGTATCCGCGCTCGCGGGCCGCGGCAATCGTCTCGTCGACGAACCGGCGCACGCCGGAATAGCGCGCAAAATAGCCGGCGATGTAGGACTCTGCCTCGGCGACCGGCACACCCAGCTCGCGGGCCGCTCGCCCTGGTCCCATGCCGTAGACGATGCCGTAGTTGATCACCTTGGCGAGGCGCCGCCCCTCGGCCGGCCTGAGGTCG
>JBKPDC010000248.1:0-5484 GCA_046727715.1 Thermodesulfobacteriota bacterium
GCCTTCGTGTCGTCGGTGTCCGAGAAGCTCGGGGACGAGGGGCGCTTCCTGCACCTCGGCCTCACGTCGAGCGACGTCGTGGACACCGCGTTCGCCATGCAGCTGCGCGACGCCGCCGACCTGCTGCTGGCCGGGGTGGACCGGCTCCGCACCGCCGTGCGCGCGCAGGCCGAGCGGCACAAGCACACCCTGATGATCGGCCGCACGCACGGCATCCATGCCGAGCCGATCACGTTCGGCCTCAAGTGCGCGGGATGGTATGCCGAGCTGGGCCGTGGCCGGCGCGCGCTCGCCGACGCCCGCACGCTCGTCGCGCACGGGAAGCTCTCCGGCGCCGTCGGGACGTTCGCCAACAACCCGCCCGAGGTCGAGAGCGGCGTGTGTCGGCGTCTGGGCCTCGCGCCGGAGCCGATCGCCACGCAGGTGGTCCCGCGCGACCGCCACGCCCAGTTCTTCAGCCGACTGGCGGTCCTGGCCGGGACGTGCGAGCGCATCGCGACGGAGATCCGCCATCTCCAGCGCACGGAGGTTGGGGAGGTGCTGGAGCCGTTCGGACGCGGCCAGAAGGGCTCGTCGGCGATGCCCCACAAGCGCAATCCCATCCTCGTCGAGAACGTGTCCGGGTTGGCCCGGCTCGTGCGCGGTTACGCGCTGGCGGCACTCGAGAACATGGCGCTCTGGCACGAGCGTGACATCAGTCACTCGTCGGTCGAGCGCGTGATCGCGCCCGATGCCACGATCGTGCTCGATTTCATGCTCGCACGCCTCACGGGCGTGGTGCAGGATCTCGAGGTGCGGCCGGACGCGATGGCGGCCAACCTGGCACGCCTCGGCGGGGCGGTGTGCTCCGAGCAGGTGCTGCTGGCGCTGGTGCGCCGCGGTGTCCGCCGCGACGATGCCTATCGCCTCGTGCAGCGCCACGCGCTCGCCGGCGACGATCTCGCGCGCCGCCTCGCCGCCGATCCGGAGATCACGCGCCACATTCCCGCGGCGGAGCTCGCCCGTCTCTTTGACATGCGGCACGCGCTGCGGCATATCGACCTCCTGTTCTCGCGGGCGCTGGAGGACGGCGATGGATCGCGGTGACCTTCTCTACGAGGGCAAAGCCAAGCAGGTCTATCGCACACCCGATCAGGACCGCCTGATCCAGCACTTCAAAGACGACGCCACCGCGTTCAATGCGCAGAAGCGGGGTACCATCTCGAGTAAGGGGATCATCAACAACCGCATCTCCGAGGTGCTCTTCACGCTGCTCGAACGCGAGGGAGTGGCCACGCACTTCGTGGAACGGCTGTCGGAACGCGACATGCTCGTACGCGCCTGTCAGATCGTGAAGATCGAGGTCGTGGTGCGCAACGTCATCGCGGGCAGCCTGGCCGCCCGGCTCGGGCGTCCGGAAGGCGAGGTGCTCCCGGAGCCCATCCTGGAGCACTACTTGAAGGACGACGCACTGGGCGATCCCCTGCTCAACGACTGGCACATCCGGTTGTTGCGGCTCGCCACGCCGGAAGAGCTGGCGGCGATCAACGCAACGGCGCTGCGGGTGAATGCCATCCTCCGCCCGTACCTGGAGGCCCGCCAGATCGTGCTGGTGGACTTCAAGCTCGAGTTCGGCCGCCACCATGGCCGGCTGCTCGTCGCCGACGAGATCTGCCCCGACACCTGCCGCCTGTGGGACAAGACCACCGGCCACAAGCTCGACAAGGACCGGTTCCGCCGCGACCTGGGCGGCGTCGAGGAGGCCTACCAGGAGGCCGCCCGTCGTATCTGCGGGGTCGCGGCCTGATGGCCGCCCAGACGAGCGGACAACCGACGGGCATCCTGGCGCGCGTCACGGTCACCCCGAAGCGGGGCATCCTCGATCCCCAGGGGAAGGCCGTGCAGCAGTCGTTGCACGCCCTGGGCTTTCCGGAGGTCGGTGAGGTGCGGGTCGGCAAGTACGTCGAGCTGCGACTGCGCGAGGTCGACCGGGCTGCCGCCACCAGCCGCGTCCAGGCCATGTGCGAGCAACTGCTCGCGAACGGCGTGATCGAAGATTTCCGCCTCGAGATCGTCGAAGGAGCCGGATGATGCGCTGGGGCGTGGTGACCTTTCCCGGATCGAACGACGACCGCGACATGCTGCGCGTGGCCGAGCGTACGCTCGGCGACGACGGCGTGGCACTCTGGCACAAGGACACCGACCTCCAGGGCGTCGACTGCGTGGTCCTGCCGGGTGGTTTCTCGTACGGCGACTATCTGCGCTGCGGCGCCATCGCGCGCTTCTCGCCGGTCATGGGGGCGGTCGCGCGACATGCCGAAGCCGGCGGTTTCGTGCTCGGCATCTGCAACGGCTTCCAGATTCTCTGCGAAGCCGGGCTGTTGCCCGGCGCGCTGGTGCGCAACCGCGGCCGCAAGTTCGTCTGCGAGGTGGTCACGGTGCGCGTCGAGACCTCGGAGACGCCGTTCACCTACGGGTGTCGTCGTGGCCAGCTGCTCGACATTCCCATCAAGCACGGCGAGGGGTGCTACGTCGCCGACGAGGCCACGATCGCGGCGCTCGAGGCCAACGGCCAGGTGGTGTTCCGCTACGCCGACCGCGCCGGGCGCTCGGTGCCCGAGGCCAACCCCAACGGCTCGCTCGCCAACATCGCCGGTGTCTGCAACCCGGGGCGCAACGTCGTCGGCCTCATGCCGCATCCCGAGCATGCCGTCGATCGCCTCGCGGGCGGCGAAGACGGCCTCATGCTGTTCCGCTCCGTGCAGGCATGGCTGGGCATGCGGCAGGCGGGCGCGCGGCGCGAGCCGACCGTGGTTCCCGGACCTTGATGCCCGCCCGGACGCCCGCCGTCACGGCGGAGCTGGCCGCCGAGCAGGGCCTCACCCGCGAGGAGTACGCGCGCGTCGTCGCGCTGCTCGGCCGCGAGCCCACCTTCGAGGAGCTCGGGGTCTTCGGCGTCATGTGGTCGGAGCATTGCTCGTACAAGAGCTCCCGCGCGCTGCTCCGCCAGCTGCCCACGCACGGGCCGCAGGTCCTCCAGGGCCCGGGCGAGAACGCCGGCGCCGTCGACATCGGCGACGGCCTGGCCGCGGTCTTCAAGATCGAGAGCCACAACCACCCGTCGTTCGTCGAGCCCTTTCAGGGCGCGGCGACGGGAGTCGGCGGCATCCTGCGCGACGTCTTCACCATGGGCGCGCGCCCCATCGCCATCCTCGATTCGCTGCGCTTCGGCTCCATCGATCACCCGCGCACACCGTACCTGGTGCGCGGCGTGGTCGGCGGCATCGGCCACTACGGCAACTGCATCGGCGTGCCGACGGTCGGCGGCGAGGTGGTGTTCGACCCGGGCTACGAGCGCAACATCCTGGTGAACGCGTTCACCATCGGCATCGCACCGGCCGACCGCCTGTTTCGGGCCTCGGCCGCGGGACCCGGCAACCCGGTGATCTACGTCGGCTCGCGCACGGGGCGCGACGGCATCCACGGCGCCAGCCTGCTGGCCTCGGCGGCGCTCGACGCCGCGGCGCCCGAGAAGCGCCCGGCGGTCCAGGTAGGCGATCCGTTCGCGGAGAAGCTGCTCCTCGAGGCGTGCCTCGAGCTCATGAAGACCGACCACGTCGTCGCCATCCAGGACATGGGTGCCGCCGGCCTCACGAGCAGCTCGCTCGAGATGGCCGGGCGTGGCGGCGCGGGCGTGGCCCTCGACCTCGACGCCGTGCCGCTGCGTGAAGAAGGCATGACGCCGTACGAGATCCTCCTCTCGGAGTCGCAGGAGCGGATGCTCCTGGTGGCCCGCGCGGGGAGCGAGGACGCAGTGCGCGCCATCTTCGCGCGCTGGGACCTCCAGGCCGAGGTGATCGGGCGGGTCACCGACGACGGCCTCTTCCGGGCTCGCTGGCGGGGCTCGGAAGTGTGCGCCCTCCCGGTCGCGGCGCTCACCGACTCGGCGCCCGGGTATCGCCGATCGGCGGAAGAGCCGGCGCGGCTCGAGGAGCTGCAGCGCCTCGACCTCCAGACCGTGCGGCAGCCGGACGACTTGGGCGCGACGCTGCTCGCGCTGCTCGAGAGCCCCAACCTGTGCTCGCGGGAGTGGGTATACCGCCAGTACGACCAGTTCGTCGGCGGCAACACGGTGCTGCGGCCCGGCGCCGACGCGGCGGTCGTCCGCGTCGAGGGCAAGCGGCGCGCGCTCGCCCTCACGGTCGACTGCAACCATCGCTACGGCCTGCTCGACCCGTATCTCGGGGCGGTCCTGGCCGTGGTGGAGGCGGCACGCAACTGCGTCGCCGTCGGCGCGCGCCCGCTCGCGGTGAGCGACTGCTTGAACTACGGGAACCCGGAACGCCCGGACGTGATGTGGGAGTTCCAGCAGGGCATCGCCGGCATCCGGGACGCCTGCCTCGCGCTCGGCACGCCGGTGGTGAGCGGCAATGTCAGCTTCTACAACGAGACCGACGGCCAGAACATCCCGCCCACGCCGGCCATCGCGATGGTGGGGCTCCTCGACGACGTCGACACGATGGTGACGCCCTGGTGGAAAGCCGAGGGGGACGCCATCGTGCTCCTCGGTCGGACGCGCGAGGAGCTCGGCGGCAGCGAATACCTGGCGGTGACCCACCGGCAGGTGCGCGGCACACCGCCGTGGATCGATCTCGAAGCCGAGAAGCGGCTCCATCGTCTCGTGCTCGACGCGGCGCACGAGCGTCTCCTGCGCTCGGCGCACGACGTGGGAGAGGGCGGCGTGGCCGTGGCGCTGGCGGAGTGTTCCTTTGGCGGCCAGCGGTTCGGCGTGCGCGTGACGCTCGAGCTGGACGGAGGCCTGCGGACCGACGCGGTGCTCTTCGGGGAGAGCCAGTCGCGGATGCTGCTCTCGCTGCGCCGGCGCAATCTGAGCCGGCTCCGGGATCTCGCCCGGCGGGAGGAAGTGCCGTTGCAGGTGCTGGGCGAGGTGCGTGGGCACAGCGTGGTGATCGAAGGGCTGATCGACCTGCCGGTCGAATCGGCCCGGGAGCGCTGGCGGCGCACACTCGAGCGACGCATCGGCGGGTGACCGGGGGCCGCGTGTACTCCACCGGGGCCCTCCTGTAGACTGGCCAGTCGGGGACACATGGTGGACAAGTTCCACGACGAGTGCGGCGTCGTCGGGGTGTACGGCCACCCCGAGGCGGCGACGCTCGCCTACCTCTCGCTGTACGCGCTGCAGCACCGCGGGCAGGAATCCGCCGGCATCGTGGCGTCGAACGGCGAGGCGCTGATCGCGCACCGCGGCATGGGGCTGGTGGCCGATCTGTTCACGCAGGACATCCTCTCCCGGCTCGAGGGACGCCTCGCCATCGGCCACAACCGCTACTCGACGTCGGGGTCCACGGTCCTCAAGAACTGCCAGCCGTTCGTGGTGGAGTGGGCGCAGGGTGCGCTCGCCATCGCCCACAACGGCAACCTGGTGAACGCGGAAACGCTCCGCGAGCGCCTCGAGACGCGCGGGTCCATCTTCCAGTCCACCTC
>JBKPDC010000249.1:0-4481 GCA_046727715.1 Thermodesulfobacteriota bacterium
GGCGAGCGCGTTCACGTCGACGCCCTCGCTGACGGCGGTCTCGCGCTGCACGAGGTTGCGGATGCCGCGCAGGATCTCGCCCGCGCGCAGGCCCTCGCGGGCGATCGCCTCGAACGCCAGCCGCAGCATGGTCGGATCGACCGTGCCGCCGCGCAGCCGCTGCACGCCGCCCTGGGCGTAGTTGGTGATCGCGCAGAGCGGCTGATTGATCTCGTGCGCCAGGGCGGCCGCCATCTCGCCCATCGTGTGCAGGCGCAGCACGTGGGCGAGCTCCGCCTGGTGCTGGCGGAGCGACTCGTGGGCCTGTTGCAGTGCCACCGTGCGCTCGGCCACGCGCTGCTCCAGACGCTGCGCCAGCCGGCGCACCTTGGCCTCGGCGCGCCGGCGCTCGAGCAGCTCGCGGCGGTGACCGAGCCGGTAGCGCTCCACCTCGCGCGCCGCGCCCAGGGAAAGCAGGAACGAGATGACGACCGCCGCGGCCGGGTCGCTCGCCATGGCCCGCAGACTGCCGTCGTGGGTGAACACCGCGGCCAGCATGCAGAGGACTCCGACGGCGACCGTCATGAGCTGCCCCGTGACCCCCCAGGGCACGATGACGCTCGTCGTCATCGCGGCGCCCACGAAGAGCAGGGCGGTCGTCTGGTACTCGTGGTCGGGAAGCAGCATGCGATCGGCCGCGGTGACGACGTAGCACACCGAGACCACGAAGACGGCGATCGCCCAGGTGCGGGGGACGACCCACTGCTGGCCGATGACCACGATCGTGATGGCCGCCAGGCTCATGCCGACGAGCTTGCCCGCGAACGTCGGCAGCATCTCGGGACGCCAGGTCGACAGATCGAGCGCCCCGAAGACCACGCCCCCGAGGATGCAGAAACCCAGCACGATGCGGACCCGCCGCACGAGCAGCTCGCGTGTCGACAGGTGGCGGATCTCGGCGGTGGATTGGCTCATCGTGGTTGGATGGACGCAGTAACGGGGTACCATGCCGGCGTGGCGGGCGGGAAGTGATTCGTTCGCCCGACCTGCCGCCAGGTGGCTCACGACCGGGGAACGCCCAGATCGGCGAGGAGGGCGGTCGCGCCCCCTGCGCCATACAGGGCGGCCAGTCGGGCCCGCTCCTCCCTGCGTTCTTTCGTGCCGCGGGGGCCGTCTGCTATCCCTCGGCCGATGCCCCGGATACGCAGCATCGACCCGAGCCGCCTGCCCAAGCACTTCGACGCCGCCGCGGCGGAGGTACGCTGGCAGGAGGCGTGGGACCGGCTCGGCGTGCACGCCTACGACCCGGGCCGGGATCGGGCCGAGACGTTCGTGGTCGACACGCCGCCGCCCACCGTCTCGGGCTCCCTGCACGTGGGCCACGTCTTCAGCTACACCCAGACCGACGTCATCGCGCGCTACCAGCGCATGCGGGGCCGCAACGTCTTCTACCCCATGGGCTGGGACGACAACGGCCTGCCCACCGAGCGGCGGGTGCAGAACCACTTCCACGTGCGCTGCGACCCGAAGGCGCCGAGCGTCCCCGGGCTGCGGCTCGAGCCCCCGACCGCCGCCGAGCTGAAGGGGCCGCCGCGCGTCGTGTCGCGGCCGGACTTCATCGAGCTGTGTCTCCAGCTGACCCGCGAAGACGAGGAGGTCTTCAAGGCACTCTGGCGCCGCATCGGCCTCTCGGTCGACTGGCGTGAGGAGTATTCGACCATCGACGCGCGCTGCCGCCAGCTCGCGCAGCTGAGCTTCCGCGACCTGTGGGAGAAAGGCCACGTCTACAGCGTCGAGGCGCCGACGATGTGGGACGTCGACTTCCAGACCGCGGTGGCGCAGGCCGAGGTGGACGACCGCCCGACGCGCGGAGCCTTCCACAACGTCGCGTTCGGGATCGAGGCGCAGGACGGCGGCTTCGTGGTCGCGACCACGCGGCCCGAGCTGCTCGCCGCCTGCGTCGGCGTCACCGCGCATCCCGATGACGCCCGCTACCGCCCGCTCTTCGGGAAGCGCGCCGTGACGCCGATCTTCCGGGTCCCGGTGCCGATCTTCCCGAGCGAGCTGGCCGACCCCGAGAAGGGGACGGGCATCCTGATGGTCTGCACCTTCGGCGACGCCACCGACGTCGGCTGGTGGCGCGAGCACGGGCTGCCGCTGCGGCAGGTCGTGGGCCGGAACGGGCGGCTCGTGTCCGTCACGTTCGGCACGCCCGGCTGGGAGAGTCTCGACCCCGAACGAGCCAATGCCGCGTACCGCACGATCGCCGGCAAGACGGTCTCGGGCGCGCGGCAGGCGATCGTCGAGCTGCTGCGCGACCCGGCGCACGCCGCGTCGGGCCGCGAGGCGCCGCTGCGCGGCGAGCCGCAACCGGTCGAGCACGCCGTCAAGTACTACGAGCGGGGCGACCGCCCGCTCGAGTTCGTCACCAGCCGCCAGTGGTTCGTGCGCATCCTCGACAAGAAGGACCAGATCCTCGGCATGGGCGACGCCATCCGCTGGCACCCCGACTTCATGCGGCTCCGCTTCCGCAACTGGACCGAGAACCTGAACGTCGACTGGTGCATCAGCCGCCAGCGCTTCTTCGGGCCCCCGTTCCCGGTGTGGTACCGCCTCGATGCCCAGGGGGCCCCCGACTACGCGAACCCGATCGTGGCCGACCAGGAGACCCTCCCCGTCGACCCTACCGTGGACGTGCCCCCGGGCTACACTGCTGATCGGCGCGACCAGCCCGGCGGCTTCACCGCCGAGACCGACGTCTACGACACCTGGTTCACCAGCTCGCTGACGCCGCAGATCAGCTCCGGCTGGCTCCTGGATCCCGCGCGGCACCGGAAGCTCTTTCCCGCCGACCTCCGGCCTCAGAGCCACGAGATCATCCGCACCTGGGCGTTCTACACGATCGTGAAGGCGCTCCTGCACGAGCACACCGTCCCGTGGCGGCACGTCGCGGTGTCGGGCTGGATCCTCGATCCCGACCGCAAGAAGATGTCGAAGAGCAAGGGCAACGTCGTGACGCCCATGCACCTGATCGAGCAGTACGGCGCGGACGGCCTGCGCTACTGGGCGGCCAGCGCCCGGCTCGGCACCGACACGGCCTTCGACGAGAAGGTGCTCAAGGTCGGCAGGCGCCTCGTCACCAAGCTCTTCAACGCGGGCAAGTTCGTCCTCGGGCAGGCGGGCGACGTGGCGCCGATCACGGTCGAGCTCGATCGCGCCTTCGTGCATCGTCTCCGCGCGCTGGTCGAGCGCGTGACGGCGTTGCTGGAGGACTTCGAGTACGCGCAGGCGCTGGCCGAGACAGAGTCGTTCTTCTGGCACGACTTCACCGATACCTTCCTCGAGCTGGTGAAGGTGCGGGCGCGCGAGGCCGACAGCGGCTCGGCGATCGCCGCGCTGCGCCTCGGGCTGTCGGTGCTGCTACGGCTGTTCGCACCGACGCTGCCGTACATCACCGAGGAGGTGTGGTCCTGGGCGTTCGCCGACGAGACCGGCCAGCCGAGCATCCACCGCGCGCCCTGGCCGGGGCCGGACGACTTCGCCGGCGTCCAGGTGCCGGCGGACCCCGGCTGCTTCGACGTTGCGGTCGCGTGCCTGACGGCGATCAACAAGGCCAAGTCGGAGGGCGGCGTGTCGGTGGGACGGCCGGTCGCCAGGGTGACGCTCGCGGCGAACCCCGCCACGCTCGCCTACCTCGAGCCCGTGCTGGACGACGTGCTCGCGTCGGCCCGCGTCTCGCGCCACGCGCTCGAGCCGCGTGCCGCGCTCGCCGACGGCGCGGTCGAGGTCGGCGACATCACGTTTGCCCCCGCGCAGGAGGGCTGACCACGGACGCGCCGTTCGACCATCCGCACGTTGCCGCCCTGATCGCGCTGGCGCTCGCGGAGGACCTCGGCGCCGGCGACCGGACGTCGGAAGCGACCGTGCCGAAGGCGATGCGCGCCCGGGGGCGCCTCCTCGCCAACCAGGATCTCGTGGTGTGCGGGCTGCCGCTCCTCGAACGCGTCTTCAGCCGCATCGGCAAGGTGGAATGCCGCGTGCTCGCCGCGGAGGGGGCGCTGGCCCGGCCGGGCGACATCGTCGCCACCGTCCAGGGGCGGGCGCGCACGCTGCTCGCCGGCGAACGCCTGGCGCTCAACCTGCTGCAGCACCTCTGCGGCATCGCGACCCTGACGCGCTGCTACGTCGAGCGCGTCGGGGAAACGGACCTCGTCGTCCGCGATACGCGCAAGACCGTCCCCGGGATGCGCGTGCTCGCGAAGTACGCGGTGCGCACCGGCGGCGGGACGAACCACCGCCTGGCCCTGGACGACGCCATCCTGATCAAGGACAACCACTTGACCCTCGGCGGCGGCGACTTCGACGCCGCGGTGCGCTCCGCGCGCACGCACTGGCCCGATCTGCCGCTGGAGGTCGAGTGCCGGACCCTCGCGGAGGTCGAGCGCGCCGCGGCCACGGCGCCCGATCTGATCCTGCTCGACAACATGTCGCTCGACGACCTG
>JBKPDC010000250.1:0-3827 GCA_046727715.1 Thermodesulfobacteriota bacterium
AGGTCGAGCCGCCGGCCCCGGCTCGCCAAGCGCCGAGGCCGGATGGTGGCACGGAGGGCGCGAGAAAGGACGAGACGAGCTGAAGAGTTCTGCCGTGGGGTACCGAGCTGCACCCGGCGCGGCTGCGGCAGCGCAAGCACAACAGATGCCGTCCATTGACACTCCTGAACTCCGGCCGCCTCGAGTTGCCTGATCTGCCCCGGTTGCACGCGCAATTCCTCTCCCTGGAGCGACGCACGGCCCGCGGTCGGAAGGATTCGATCGATCATCCGCCGGGCGGGCATGACGACTTGGCGAATGCGGTGGCGGGTGCCGCGCTCGAAGCCGTGCGGAACACCGGCGGCGGGGAAATTGTCGCTGTGAACCTCGGTCGGCGGCGGGAGAAGATCGACTGGCAGAATATCGACCCGAGCAAGCCCGTCACAGGCGGCCGGTGGTCGCCGTCGCGGTGGTGAGACGCGGTCAGCACCACGTCTTCGATGACAGATCGTCGCGCGGCATGGTGGCTCACCAAGGAGCAGCTCAGCCGTGGTCCCTTTCGTCAAGTCCATTCGACCTGTCCACGAAGGCGCCCGCGGGGCGCGCCGCTGACCTCGTCGATGACGTTGTCGACGGACGAAACGCCTTGACGCCAGGCGCAGGCCACCCTTAGGTTCGGCCACATGTCTGCCCTCTGGACTGCATGATCTGCCGTCGGTGCCCTGCGCTCCGCCTCCTGGCGCTGGTGGCGTTCCTGGCGAGCGATGCTCCCGCCGCCGCGCACGGTGACGGGAGCACCGTCGGCTGCCCCGATCCGGGCACCACCCCGGCGAGCGAGGAGTGCCTGCGCAAGGAACTCGGGATCCCGCCTGACGCGCGCCGGGTGGTGATCATCAGCCAGTCGTCCCATCTGGACTGGGACTGGCGTCACACGTTCGAAGACTACTTCGCGGGTCCCCTCGTCGATCCCTTCCTGTTCCTGCTTCCGGGCCCGGTCGACACGATCTTGTCGGAGGCGGTCGGCCTGATGACCCAATTCCATGGGTCGGGAGTTCCTTACTACTACTCGGTGGCGGAGATGGGCTATCTCGCGCGCTTCGTCCAGGCGCATCCGGAGCTCTTGGAGTCGCTGCATGCCGTGGGCCATGACCTACGCATCGTGGGCGGGGGCGTCACGTCACCGGACAGTCTGCTCCCGCCCGGCGAGTCCTTTATTCGGGACTATCTCGTCGGGAAGCGTTGGGTGGACGCGACGCTCGGCCTCCCCATCCGCGCGGCGTGGCTGCCGGACGATTTCGGCCTGGACGCCCAGTTGCCGATCGTGCTGGAGGCCATGGGGCTCGCCAGCGTCGGGTTCGGTCGGGTGCCGGGGGTCGACTCCGCCGCGCGATCGCTCGGCTTTCAACCGCCCGTCCCCGGATCCATCGCGGCGACGTTGCTGCACGATGGACTCGACTTCCGCTGGCGCGCGGCGGATGGCTCAGAGGTCCTGGCACACTGGATGCCCGGGGGCTACTGCCAGGGAGATTTCGCCCTCGGGCCGGTGCCGGGCCGCCCGTCGACGGCCGCGCTGGAACGGCTGGTCACCATCGACGGCGCGGCCGCGCGGACGCCGTACCTCTTCATCCCGATCGGCTGCGACTTCGCCCGCCCGAGACCCGACTTGCTCGACGTGGTGGCGGCCTGGAACGCGGAATCGTACGCCCGGACCGGCGTGTGGGCGGTGGCGGCGACCTTTGATCACTACGTCCAGCTCCTGCACGCCCATCGCGCAGCGCTCCCCGCTCGCCGATTCGACCCGACGCCCTACTGGACCGGCTTCTACGCCACGCGACCGCTGCTCAAGGGCACGCACCTCCGCGCGACGCAGGCGCTGCTCGCCGCGGAGACATTCGGGGCGATTGCGGACGCGACGGGACGGCGCGACCCGAACGCCTGGCGCGAGCAGGTGAGCGCCCGCACGGCGGAGATCCACGCCGGGTGGACGACCCTCGTGCCGGGCAACCATCACGACTTCATCACCGGCACGGCGCTCGATCCCGTGTACGAGACCGAACAGCTCCCGCGGCTCACCACCGCCCTCGCGCAGGGTGAGACCGCACGTACGAGGGCGTGCGCCGAGATTGCGGCCGCCATCCGGCCGCGCCCGTCCGACGCGGCCACGACCGTGGTGGTCTTCAACCCGCTCGGCTTTGCGCGCCGCGGGCTCGTCGAGGTCCCCGGCCCCGACACGACGACCGCCCCCCGCCGCAGCGGCGATCAAGCGTCCGCCGAAGGGGGCCGTCTGTTCCTCGCGCGCCTGCCGAGCCTGGGCTATGCGACGGAGGATCGGGCGCTGACGGCGCCCGCCGCCGCGGAACGCGTGTCGCTTGCGGTCACGTCCGATGGGACCGCGGCCGTCCTCGAGAACGCGAACCTCCGCGCGACACTCCGCCAGGATGCGGGATGGGGCATCGTCTCCCTCGTCGACAAGCGTTCTGGCCAGGAACTCATCCCGCCGGGAGCGGTGGGGAATGCCTTCGTGCCGTACACCGACGACGGGGGCCTCTACCGCTTCGGCAACGAGATGCCGGGGTGCAACCTTCAACCTCAGCCTGGGGTGGTCCTCGGTGCCGGGGGCACGGCAGTGGAACACGGGCCATTGCGCGCGCGCTTCGTGGCCGAGACGACGGTCGACGGGAGGCCGTTCCAGAAGGAGTACCAACTCGTCGCGGGCGAGCCGTTTCTGCGCATGATCTCCACGGGCTCGGCGGCCCCCGGGACGTCGATGATGGTGCAGTTTCCGGTCACCGGGCCGATCGACCGACTCCTCCACGGGACCGCGTACCACTGGGACCGAAAGCGACCCGAGCGCGCCGGGCACCTCACCTTCGAGGCGACCCACGACTTTCTCGTGCCGCAGTTCCACGGGAGGGCCCGCCTCGCGATCTTCCATGCCGGCGTCCCGGCGTGGGCGGTGCGCCGCGAGGGCGTGGTGGTCGGCGCCCTCTGGCGAAACGCGCAGCAGGAGCGGTGCGACTTCTATGGGGCAGCGGGCACCGATGCGCACACCGTCGCCGTGTCCTACGCGGTGCGCATCCCGACGGGCATCCGGAACCCGCGATCGGGGACGCAGCTTCGCGAAGCGCTGGCCTTCGAGACGCCGGCGTTCGCCACGATCGGGCGGCCGGGGGGCAGCCTCCCGCGGGCGTTTTCCCTGGCCTCCGTCGCACCGCCGGAAGCCATCATCACGGCGGCGAAGGCGGGAACAGAAGATCCGGACACGCTCGTGTTGCGGGTCTATCAGCCGACCAACGCGCCGCTTCGAGTGCGCGTCCGAACCGGCGCCCGACTCCACTTCCCGCCGCAGCGTCCGCTCGGGGTGCACGGCATGACGGCGCTCGAGACGCCATTGTCCCGGGAGGACAGCCGCGGCCTTCGCCTCCACGGGGAGGTGAGTCGCTTCACCTTCGTAGCCAAGCGCGCGCTCACCACCATCGGGGTGCGCGCGAGGAGCCGACCGTGACCTGTACGCATCTGTACACGTCACGCGGCGCTCGCGCGCGCGGGGCGCTAGTGTCTCAAATGAGCTGACTTTCCCAACGGACTACGTTCGGCGCCCGCCGCCCGCGGCGCGCATGTGCGGCAGCGCCAGGCGGGCGAGCCGCATCGGGGCGAGGACCATCGTCTCGAGGAGGTGGCGCGTCTCCTCGGTGGTGAGGACGGTCCGAGCCCCCTGGGGCGCCGAGCTCTCCTGCGTCACGACGGTGCTCCTAGTGCAGACGTCAGCGGGTTGGAAGCCCGCCGGCTCGCGGCTCACACACGACGCAACGATCACCAACGACCGGGCGAGCCCGGGGCGGCGCCAG
>JBKPDC010000251.1:0-11465 GCA_046727715.1 Thermodesulfobacteriota bacterium
GGGTTCGCCTGGGTGGTGGCCCAGGATCCTGGCGGACCGGTCGCCGGTCCGGCGCAATGGAACCTGACCCGGAGCCGGCTCCGGAGCGGTGACGCCACCGGCGCGCTGGCCGGCCTGCGTGATCTGCTGAAGCAGTATGCACCCTACCTCGGAGCGCAAGCCCCGGCGCTGGGCGACGGCCTGGCCCGTATGGACCAGGGCGACCTCCCTGGCGCGATGGCGGCCTTCGAGCGCATGGTGCACGAGCAGCCCGACAGCGAATTCGTGCCGCTGGCGCATGCGCTGATCGCGCGCATCCACTGGGCGCACGGCGAGCCGATGGAGACGGTGCGCGCCTTCGCACGCATGCTGGGGTCGGTGCGGGACACCGTGCCCGCCTACGCCCGGCTGGCCCACTACCTGAAGCGCTACGCCGACGGCGACGCCAACATGCCCGATACCTTCGCCGACCTCGCCCAGACCGGCGACCAGGGTTTCACCGACATCTACCAGTACCTCGCGGCACGCAGCCTGCTCGAGCAGGGACGCTTCGCAGCAACCAGCGCAGCCCTGGAGACGCTGCGCGCGCGCTATCCTGGCGGCGACTTCACGCACATCGTCGACCTCGAGCAAGCCTGGAATCTGCTGCGGAACGGCAAGCCCGCCGAGGCACTCGCCATCTTCGAGCGGCTCGAGCAAACTCCTGCCCCGCAGAACGCCGAGGGTTTCGACGAGTTCTTCGATCTGCGCGCCGAGCTCCCCATGGGCATCGCACGGTGCCAGCTCGCGCTCGGACGGCACGAGGAAGCGGCCGCTGCCTTCGAACGGGCGCTCGCGCAGACGAGCCGCAGCATCTACGTGGTCGAGAACCGCGTCGGCCTCGCGGCGGCCTACGAGCGGCTGGGACGTCTCGACCGCGCCGCCGGCGAGCTCCGGCGGGTGATCGACGAGCACCCGGACGAGCCGAGCGCCCCGGCGCTGCGCCAGCAGCTCGCGCGGGTGGAGGCGAAGCTCGCGCCGCCCGCACCCTGACCCGCTCACATGGGTTGCTGCCTACGGACCGCGAAGCTCATCCCGAAGGCACTCCCTGACTGCCGTTGGCACTCCGTGCAAAGGCAGATCACGACGGCGAGCGGGTCGCCCTCGACCTGATAGCGTACGGCGCCACACTGGCAGCCGGGTTCACGGACAGGGATCATGGCGTCGCTCGGAAGCGCCCCGCCGCCCTGGCACGGGCCTTTGCAGCTTCCACGTCGCGATCGCGCGGTGGAGAACTCGTCACGAGCGAGTCGAGGAGCTTCCGCGCTGCCTCTGCCACCTCGTCCACGGCGCGCGTGAAGGCCAGGTCATTTGCTTTGGAGGGCCTCGTGAAGCCACTCAACTTCCGTACGAACTGGAGAGAAGAGGCGCGGATCTCTTCGTCCGAGGCAGGCGGCCTGAAGTTGTGCAGCGTCTTGATGTTTCGACACATACGAACGCCTCCCCCTGACGACGCCTGCTCGGCGTCAGCTGCGGCGCGTGGTCAGACCGCCGCCAGCCGTTTGACGAGAAACACACACGGATCTTCCTCGACGTGGTGCTTGCCGGATGCGTCGATCCAGTGCCAGCGGTCGATGTAGCGGGGAGCCCCGACGTCGCCGTAGCCAAGACGCTCGTAGAGCTGACGGGCTCTCGAGTTCGCGCGCGCGACCCCGAGCCCGATGCGGAGCTTCCCGCGCGCGGTGGCGAGCTGCTCGAGATGCGCCACGCCTGCTGCGCGAGGCATTCCCGGTGGCGCGTGGGCGTGGCCAGGGGGAGTTCGCGCTCGAGGACCGGGAGGTCCTCGGGGGTCGCGGTGCGAATCTGGACTGCGTGGCTCACGGTTCGCGCGGTCGAACGACCGGCCGCGCAACCCGCAGCGCTGGTTGGGCAGCATGCCTGCCAATGCGGGTCAGCGCAAGGCGATAGAACTCATGCCCGCGCATCCTGCGTGCCGCGTCGTGGAAGTAGCGCGCCCGATACTCCGATGCGCCGACATCGTTCTCGAGGGACAGGCCGCGTTCGGCAAGGAACCCTCGCAGGTTGCGCGGGTCGATCCCGAACGTCAGCTTCTCGCCGGCCTTCTCGAGGGACGCGAAGAGCTTCTCCGTGCCGATGAAGGCACTCGGTCTGGTGAGTACGTCGCGATGAACGTACGTGAAGAGCAGCAGACTGCCGGGCGCCGCGCGCGAACACCACCGGAGAGTGGTGTCGACGGCGGCTTCCGTCAGGTAGCTCGTGACCCCTTCCCAGAGGAAGAAGGTGCGCGCCGACTCGCGGTAGCCGGCAGCAGCCATGACGGCGTCCAGGTCGCGCTGGTTGAAGTCGATGGGGACGAATCGAACGTGCTCCGGTAGCACGCCCAGCACGCGTTCCAGCACCCTGCGTTTGGTTGTCAGTGTATCGGGGTGGTCGACCTCGAAGACGGTGATGCCGCGGAGGCCCGACAGACGGTATGCCCGGGAGTCGAACCCGGCTCCGAGGATGACGACCTGCTCCGTATGCTCTCCAAGGGAGGCCGCGATCACATCATCGATGAGCCTGGTGCGCGCGACGACGGAAGAACGTACGCCCGGCCACCGGTGGTCGATGAGCCAAGGCACGAGATCTCGAAGGCCGGGAAGGACCGCGAGCCGGGCCACGAGTGCGAGTGGCCATGCCAGGAATCTCCGAGCCAGGGGATCCTCAAAGAGTCGTCTGCTCTCGGGACGTGACGACTCGAGCGCGCGAAAGAGCGCGTTGTACTCCGCAGTGCAACTTGCGTGTCCTTCCCGCATGGACTCGCCGATCCGGCTTCGAGGTCCTGCCGCCCGACGCCTTGCCGCTCACCCGCGGCCGATGCGTGCCGCCCTGCTGCCGAGCTGGTCAGCGCACCGGCGTCGACTTCCAGAAGTAGTTCGGCGTGCCACCCGCGTCGTGGATCTTCCGGAAGGTCAGCTCGACGGGCATGCCGAGCCTCACCTCCTTCGGGGACACGTCGGTCATCTGCACGTACAGCCGCGCGCCCTCGACGTCGACGATGCCCGCGACCATCGGAGGGTTCGGGCTGCCGGCGAAGTTGTCGAACGTGAACGACTTGACCGTGCCGATGCGGTCCGAGAGTCGGAGGAGGTCGAACTCGTCGCGCGCGTAGCACTTGAAGCACACGCGCTGGCGCGGGAACTGCGTCTGCCCGCAACGGCGGCAGGTCTGACCGAGGAGGCTCACGTCGGTGTCGCGGTCGCGGAAGTGCTTCGTGGCCGAGAGACCGGCCCCGGCGCGGCGGTCGTGCTCGGTGGCGAGGAGCTGGCGGAACCGCAGGTAGAGGTCGTAGCTCTGGAGCTCCGCTCGGCGGGCGAGATGCCAGCTGACGCCGCGCCGTCCTTCCAGGCGCTCCACGTGTGGCGTGGTCGAGAGCGCGAGCGCGTCGGCGCCGTCGCCGTAGCCGACGAGCAGCAGCCGCTGTCCCGCTTTGGCGTTCTCGACGGCCGCCGCCAGGAGCAGCGGCGCCAGTGCGGCGCCGGCGTTGCCGACCTTGCCGAAGAGCGCGTCCTGCACCTGCGTCTTCGGATCGAACCCGAGATCGTGCACCGCCGTCGCGTGGGCGCGCGCATCGGGGCCGTAGAGCACGAGCGTGGCGAAGTCCTTGGGCGCGAGCCCGGTCTGCTCGAGCAGACCGCGCACCGCTTCGCGCGCGCTGGCGCGGTAGCCGTGATCGACGACGAACCGGTCCTCCCACGTGTGCACGAAGGGGTCACCCTCCGTGCGCCACAGATCCACGATCTCGTCGGCGACCGAGTGCACCGCGTCGATGGCCACTGCCACGTCGTCGGCGGCGATCAGGAACGCGGCCGCGCCGTCGCCCAGGTTGGCCTCGAGGCCCGTGCGCGGTGCCGCCATGCGCACGTCGCTCGCGACGACCAGCACGCGCCGGGCCGACCCGGCCTTCACCGCGTCGACCGCGGCACGCAGGGCGTTGGTCCCTGCCCGGAGCGTGTCGCCGACGTCGCTCGTGTAGACGTCGCGCCGGAGATCGAGCGCCTTGGCGACGATGGCGGCGGCCTGCTTCTCCTTCCACGGGTACGACGTCGAGGCGAACACGACGGCGTCGACGGCGGCGCGATCGAGGCCGCGCAGGCAGTCGATCGCCGCGGCCACGCCCATGGTGACGGCATCCTCGTCCCAGTTGGCGACGGCCTTCTCGGGGCCGCCCGGCTTGGGCAGCCCGCCACCGATCGCGGCGAGCGGCAAGCGGAGCATGGGAACGTAGGCGCCGTACGCGGTGATGCCGACCATCTGTCCTCCTCGGAGCGGGGCCGGAAGCTACGACGCCGACCCAGCGCGGTGCAAGGAGCGGGCAGGGGTCGGACATTTCGCCTGGCGAATTTACGTAGTATGGGGCCATCGTCCAGACGCCACGAGGGGGGAGGGGACGCGGATGACGTGGTCACGTGGAGCGCGCGGGGTCGTGGTTCTCTGTGCGCTCGTGCTTGCGGTCCCCACCGGCACATGGGCCGAGGAGACGCCCGCCGCCGCGCCGGCACCGGCGCTCGACGACACCGGGCGGCTCTACTTCGACTTCGTCACCGGGATGAACTTCACCCTCGACAAGCACTTCGCGGGCGACGTCGACGTCAGCGCCGAGCCCGATCTCCTGCTCGGCGGCAGCGTCGGCTACAACATCTCCCGGCACTGGGGCGTGGAACTCCAGTTCCAGGGCGGTGAGCCGGACCTGCGCTCCGCGAGCCGGGGCAAGATTCGCGAGATCAGCGTCATCACCGTCGTCCCGGCCGCGCGCTACCGCTGGCACCTTCTCGAGGACCGGCTCGTACCGTACATCACCGGCGGCGTCGGCGCGTCGTTCAGCGACGTCAACGAGGACGCCAAGCCCTTCACGAGGGCCGACAGCGACGCCACGACCATCGTGGGATCCCTCTCCGCAGGCTTCGACTACTTCGTGTCGCAGAACGTCGCGGTCGGCCTCGAGGGCCGTTACCTGATCCATCCCAATCAGGACGCCGAGGTCAGCTTCCAGGCAGGAAGGGGCGGCCGCGTGACGCATTTCATGGATTCGCTGAACCTGACCTCGATCTCGCTGCTCGCGCAGATCAGGTTCTTTCCCGGCCAGCAGGCGGGGCCGGACGGCGATCGCACGCTCTTCCTCGCCGACCACGGCCCGTTCGACACCGACGAGCGTCGTTTCTACCTGGCCGGCTTCTTCGGGTACGATTTCCTCTTCGACAAGAACGCCGGCGGTGGCGTCAAGCTGCGCGACAAGGGCGGTGACTTCAACATCACCAAGGGCGGCGCGATCGGCGTGAACTTCGACGGTCACTGGAGTGCGGAGGTCCAGTTGCTCGAAACCCCGCTCACTCTCCGCACCAACGACCTGAGCAAGATCGCGGAGGTCGACGATACCGCCATCCTTCCGACGCTGCGCTACCGCGTGCCGCTGCTGGGCGGCCGGCTGGTCCCTTTCCTCTCTGCCGGCCTCGGAGTCGGGTATCTGATCGTCAACGACCCGCGCGTCGTGGTCGAGGTGCCGAACGGGCGGGGTGGTGCGCGCGAGGTACGATCGCCGAAGTGGGATCCCGAGAGCCCGCGCATCGTGGGGTCGGTCGGCGCGGGCGTCGAGTACTTCCTGAACCACCACCTGAGCGTCGGCCTGTACACGCCCTTCCATTTCTATCAGGGGGCGGACACCACCGTCCGCTTCGCGAACGGCAAGACGCTCACCGGCAAGGCCGATTTCACCGGGTTCCTCACGCTGCTGCAGCTCAAAGCGTACCTCTGACAATACACCGTGTGAGATGGACCTGATTGACCCGGTTGACCGGGCCAATCAGCCAGGCCATTCTCGGGCCGTGGTCATCCCCCTCGAGCGCCGCGGCGGCGCCCCGCCCGTCGCCCGCCAGGTCGTCGCGTACCTGCGGCGCGCCATCGATGCCGGACAGCTGGCAGCCGGCGCCCGGTTGCCGGCCATCAGGGATCTCGCCCGCGACCTGGGCGTCAATCGCGAGACCGTCGCGGACGCCTACCGCCAGCTCGCGGCCCTCGACCTCACCGAATCGGGGGTCGGCCGGGGCACCTTCGTGCGCGCCGGTGCGCCGCGCTCCGATCCAGCCTCCGCCGCGACGGCCGCGGCCACCTTCGCAGCCAGCCTGTCGCGCAGCGCGGCGGCGGCGGTGGCGGTTCCCATGGTCGACTACGACGCGCCGGCCGGTGCGGTACGGCTCGAGCGCCTCGTGCCTGATGCCGCGCTCTATCCGCTCGAGGCCTACCGGCGCGCACTCGATGCGACGCTGCGTGCCGAGGGTACGGCGGTTCTGGACTACGGCGATCCTCGAGGTCACGAGGCGCTGCGGCGGGTGCTGGCGGAACGCCTGGCGCACGTGGGTATCGAGGCGAGCCCCGAGGAGATCGTCGTGACCGGCGGCTCGACGCAGGGGCTCGCGATCGTCGCCCGTGCCTTCTGCGACCCGGGCGACACCGTGGCGGTCGAGTCGCCGACCTACCCGGGGCTGCTCGCCACCCTCGCCTCGCTCGGCCTGCGCGCCCTGCCCGTCCCGCTCGCCGCCGGCGGGCTCGACCTCGACGTCCTCGAAGCTCTGCTCGCGCGCGGCGGCGTGCGACTCGTCTGCACGATGCCCACGTTCCAGAATCCGACCGGGATCACGACCGGCGTCGAGCACCGGCGCCGCCTCCTCGCCGTCGTCGCCCGCCACGGAGTGGCGGTGCTGGAGGACGATTTCCAGCACGAGCTGCGCACCCGCGGGCGGCCCGCGCCGCCTCTGCGCGCGCTCGACTCGAGCGGCCAGGTGATCCACGTCGGCACGTTCTCGAAGGCGCTGTTCCCGGGCCCGCGCGTCGGTTGGCTCGTGGCCAGCCCCGGCAATGTGCGCGCGGCGACGGCGCTGAAGCGCGCCACCGACCTGGCGTCGAGCGCGCTCGTCCAGGCGGCCCTGGCGCACTTCTGCCGGTCCGGTGAGTACGACCGCCATCTGCGTCGTGTCACTCGCGAGCTCGCGCTGCGACACGCCCGCGCAGCGGCCGCGCTCGAGCGCCGCCTGCCCGCCGGCTCCTCGTTCACGCGACCCGACGGCGGGCTGGCGGTGTGGGTGACGCTGCCGGACGCTCTCGACACGCTGGCACTGCTCCCCGCCGCCAAGGAACGCGGCGTCGTCTACACGCCGGGCGCTCTCTTCTATCCCGATGGCCGTCGCTCGTCGTCGCTCCGGCTCGCCGTCGGCACGGCCGACGTCGACGCCGTCGAACGGGGCATCCGTGCGCTCGGCGACGCCGCCCGTGACGCGCTCGCCCATCCCGGACGCGCCCGGCCGTTCGCCGAGCGCGCCGCGATCCACGTCTGAAGCACGCAAGGAGGCACCATGGACGCGACCACATACCCCCTCAAGACTGCGCTGGCCGAGATGCTGAAGGGCGGCGTCATCCTCGACGTCACCTCGGCCGATCAAGCGCGCATCGCCGAGGACGCAGGCGCCGCGGCCGTGATGGCGCTCGAGCGCGTGCCGGCCGACATCCGGCGCGAGGGCGGCGTGGCGCGCATGGCACCAGTGGAGCGCATCGAGGAGGTGCGTGCCGCGGTGTCGATTCCGGTGATGGCGAAGTGCCGGATCGGCCACCTGCTCGAGGCGCGGGTGCTCGAGGCGCTCGGCGTCGACTTCATCGACGAGAGCGAGGTGCTCACCCCGGCCGACGACGAGCATCACGTGGACAAGCACGCCTTCCGCGCGCCCTTCGTCTGCGGAGCGCGGGGGCTGGGCGAGGCGCTGCGTCGCATCGGCGAGGGCGCCGCCATGATCCGGAGCAAGGGCGAGGCGGGGAGCGGGAACATCGTCGAGGCCGTGCGCCACCTGCGTCAGATCCGCCGCGAGATGCAGGCGCTGGTCTCGGCCACGTCCGACGAGCGCATGGCGCATGCGAAGGCGCTCGGCGCGCCCTACGAACTCGTGGTGCAGGTGGCGACCGCCGGCCGCCTGCCGGTGCCACTCTTCGCCGCCGGCGGCATCGCTACCCCCGCCGACGCCGCCCTCTGCATGGCGCTGGGCGCGGAAGCCGTCTTCGTCGGCTCGGGCGTGTTCAAGTCCGACGACCCGGCGGCGCGCGCGCGAGCCATCGTGCACGCCACCACGCACTGGCAGGATCCCGCCGAGGTGCTGGCCGCCTCGCGCGGTCTCGGTCTGCCGATGCGCGGCCTCGCCATGGAGGCGATCCCAGACGCCGAGCGACTCGCGGGGCGCGGATGGTGACGGTCGGCGTCCTCGCCCTCCAGGGCGACTTCGCGGCGCACCGCCGCGCGCTCGGGCGCACCGGCATCGCCACCATCGCGGTGCGCAAGCCGGCCGACGTGGCCGCCATCGACGCGCTCGTCCTGCCCGGCGGCGAGTCGACGGCCATGCTGCACGGCCTCACGCGCGACGGCCTCGAGGCGCCGCTCAAGGCCTTCCTGCGCTCGGGCGGCCCGGTACTGGGCACCTGCGCCGGCGCGATCCTGCTGGCGCATCGGGTCACGAACCCGCCGCAGCGCTCGTTCGGCGTCCTCGACATCGACGTGGAGCGCAACGCCTACGGCACGCAGGTGGATTCGTTCGCCGCCCCGCTCGACGCTGTGGAGCCGTTGCGCGGCCTGCGCGGGATCTTCATCCGCGCTCCGCGCATCCGTCGCGTGGGGGCCGGTGTCGAGGTGCTCGCCCGTCACGCGGGCACGCCGGTGCTGGTGCGTGACGGCGCGGTGTGGGCGGCGACGTTCCACCCCGAGCTGGACGGCGACGATCGCATCCTGCGACGCTGGCTCGGCGTCGAAGGTCGGTCGGACTCCGCGGTCGCCGACGCCTGACCGGCGCCTATGAGGCCGACCCGAGACGGAGCCGCGGGTCGGCCTCCTACTCCCAGAGCGCCGGTCACGAGGATCGTGATCGCCAGGAGGGCGTTGGTGACGGCGTGCGCGAGGACGGCATCGCCGAGCTGCCCGCGCCGCCGCGCGGCGAGCCCGTAGAGCGTGCCGACCCCGGCTCCCGCCACGACGTCGTGGTGCATGAGCCCGAAGAGTGCCGACGAGGCGAGCAACGCGGGCCAGCAGGGGCATGATGGCTTCGCCCCCGTCGACACCATGGCACCTGCGCTAGCGACCCCGGAACGCCGGGGCCCGCTTCTCCATGAAGGACCGGATCCCCTCCCGCATGTCCTCGCTGTTGGCGGCGAGCGCCTGGCTGAACGCCTCCTCGGCAAAGAGCGTGTCCATGCCGGCCTGGAGGGAGCGGTTCAGAAGCCGCTTGGACAGCCCGATGGCGAACGTGGGGCCCTCCGCGAGCCGTTTGCCCCAGGCGCGCAGGGTGTCCTCCAGCTCGCCCGCGGCAACGACCTTGTTCACCAGCCCGAGCCGCTCGGCATCGGTCGCGGACAGCTCGTCACCGAAGAACACCAGCTCCTTGGCCTTGTGGAGTCCGACGTGGCGCGGCAGAAGGAAGCCGCCCCCGGCGTCGAGCGCGATCCCCCGCCGCACGAACACTTCGATGAAGCGGGCCTCCTCCGACGCGATGACCAGATCGCAGGCGTAGGCGAGGTGGGCCCCCAGGCCGGCGGCGACGCCGTTCACCCCGGCGACGATCGGCTTTTCCAGCTCCCAGAGCGCGCGGATCACACGCTGGCTCGGCTGCATCGCCGCGCGCGTCGCGCCCGGGTGCACGGCTTCGCTCGCCCCCGTGGCGGCGCGGGAGCCGGAGAGGTCGGCGCCGGTGCAGAACCCTTTGCCCGTGGCAGTGAGGACCACCGCCCGGATGTCGGGGTCCTCCCCGCATCGGGCAAGCGCCGCCAGGTACGCCTCGCGCATCTCGGCGTTCATGGCGTTGCGGGCTTCGGGACGGTTGAGGACGATCCACCCCACCCCGTCCTGGAAGTCGAACCTCAGCGTGTCGGTCACGGTCGTCTCCTTCGCAGTCGGCATGCGGCCCACCCGGGGGCCCGGCGAACGGCGACCCTACGAGACGCGACCCGCGACGTGCAAGTTGCGGCAGCCCCGATCGCTCGGGCAACCTGCCTTGTGACCGGCGAGGTGTCTGGATAGACATCGGATGGAAGACCAGGCGGTCTCCTCATGACGCCGTTGACGCTGCTGGTATTGGCGGGGCTCGCGGTGGTGCTCGCGTTCATCGTCGGGCGGCGGCGCGGACGGTAGGTCAGCCCACTCCCCCCGGAGCAGGCGCATCCGCCCTCGCCGCCGGACGACTGGGCGGGCACCCCCGCACGCGCGGACACGGCGCCCGGCGATGCCCGTTCTCGCGTCGTCGACGAGAACGTGCAGTTCACCGTGTATCGCCCGCGTCGTGTGCCGCCGGAGGTCTGGTGCGCCGTCCTCGCGTTCGCGCATCTGGCGGAGCGCCGCCGGGACGCCGATCCTGACACGCCCGATCCCGTCGCGGAGGTGCGCCGCCAGGCGCAGCTGGTGCTGGGAGACGCTGGTGATCGCCACCACCCTGCGGCCGGGCGAGATCACGTCGCTGCGCTTCTCGGCCGACGGCCGCCGCCTCGTGTGCGAGCTGCGCGACGGGACGACGATCGCGTGGGACGCGCAGACCGGCGCGCGCGTCGCCCGCGCCGGTCCGGGTCGGTTCATACCGGCAGCTTGAACGCGGCCAGCGCGTTGTCGCGCAGGAAGCGCTGCCGCACCTCGGGCGACAGCCCGAGCGCGTCCACCTCCGGCAGCACACGATCCCACTGTAGCAGCGGGTAGTCGGTGGCGAAGCAGACCTTCGTCTTGCCGAACGTCCTCATGAAATGCACGAACGCCGGCGGGTAGTGCTTCGGCACATGCGCCGAGGTGTCGATCCAGACGTTCTGGTGCTTCCAGGCGACGGCGATCATCTCCTCGGTCCACGGCCACCCGATGTGACCGCACACGATGCGCAGCTCGGGGAAGTCGAGCGCCACCTCGTCGATGTAGATCGGGCGGCCCGTCTCCGACGGGAAGAGCGGCCCGGTATGTCCCACCTGCGTCTGGAACGTGACGCCCAGCTCGGCCGCCTTGCCGTAGAGCGGGTAGTACATGCGGTCGGTCGGCGGTTTCTTCCACATGAAGGGCTCGATGCGGAGACAGACGAAGCCGCAGTTGCGGACGTAATGATCCAGCTCGCGGACGGCCTGCATGATGTGCCGGGGATCGGCGTGGTACTGCCCGAAGATGCGGCCGGGGTGCTGGTTCTGCGCCTTCGCGACCGCCTCGTTGTCACCCGCCATGAGCGCGCTCCGGACGCCATGGCGATCCATGACGTCGACCATCTTCGCCACGTCGGTACCGTGGTGGAAGACGTCGAGCATCCCGTAGTTGCGGAAGACGTTCTCGCCCTGCGGGTTCGCACCCGGCGGCGTCGGGCTGATGTACTGCGTCCAGACGTCGATGATCCCGCTCATCACCGTCTCTTGTCGCGGAAGCCGTGGGCGCGCGTCAAGCTCGCGCGCGGTGGGCCGCCGAC
>JBKPDC010000252.1:0-4781 GCA_046727715.1 Thermodesulfobacteriota bacterium
GCGCCGGCGCCGGGAACGCTACGGCGTAGACCTCGGCCACGCCCGCGCCCACGAGCAGTGCCTCGCGCACGAATGGCCCCGGTCCGAGCCGGGTGAACGACGGCGCAAAGCACGGCACCGCGACCGCCGCGAAGGCGACGCCGAGCGCGGCGGCCCGCGGCGCGGCCTCCGCGTCGGGGACTCCGTACCGGCGGCCGAGCGCGGCAAGGACGAGCGCCGGCGGCACGACGGCCCACCACAGCACGCTCGTCGCCGGCGGCAGCACGAGCGCAAGGCTGCCGGCTGCGAGCAGCACGAGCAGAAGGGACCCGATGGGTCCCGCAGCTGGCGGCCTGCCGGCGACGCTCTGCCCCCGGCCGGTGCCGACAGGCCCCAGCACGAGCGCCGTCGCGCTGCCCGCCGCGAGCAGCAGCCCGCTATTGGGCTTCATCGCGAATGCCGCCCCTGCGAGGGCGCCGGCCACGGCCGAGCGCGCGACGCTCGGCGGGCCCCGCCGCCGGTCCACGAGCAGCAGGCACGCGAGCGCCGCCGGCTCCACCCACCAGGCGGGATAAGGGACGAAGAACGGCGCGCCTTGCTGCGGGGCGATGGGGAGGAAGAACGCCACCGCGACGAGCACGGCCAGCGCCGCCGCCGCACCACCGACCAGCCGCTGCACGGCTGCGTACAGCGCCGCGGCGGCGACCCCGTGCACCGCGACCAGCGCGAGCCGCACGGCCTGAAGCCCGCCCGTCGCGACCAGCGCGCCCTGGATCGCGAAGTAGAGCGGTCCGTACCCGGTAGCGAAGTCGACGTAGGGCCGCTCGCCGCGTGCCGCGCGCAGCCCCTGCATCAGCTGGCCGCCCTCATCGGCGAAGTCGAAGACCCCGTAGGATCGGAAGCACGCGACCCAGCCGGCTACGGCCAGCCCCGCGACGAGCGAGCCGAGTACCGCCTCTCCGCCCCCGGCCACCCCCTCCTCGTCCCGCGCCACCCGGCGTCCCCGCTGGACCCGCTCACGCTCCTAGGACCGACCGAGACTTCGTCTCGGCTCGGGGTCGGACAGCGAGAATCCCGAGAATCCCGTCGTCGGACGCTGCATGCTCGCCTCCGGTTCCGACCCGAGACGGAGTCTCGGGTCGGCCTCCTATGCCCCGATCGCCGCCCGAGCCGCGTCGACGATGTCGTCCGCCAGCCGGCGGATGACGGGCTCGCGTTCCCCCTCGACCATCACGCGCAGCAGCGGCTCCGTCCCCGAGTAGCGCACCAGGACCCTGCCCCGCTCGCCCAGCTCGCGCTCCGCTGTCGCGATTGCCGCGGCCACCGCGGGCAGCGTGTCGACGTCGGGCTTGCTCGTCACGCGCAGGTTCTCGAGGACCTGCGGGAAGCGCTGCATCACCCGCCGCAGCTCCGACAGGGGACGCCCGGTCTCGACCAGCAGCGCGAGGATCGCGAGCCCGGTGGTCAGCCCGTCGCCGGTCGTATTGTGCTCGAGGAAGACCACGTGGCCGGATTGTTCGCCTCCCAGGTTGTGGCCGCCACGCAGCATCTCCTCGACCACGTAGCGGTCGCCCACGGGCGTCGTGACGACCCGGATGCGCCGCTCGCGCATGGCGACGTGCAGGCCGAGGTTGCTCATCACCGTGGCGACGAGGGTGTCGTTGCGCAGCTCGCCCCGTTCCTTGAGCCGCGTCGCGAGGAGCGCCATCACGGCGTCCCCATCCACGATCTCGCCCCGCTCGTCCACGAGGATCGCGCGATCGGCGTCGCCATCGAGCGCGATGCCGACATGCGCGCCCGAGCGGCGCACGGCCGCTTGCAGGTGTGCGGGATGCAGGGCACCGGACTCCCGGTTGATGTTCTCCCCGTCCGGGTCGACCCCGAGCGCGACCACGCGCGCCCCCAGCTCTTCCAGGACCTCCGGGGCGACCTTGTAGGCCGCCCCGTGTCCGCAGTCGACGGCGACCGTGAGCCCATCGAGCGTCAGATGACGGGGGAAGGCGCCTTTCGCGAACACGTTGTAGCGCCCTACCGCATCGTCGATGCGGAATGCCTTCCCGATCTCCTCGCGCGTCGGGCGCAGGGTGTCGATGACGTCGCCCAGCACGAGCGCCTCGATCTCCGCCTCGACTTCGTCCGGCAGCTTGAAGCCGGTGCGGCTGAAGAGCTTGATCCCGTTGTCCTGGAAGGGGTTGTGCGATGCAGAGATCACCACCCCGGCGTCCGCCCGCAGCGATCGGGTGAGGAAGGCGATGCCGGGCGTCGGCAGGGGGCCGACGAGCAGCACGTCGACGCCCATCGAGCAGATGCCGGACGCCATGGCCGTCTCCAGCATGTAGCCGGACAGGCGCGTGTCCTTGCCGATGAGGATCTTGTGCCGGTGTGGCGACCGCTTGCTCACGTGGGCTAGCGCCCGCCCGAGGCGCAGCGCCATCTCCGAGGTCATCGGGTCGACGTTCGCGGTGCCGCGTACGCCGTCGGTGCCGAACAGCCGACGCGTCTCTCCCATCAGGTACCTCCCTACTCCTTCAGCGCGGTCACGGTCACCCGCACCGATTCGGGTCTGCGCGCGGTCACCACGAGCGGGGCCGGCAGGTCGACCTGCACAGGCAGCTCGTGCGTCCCGGGTCCGAGGCCGGCGGCGTCCACGAACACCGACCCCTGCCCGGGTTCCCACTTGCCGAGTGCCAACGCCGGTCCCTTCACGCGCAGCGTCACCTCGGCGGGTGTGATCCGGGCCGCCGCGCCGTTGATGAGCGCGACGGGCACGCGCTTGAAATCCTGCTCGGCGGTCTTCTCCTCGACGCTCACGCCGACGCGGACGCGGTCCGGGACAACGGTCACGAAGTCGCCCGGCGGCTCGAGGAGCGCGTTGCGCTCGAGGGGCGCGGAGAGCCCGCTCACGTCGATGCGCCGCGTGGGGACGTCGTCGAGGGCGTTCACGGTGCTGGCCGGCCCCGTCACCTCGACATGGTCGGGGGTGACGGTGGGGGTGGCCTGGTAGCCCGCCGCCGGGTTGCCGACGAGGCTCGCGGTCACCTTGAGACGCCGCTTCGCCAGTGCCTCCAGCCTGGCCTCCAGCCGCACCGGCGACATGCGCACCGCCTTCAGGCGGCGGGGCAGCTCGGGGTTCAAGGTGGCGCGGTTCAGGTCGACGCTCACCTTGCCTTCATTCGCCGACGACAGATCCACCACGAGCCGCGTCTTGCCCTCGTCCACGCTGTCGAGAATCGTGCGCGGCCCGCGCAACGTGACCGTCACGCCCTTGGCAGGCGAGAGGTCGGTCACGATGAGTCCCGGCGGGACCCTGCGGATGGCCACGGGCATCTCCACGAGTCGCTCGGCATCGCGTTCGAGCTCGTTGATCGAGTACCACAGGAAGCAGGCCAGCCCGAGCGAGACGAGCTTCAAGCCGGTATTGTGACGCACGGCGTGCACGAGGCGCCGGCGCAGCGGCACGGCGGGGCGCGCCACCGCCCGCCAGGGCCGGCGCCGGGGACGGGCCTCCCCCTCCGGGAGGTCGGGGGCCGGCGCGGGCCGGCGCAGACGTACCGCAGGTAGCCTCATTCGGCGAGCAGGCGCTGCAGCGTGGTGCGCAGCGTGGCCCCGTCCACGTCGCGCGTGATCCTGCCCTCGCGCGCCAGCGAGACGGTGCCGTCCTCCTCGGACACGACGATCACCACCGCGTCGGTCTCCTCGGTGAGTCCGATGGCGGCGCGGTGGCGGGTGCCGAGCGTCTTCGACACGTTCGGGTTGGCGGTGAGCGGCAGGAAGCAGCCTGCCGCCGTGATGCGACCGTTCTGGATGATGAGCGCGCCGTCGTGGATCGGCGAATCGGGCAGGAAGATGCTCGTCACCAGCTCGCGCGACACGCGGGCGTCGAGACGCGTGCCGACGTCGATGTACTCGTTCAGGCCCACCTCGTGCTGGAGAACGACCAGCCCGCCCACGCGCCGACTGGCCAAGTGGGTCACCGCCTTCACGAGCTCCTCCACGGCCTGGTTCTGCACCACGCGGTCACGCGGGGAATACAGCGGCCCCGTGCCCACCTGCGTCAGCATCCGCCGGATGTCGTTCTGGAAGACGATGAAGAAGAGGACGAGCGACCAGCCGAGCACGTAGTTCAAGAGGACGTTGACGGTGTAGATCTCGAACTGCGCCGACAGGAAGTAGAGCCCGTAGACCATCGACAGCCCGATCAGCATCGGCACCGCGCGGGTGCCGCGGATCAGGTTGATCCCAGAGTAGATCCCGATCGCCAGCAGGAAGATGTCGATCCCGTCCTGCCAGCGGAAGCCGTAGACCAGGTCCCTCATGCCCGCGCCACCGCCGACGCGACAGCCACCACGTCGCGCATGGCGGCGACGTCGTGGACGCGCAGGATGCGGGCGCCGCGCGCGACAGCGAGCGCCACGGCGGCCGCCGTGGCATAGATCCGCTCACTCGGACCGGCGCCCCCGAGCAGCGTCCCGAGGAAGCCCTTGCGCGACACTCCCACCAGCACCGGATAGCCGAGGGCGGCCAGCGCGTCGAGGCGGGCGAGCAGTGCCAGGTTGTGCGCTAAAGCCTTGCCGAAGCCGATCCCGGGATCGATGACGATGGCGTCGGCCGCGACGCCCGCGCGGCGCGCCGCCGCCACCCGCCGTGCCAGGAATGCCGCAACCTCTCCGACCACGTCGCGGTACGCGGGCCGCTGCTGCATGGTCGCCGGGCGCCCGCGCATGTGCATGAGCACGACCGGCACGCCGGCCCGGGCACACAGCGGCAGCATGCGCGCGTCGGCGCGTCCCGCCGACACGTCG
>JBKPDC010000253.1:0-5880 GCA_046727715.1 Thermodesulfobacteriota bacterium
GAAGAACTGGTTGCGGCCGGGCTCCTGGCGCGCGCTGCGGTGCGCCATGACGTCCGGGTCACGGGCGAGCCAGGCCACGGTGTTCACGAACAGGTCCTTGTTGCCCAGGTACTCGATGAAGAAGTTGTTGGCGAACTCGGCGTTGCCGTAGACCACGAGCCGCCCCGCCCGCACCTCTCCGCCGGTCGGCGACGGGACCGTGAACTCCACCTCCGCCCCCACGGTCACCGGCCCGCGCCGGTCGCGCCCGGCGACGAACACGCCCGCGCCGGTGCGCACCACGCTCAGGTCGGTCGTTGCCCAGCTGTCCGGGCCGGTGCGCAGGAGGGCCGTGAACCAGGTGCCGGGAATCTCCTCGGCGATCCGGTCGACCGAGCGCGTCAGGGAGAACAGGGGCGGCGCCTCGAGCGGCCCGACGATGGGATGGGCGCGACGGTCGTAGCCCAGCTGCATGGTGAGGTACTCGCCGCCGTAGAGCCTGGCCGACGGATCGACCACCACGTCGTCGGGGAGCGCCACACGGTACTGGCCGAGGAAGTCGGCCAGCGCGGGCGCGCGCTGGGGGTCGAGCAGGACGAACGCGTTGCCGGGACGCTGCAGGTAGCGGTCGAGGGCCGCCAGCTCTTCGGGCAGGAAGTCCTTCTGCGGCCCGACGACGAGCAGTGCCGCCGTGCCGACCGGCACCTCGTCGCTCAGCAACGAGACCGGCACGACCTCGTAGTACTCCTGCTCGAGGAAGATGCGCGCCGTCGCGTACCCTCGGTTGCGCTCGCCGCTCGCGAGGTCGCCCTCGCCGTGTCCCGTCACCCAGGCGATCGTCTTGCGCTGCTGCCGGGTCACCTGCAGGACCGCCGCGACGAGCGTCTCTTCCCGCGGATTCGAGAACACGCGGCGCCGGCCCTCGCTCTCGACCACCAGCGCACCATAGGAATCCACGCCGTATTCGCGCGCGAGGGCGGGGCTGCGGTTGACGTCCACGGCGTCTACCCGCACGCGCGGCGCGGCCGCGCGCACCTGCCGCAGGAGGTCGTCGATGAGCGGGTTGCGCGGATCCTGTGTGCGCAGGAAGGCCAGCACCCGCACGTCCCGATCGAGCCCGCCGAGTACCTGCCGCGCGTGGCTCGAGAGCGTGTAGCGCCGCCCCGGCGTCAGGTCGAGCCGCCACGACCGCGCGTCCAGCAGCGCCTGACCGAGGAAGAAGATGCCGAGCAGCGCGGGGATCGCCAGCGCGATGCGGAGCGCCTGGCCGCGCAGGCTCAACGCCGGCCGCGCCACTGCCGGGCCTCCAGCACGCGCAGCGTGCCCCACACGAAGCAGCCCGCGAGGAAGAGGAAATAGAAGACGTCGCGCAGGTCGATGACGCCCACCGAGAAGGGCTGAAAGTGGTTGAAGAGTGACACGGCCCGCACCACGGGCAGCGAGCTGGGGGCATTGGCCGCCTCGTTCCACGAGAACAGCCACAGCAAGAGCAGCGGCATGGCGGTGAGGAAGCCGGCCAGCACCTGGCTGTCGGTGAGCGACGACACGAAGAGGCCGTAGGACGCGCACAGGGCGCCGAGCAGGAAGAGCCCAGCGTACCCGGCCACCAGGGGTGCCGCCGGAAACTCCTGGACCCGCCACAGCCAGAGCGGGTAGACGAGCGTGCCTGCGAGCAGCATGGCGATCACGACGAGACACGCACCGAGCTTCGCCGCCACCACCACGCCGTCGCGGACCGGATAGGTGAGGAGGAGCTCGATCGTCCCCAGCCGTCGCTCCTCGGCGAGGAGCCGCATCGTCAGCAACGCGATCGCCAGCATCAGCACGAGGCGGATGTCGAGGAAGACCAGCTGCCACAGGTTCTCCATGATGCTGAAGCCGAAGCCGAACTGGACGAAGTAGATCAGGTCGGAGTGGAAGGCGTAGCCGCTGTAGGCGAGGAAGGCCGCCGCCACCAGGTAGACCAGGGGGGCGCCGAAGTAGGTGCGCAGCTCCTTGCGGAGCAGAGCCACGAAGCCACGCATCGCTGGCCTCAATGTACGGCGCGCACGAAGAGATCCTCGAGCGTGGGCGCCGCGGTCCGCATCTCGAGCAACGTCCACCCGCGGCCGACCACCACGCCGGCGACCGCCCGCTGCACCGGCTCGGCCTGTCGGGCGCGGATCACGAAGCGCCGCCCGGGCTCGCCGTCCGCCCCCTCTTCCTCCACCCCGAGCACCCCGGGGAGCGACGACAGGGCGGCGTGCACCTCGGCACCCGCCCCCTCCACCCGGACGACGACGCGCTCCGCGCCCTCCAGCCGTGCGGCCAGGCCTGCGGGCGTGTCCTCCGCCACCAGCCGCCCATCCGCCATGATGACGATGCGCCCGCAGAGCGCGGCGGCCTCGGCCAGGATGTGGGTCGACAGCAGGACGGTGCAGCCGTCGAGCGTGCGCAGCAGCCCCCGCATCTCGACCGTCTGGACGGGATCGAGCCCCACCGTCGGCTCGTCGAGCACGAGGACGGCCGGGTTGCCCAGCAGCGCCTGCGCCAGGCCGACGCGCTGCCGATAGCCCTTCGACAGCTTGCCGGTGAGCCGATCCGCCATCGTCTCGAGGCCGCAGCGCGCCGTCGCCTGCTCGACCGCCCGCCGCGCCGCACGCGCTTCGAGCCCCTTCATGCCCGCGACGAAGCGCAGGTACCGGCGCACGCTCAGCTCGGGGTACAGCGTCACCTGCTCCGGGAGGTATCCGACCTCCCGGCGTGCCGCCACCGGCCGCTGCGTCACGTCGATCCCGCCGACACGCACGCTGCCCGCCGTCGGCGAGAAGAAGCCGATCACGCAGCGCATCAGCGTGCTCTTGCCCGAGCCGTTCGGCCCGAGCAGCGCGGCCACCTCGCCGCGCCCGACGCCGAACGACACGTCGTCCACGGCCCGGGTGGGTCCGTAGCACTTGGTGAGATGCTCGACCTGGATCAGGACCGACTCAGTGCCCCGTGCGCCCCTGCTGCGCCTCGCGGCGCTTCTTCGCGCGCGCGTGCAAGATCTCGTCGGTGATGATCACGAAGGCACTGAAGGCCACGATGATGATGATCGACTCGTAGAAGCCGATGCTCTGGAGAATGCGCATCATGGGTGCCGCCCCCCTAGCTCGCCGCGACCGCGGACCGTTCGATCCCCGTCATCACCCGGCGGGTTCCGCGCGCCGCCTCCTTGGTGATGAACTTGGGCCGCGCGTACGAGATCAGTGCTGGCATGAGCGTGACGGCGGAGACGAAGCTGACGAACATCCAGATGGCCAGCAGGCCGCCCATCACCGCGTTGAAGCGGATGTTCGACAGCGTCCACAGCGCCGTGCCGCCCACCATGCACACCGCCGTGAAGCTCACCGCCTTCCCCGACGTCCGGAGCGCGATGTGGATCGCCTCGTCGAGGTCGCCCGTCACCCGGATCTCCTCGATGATGCGGCTGACGATGTAGAGCCCGTAGTCGATGCCGAAGCCGACGCCGACGGTCACGAGCGGAAGCGTGTTGATGTTGATGCCGATCCCCATCGTCGCCATCAGGCCGTTGATCACGATGTTCGAGATGAACAGCGGCAGCAGGAGCATCACCCCCGCCACGGCGGATCGGTAGGTGAAGAGGACGATGATGAACATCGTGCCGAAACCGAGCATGTTCATCATGAGATCGTTACGGACGAGCACCTCGTTCGCTGCCGCCAGCACGCCGATGAGGCCGCCCGCGAGCTTGAAGGTGGCCTTCTCCATCGGGTTCGCGGCGATGAACTCCTTGCAGCGCTCGATGATGCGGGCGATGCTGTCACCCTTGTGGTTGCGCGCGAAGAACGTGACGTGCGCCGTGGTGTAGTCGGGCGTCACGTACTTCGCCGTTTCCGTCGGCGGGGAGTTGGCGAAGAAGATGAAGAAGGTCTGGCCCACGTCGCGCACGCTGTTGGGGATGACGCCCCACTTGGGTTCGAGCTCGTGGAACACCATGTTGACCGTGCGCAGGATGTCGGTGAGCGAGAAGCTGTAGCCGATGTCGCGGTCGCGCTCGAGGTGACGCTGGAACTTCTCCATGGTCTTCAAGACCTGGGGGTCCTTCATCGCGTCGCGATCGTGCCCTTCCGCCACCACGATGAGCGGCTCGACGCCACCGAACTTCTCCTGAATGTGCGCGTGCGAGACGTTGTACGGCGAGCTCTCGAAGACGAGCGGTGACGCGGCGGTCGGGTCGCCCACGGTGAGCCCGCGCATCTGGAGGGCGCCGAGCGCCGTCAAGGTCGCCCAGAAGATCATCGTCGTGATCTTGCCCCGTCGCGACAGGATGTGATCGGTGCACCAGTCCACGAGCCGGCGGTACCAGCCCCTCTCACGCTCCAGGACGACCTCTTTGTCCGGGGCGCGGAGGTAGTAGTAGACGATCGGGTTGAGCAGCATCTCCGAGACGGTGATGGCGAGGATCCACCATGCCGCCACGATCGCGAGCTTGCGCAGCATCACGATCGGCACGAGCATGACCACCAGGACGCCGAAGGCGTCGGTGAGGATGCCGGAGAACGTCGGCACGAACAGCTCGGCGAACGCCCCCACGATGGCCTTGCGCTGGTCCCAATTGTTGCGCTCGTACTCCTCGTAGTAGCGGTCGTGCATCTGGATGGCGTGGCTGACGGCGCGCGCCGTGATCAGGAATGGCATCACCAGGATCAGCGGGTCGAGCGAGAAGCCGATCAGGTGCACGAATCCGAGCCCCCAGAACGCCGCGATGATACCCGTCAGGCTGGGCCGCAACGCGCCTCGCCAGTCGTGGAAGTACATCCATCGCAGCAGCCACTCGAAGCACCACGTCACGGTGAAGATCCAGAACACGTCCCCGGCGTAGCTGTAGATCCAGCCGTACAGGCGTGGCTCGCCCGCGACGTAGATGCTGATGTCGGGCTCCGGGACCTTTATCTTCGCCGTCTCTTCGGCGTCGCCGCGCTTCACGCCCAGCGTGGCGTTGCTGCCCCGCGCTTTCGCACTGATCATCCTGGCGACGGCGGCTCGGTCCGGCGTGGGGACGCCGTCCACCGAGACGATGACGTCGCCGGGCTTGAGCCCCGCCTCCGCCGCCGGCGTGTCACGGTACACGGCGTCGATCACCGCCGGCGACGGCTGGTCCGGCTTGAGAGGATCCTTCCCCTTGATGAGGGCGCCGAACCAGCCCTTCTCGAAGGGCGCGACCACGCGCTCGTTGAACTCGGTGAACGTGCGGCGGTGGTCGAGCCGCCCCTCGATGAAGTTCGCGCGCACCAGCGCCGCGCGGTCATCGAGCGACACCAGGATGCCGTAGATGCTCTCGGTGTTGTGGACGATGCGCCTGATGTTAGCCGCGTCCTCGGGCGTCTTCGGCAAGCCGATCATCACCGGCTCGGCGCGCAGGAAGCCGCCCGACTGCGCGCGCAGGTAGCGCGTGGTGCGGTGTCCGATGGAGTCGATCTGGTTGTGGTTGACGCCGTAGACCTGATCGACCGCCTCGGTGATCTTGTAGATGCGGGCGAGCGTGGGGACGTTGAAGATGTTGCCGTCCTTCACCTCGACCATCAGCTGGACGTTGTTCGCGCCGCCGAAGGTGCCCGCGTACTTGTTGTGGATCTGAATGAAGGGATGGGTCTGCGGCAGCAGATCGCCGAAGCTGGTCATGAGCTTCAGCTGGAACGCCCAGTAGGCGAACACCGCCGTGACCGCGAGCACCACGATCATGATCGGGTGGCGGTAGTCGATCAGCCGCTCGCCCATCCAGTACAGCGCTCGCTTGTCTTGCTGTTCGGTCGTGCCTGCGCTCATGCGACGCTCCTGGGCTCAGCCCTGTACCGGCAGCCAGCTCTTGCCGCCGTCCTCGGTGTGGTAGATGAGCCCGTATCCTCCCACCATCCATCC
>JBKPDC010000254.1:0-25229 GCA_046727715.1 Thermodesulfobacteriota bacterium
GAGGATAGCCCGGCCGGCACTGCGTTGCCAACCTGCCGCGCCTACGATAGTCACCTGGCCGTGGCGATCACGCGCGACGAGGTGCGGCGGGTAGCGGAGCTCGCGCGCTTGCGGCTCACGCCCGACGAGGAGGAACGCTTCACCGCCGACCTCGGCCACATCCTGGACGCGTTCGTGCGCTTGCAGGCGCTCGACACCGCTGACGTCCCGCCCACGGCACACGTCGAGGACTTCGGCGCGCCGCTGCGCGCCGACGAGGTCACCAATCCGGCCGGCGAGGAGGCGCTGCTGGCGAACGCCCCGGCGCGCGAGGGCCGCCTGTTCCGCGTTCCCAAGATCCTCGAGTAGATCAGCGAGTAGACTCGTCGCCTTCGCATGAGCGCCCTGCACGACCTCGGTGTCCGCGACGCCGCCGCCCGGATTCGCCGTCGCGAGCTGTCGTCCGTCGAGCTGGTCGGTGCAGCGCTCGCGCGGGTGGCGGCGGTCGAGCCCGACGTCCGCGCATTCCTGACCATCTGCGAGCCCGAGGCCCTGGCCGCCGCGGAGGCCATCGACCGCCGCATCGCCGCGGGGGACGACCCGGGACCGCTCGGCGGTGTGCCCGTCGGCGTGAAGGACATCATCTGCACCGCCGGCATACGCACCACGGCCGGCTCGCGCATCCTCGAGCACTTCGTCCCGGCGTACGACGCCACCGTCGTCGCGCGCCTCAAGCGTGCCGGAGCGGTGATCCTCGGCAAGCTCAACTGCGACGAGTTCGCCATGGGCTCGTCCAACGAGAACTCGGCGTACGGCGTCACGCGCAATCCCTGGAGCGCCGACCGTGTGCCCGGCGGCTCGTCGGGTGGGTCGGGCGCGGCGGTGGCGGCGCGCGAGGTCCCGGCCAGTCTGGGAACCGACACGGGCGGTTCCATCCGCCTGCCCGCCGCGTTCTGCGGCGTCGTCGGGATCAAGCCCACCTACGGCCGCGTGTCACGCTCCGGCGTGATCGCGTACGCCTCCTCCCTCGACCAGGTGGGACCGCTGGCGCGCGACGTCGCGGACGCTGCCACGGTGCTCGAAGCGATCGCCGGCCACGACCCCGCCGATTCCACGGCTTCACCGCGTCCGGTGCCGTCCTACGGCGACGTTCTCTCGAGCGGCGTCCGCGGCCTCAAGATGGGGCTGCCGAAGGAATACTTCGTCGAAGGCATGCAGCCCGAGGTGGACGCCGCGGTTCGCGCCGCCGTCCGCGAGCTCGAGCGGCTCGGCGCGATGGTCGAGCCCGTGTCCCTGCCGCACACCGAATACGCCATCGCCACCTACTACCTCGTCGCCACCGCCGAGGCCTCGTCCAACCTCGCCCGCTACGACGGCGTGCGCTATGGACTCCGCCAGATGGGCCCGGGCGGCAGCCTCGGCGAGATGTACGAGCGGTCGCGCGCGGCCGGATTCGGGACCGAGGTGAAGCGGCGGATCATGCTCGGCACCTACGCGCTCTCCGCCGGCTACTATGACGCGTACTACCTGAAGGCGCAGCAGGTCCGGACGCTGATCCGGCGCGACTTCGAGCAGGCCTTCGCGCGTTGCGACGCGCTCGTCACCCCGGTGGCACCCACGACCGCGTTCCGGATCGGCGAGAAGACCGACGATCCGCTCACGATGTACCTCTCCGACATCCTCACCATCTCCGTGAACCTCGCCGGGCTGCCGGCGCTGGTGGCGCCGTGCGGCGCCGACCGCGACGGCCTTCCCGTGGGGCTCCAGGTGATCGGCAGGCCGTTCGACGAGGCGACCGTGCTGCGCATCGGCGCCGCCTACGAGCAGGCGAGCGACTGGCATCGGCGGAGCCCCCTTCCATGAGCACGGACTCAGGTCCCTGGACCCAGGATGGGCTCGAGGCCGTCATCGGTCTCGAGGTGCACGCCGAGCTGCTCACGCGCTCGAAGATCTTCTGCGGGTGCTCCGCCGCGTTCGGCGCCCCGCCGAACACCCACGTCTGTCCCGTGTGCCTCGGCATGCCAGGCGTGTTGCCGGTGCTGAACCGCCGGGTCGTGGAGTTCGCGGTCCGCGCGGGCCTCGCCACCAACTGCGTCATCGCGCCGCACTCGCGCTACGCGCGGAAGAACTACTTCTACCCCGACCTTCCGAAGGGCTACCAGATCAGCATGTACGAGCAGCCGCTCTGCACCGGAGGCTGGCTCGAGATCGTCGTCGACGGCACCACCAGGCGCGTCGGCCTGACCCGGATCCACATGGAGGAAGACACGGGGAAGAACATCCATGATGCGCATGCCAGCGGCAGCCTGGTCGACTTCAACCGCAGCGGGGTCCCCCTCCTCGAGATCGTGAGCGAGCCGGACCTTCGCGCCCCCGTCGAGGCCAGCGCCTACCTACGCTCCCTGCGCTCCATCCTGCAGTACCTCGAGATCTGCGACGGCAACATGGAGGAAGGCAGCTTCCGCTGCGACGCCAACGTGTCGGTCCGTCCCGTGGGCTCGGGCGCGTTCGGCACCAAGGTCGAGATCAAGAACATGAACTCCTTCCGCAACGTCGAGCGGGCCATCACCTACGAGCTGGGCCGTCAGGCGCGCGCTGTCCGCGCCGGCGAGCGCCTCGTCCAGGAGACGCGGCTGTGGGACGTCGAGCGGGAGGAGACCCGCCCCATGCGCAGCAAGGAGTACGCGCACGACTACCGCTACTTCCCGGAGCCCGACCTCCTGCCTCTCGCCGTCGAGCAGACGTGGGTCGATGAGGTGCGCGCATCGATGCCGGAGCTCCCCGCGCCGCGTCGGCGTCGATTCGAACGCGAGTACGGGCTCCCGGCCTACGACGCCGACGTGCTCACCCAGCGCAAGGACGTCGCGGATTTCTTCGAGGCTGCGGTCGCCGCCGGGAGCAGCCCCAAGGAGATCGCCAACTGGATCACCACCGAGCTGCTACGCATCGTGCGGGAGGAGAAGCTCGACGAGGCGCTCGTCATCCGCGACTGGCCGGTCAGCCCGACCCAGCTCGCCACCTTGTCCCGCTTGGTCGAGCGCGGCACGATCAATCGCAACACGGCGAAGGGCTTGTTGCCCCGCCTCCTGCGTACGGGCGCCGATCCCGAGGGGCTCGTCGCCGCGGAGGGGCTGGCGCAGGTGAGTGATCGCGGCGCGCTCGAGCAAGCTGTGGATGACGTGCTGGCGCGTCATCCGGACCAAGTGGCGCAGTTCCGCAGCGGCAAGGAGCGGGTCGTCGGCTTCCTCGTCGGCCAGGTGATGAAGAGCACCGGGGGCAAGGCGAACCCGCAGCTCGTGCAGGAGCTGCTCCGGGCGGCGCTCGCCCGATCGTCGTAGGCACCTTGCCTAAGAGTCGTAGATTCTTGTCTGCAAGAAGGGCTCGCCAAGGCACCACCCCGGATGCTACCGTGTGTCCGAGTCAGACGGAGCTCACGTGATGGAGCATACGGCCAGCGACCCCCTTCCTCCCTATGCCTCGGAGACGCTGCTGCGACTGACGCCCCCGGGCTGCCCGGAAGACCGGCTGATGCTGGCGGTTCTCCTCGACGCCGTGGCGGTGCTCCGCGAGCGCGCGACGGGGGTCTATCCGCATGCCACGCGGCTCGTCTCCAGCACCGGGCGCTGGTTTGCCTCGGCGGACGAATCGTGGCCCGTGTCGTTCGTCAACGTGTGCCGGACCCTCGGGCTCGACCCGGGCCCCTTGCGCGAGGGGCTGCGGCGCGAGCTCGCCGACCTCGGCGCGCACGACCTCCTCGATCTGGCCGGCGCCAGGGTGGTGCCGTTCGTCCCCGCCGGCGCGGCGCTGATCGCCGGCGTCTCCATTGCTCGTCGGCGGACGCGCGGCTGACGCATCTCCCCTCCGCCCGGCGGCCGTTCGAGCAGCTCCATCGCACAGCGCCCGGGCGGTGCGGATCGCCCGGACGCGCACACGGGACGCGAGCAACCTGCTAGGGCAGCGGCGGGCAGGACGGGAGGGCGAGCACCTCGCGGTAGAAAGCGATCTCCCGCTCGAGCGCGCTGGCGATGGTCTCGGCGCGGCGGAAGCCGTGGCCCTCCCCCGCGAAGGTGACGTGGGCGACCCGGATGCCGCGCGTCCGGAGCGCGCCCGCCATGGCCTCGGCCTGGCCGGGTGGCACGACCCGATCGTCCAGCCCCTGGAAGAAGATGACGGGACGGCGGATGCGATCCACCGCGTACAGCGGCGAGCGCGCCAGGTAGAGGTCGCGGCGCTCCGGGTACGGGCCGAGGAGACTTTGGTCGTAGTGCGACTCGAACTTGTGTGTCTCGCGGCGCAGCGCTTCCAGGTCTCCGATGCCGTAGTAGCTGGCCCCGGCCCCGAAGACGTCGTGGAAGGCGAGCGCGCACAGCACGGTGAAGCCGCCGGCGCTCGATCCCCGCGCAACGAGGCGGTCGGGGTCCGCCCACCCCTGCGCCACGGCGAAGCGCGCCGCCGCCACGCAGTCCTCCACGTCCGCCACACCCCAGGCGCCGTAGAGGAGCCGCCGGTACGCCCGGCCATGGCCGCTGCTGCCGGCATAGTCGACGTCGAGCACGGCGAACCCCCGGCTGGTCCAGAACTGCACCGCCGGGTCGAGCGCCGCGGTGACCGAGGCGGTCGGACCGCCGTGCGCGCGGACGATGCACGGCGGTCGCGACCCCGCCGGCGCCGCGTAGTCCGGGTTCGTCGGCCGGTAGTAGAGCCCGTGCGCGACCCGGCCGCCGGCGCTCGGACACGCGAAGGCCTCCGGCACCGACACGAACGCGGCGTCGACGGCCTCGTCGCGCGCCGGGCGGATCTCGCTGCAGGTGCCGCGGCGGGCGTCGAGCCACACGATAGCCGGTGGCGCCACGGGCGATGCGCCGACGAAGACCGCGCCGCCCGGTGCGGCACGGAGGAAGGCGATCTCCGTGTAGGGCGTGTCCAGCGGATCGAGCCGGCCGGTCCGTGGATCGCAGCGGCCGAGGCGCCACACCCCGCCCCGCGAGAAGGCGCACAGGAGCATGCCGTCCGCGAGCACGCAGTGATGCGAGCATCCGAGCACCCACGGCGGGCGGGCGAACTCGGCATCTGCCCGGCACAGGGCGCGGATGCCGCCGGCTTCGGCACGATAGAGGTTCCACCAGCCGGTACGGTCCGACGCGAACTGCAGGGTCCCGTCGGGCGTCCACGCCGGATCGACGACCGATTCCTTGCGCCCACCCGCCACCACGCGCGGAGCGACGAGGTTGCCGTCCGCGTCGATCTCCGCGACCCACAGCTCCGTGCCGTCCCACGGCATGTCCGGATGACGCCATGCGATCCACGCCAGCCTGCCGCCGTCCGCGCTGAGCCGTGGGGCGGCGTAGAAGTCGTGCCCGCGCGCGACCACGACCGGCGGGGCGTTCCGCTCGACATCGACACGCACCAGACAGTTCTCGGGCTCCTGCGCGGCGCCGTGTTCCTCGCCGACGCAGAAGAGTAGCCGCCTCCGCGGATCGATCACGCCGTCCGCAAAGCGCCACAGGCTCTCC
Source organism: Thermodesulfobacteriota bacterium (assembly GCA_046727715.1). Taxonomy (GTDB): domain Bacteria; phylum Desulfobacterota; class Binatia; order DP-6; family DP-6; genus CAVQLX01. Next base: position 5,493 of record JBKPDC010000254.1, read on the forward strand.
GGCGTGAGCGGCCGCACCGCGCCCGCCGCCTCGACTCGATACAGTCGCTGATCGGGGAGATGCGAGCACACGACGATGCCGCCGCCGACGGCGAACGACCCCCCGCCGTACTCGTGCACCCGCGTTCGCACGTTCCAGGGCGGCGGTGTGAGGTCGACGGCACCAGTCTCTGCGTGCCAGCGCACCAGCACGGAGCGGCCGCCTTCCGCCGGCCGCCCCTCGAGCCAGTAGACCGCGTCCCCGTCGACCGCCAGGCCGCCGAGCGCCACGCTCGCCGCCGCGACGCGCGCGGCCGAGATCGGCGAGCGCCAGGCGCCGTACGGTGCGCTCCGGGTCACGCGGGCTCGCCGGAGGCGCTGTCGTACCCGCGCCGGTCGCGGATCGCGGCGTTGGCGAGCGCATCGCAGCGCTCGTTCTCGGGGTGGCCGTCGTGCCCGCGCACCCAGTGCCAGCGCACCAGGTGGGTCTGCGCGAGCGCGTCGAGCGCGCGCCACAGGTCCTCGTTCTTGACCGGCTTGCGGTCGGCCGTTCGCCAGCCGTTGCGCTTCCAGCGCGCCAGCCATTGCGACATGCCGGTGCGGAGGTACTGCGAGTCGGTGTGCAGATCGACGGTCGCCCCCGCGGGGAGCGCCCGCAGCGCCTCGATGGCGGCCGCCAGCTCCATCCGGTTGTTGGTGGTCGACGGCACGTAACCCGACACCTCGCGGCGCTGCTCGCCGTCGATCAAGATGGCCGCCCAGCCGCCCGGCCCGGGGTTCCCGGCGCAAGCGCCGTCGGTGAAGACGGTGACGTGCCGCATGCGATCAGGCGGCGAGTGTAGGGTCGCCGACGCCCGGCGGCAAACCCGCGCGCCGACGACGCCGATCAGCACGCCGCGGCCCAGATCCCGCGACCAGTCGGGTGGCCGCTGCCGCGGCCGCCTCGACCTCAGGTGGTGTACGCGGCATTGAAGTGCACGTACTCGACCGTCAGGTCGGACGTCAGCATGCGGCCTCGCCCGCGCCCCTGCCCCAGCGCCAGCGCGACGCGGAACTCGCGGCGCGCCATGCGTCGTCGCGCACGCGCCAGCGCCGCGCGGATCGGCCGCCCGCGCCGCGACACGGCGACGCCGTCGATGCCGACGTCGATGCGGTCGGGGTCGAGTGGCACTCCGGCCGTGCCCGCGGCACACACGAAGCGCCCCCAGTTCGGATCGCCACCGGCGAACGCGCATCTGCAGAGGGTGGACGTCGCTATCGCCCGGGCGACGCGCTGGGCGTCGCCGTCGCTGCGCGCGCCCGTCACGAGCACCTCGACCAGGCGCGACGCGCCCTCGCCGTCGAGGACGACCAGCCGGGCGACCTCTTCCAGCACGCTCGTGAGGGCCTGGGTGAAGGCGCGGTGGCCGGGCGACCCGTACGCGACCGGAGCGTTCTGGGCGGCGCCGCTGCAGAGCAACAGGATGGTGTCATTGGTACTCATGTCGCCGTCCACGCTGACGGCGTTGAAGGTGCCCGCCACGGCGTCGGCCAGCGCCGCCCGCGCCGCTCGCCGTTCGATGCGTGCATCCGTGCACACGAAGACCAGCAGCGTCGCCAGCTCCGGCGCGATCATGCCCGCACCCTTGCCCATCACGGCGATCGTGACGTCGCGCCGCCCCAATCGGACCTGGCGGACGGCAGTCTTCGGGAACGCGTCGGTCGTGGTGATGGCGTGGGCGGCGTCCGCGAACCCGTCGGCGGCCAGCCGCGCGCACGCGGAGCGCACTCCGGGGAGCAGGCGGTTGCGCGGCACCTGTACCCCGATGCGTCCCGTGGCGCAGGCGAGGACGCCCTCGGGTGCGACGCCGAGCAGCGCTGCGACCACCGCCGTCGACTCCTCCACCGTGCGGCGTCCCTGCGTGCCGGTGCACGCGTTCGCGTGGCCGGCGTGCACCAGCACGGCCGACGCCGTGCCGGATCGCAGGCGGGCGCGCGTGACCAGGACGGGTGCCGCAGGTGCGCGATTGGTCGTGAGCACCCCGGCCGCCACGCCGGGAGCCTGCAGCGCGATCAGGGCGACGTCCGGACCACGCGCCTTGAGGCCCGCGCGCACGCCGGCGAAGCGGAACCCGGGCACGCGCACGGAATGTGCGCGCCTGTCGAGCCTCATCGTGCGGGGCGCGCGGGCCTCACGCCGCGGCCCCGTGGCACTTCTTGTACTTCTTCCCGCTGCCGCAGGGACAGGGATCGTTGCGTCCCACCTTCTCGGCGTCGCGGCGGACGGTCTCGCCCTTCTGTGGCCCTGCGGGTGCGCCGCCGTGCGAGAGGCGAATTCGTTGCGTCGCCGCCTGCTGCTGGCGACGCCGCATGTTGGCCACGGCCGCCGGCATCTCCGGCTCGTAGTCTTGTGGGTCCATCATCCCCTCGCCCAGGCGGGGCTGCACCCCCGCGGGCTGCGCCTGGAGCTGGACGCTCATCAGCTTCTCGACCACGTCCGCCTCCATGCGCCGGATCAGCTCCTCGAAGAGGTCGTACCCCTCCTTCTGGTACTCCTGCAGCGGGTTCTTCTGGCCATAGCCACGCAGCCCGATGCCCTCTTTCAGGTGGTCCATGCTCAAGAGGTGATCGCGCCACAGGGTGTCGAGCGTCTGGAGCCAGATGATGCGCTCGAGGTGCCGCATGACCGGCGGGGTGAAGTTCGTCTCGCGCTCCGCGTACGCCTGCCGCACGCGCTCGACGACCAGCTCCTCGACGGCGGCCGCGCGCGTCATCTCGGCGGCCGCCTCCGGGAGGTTCAAGCGCAGGTTGAACTGGGCGAAGACGGCGTCGTCGAGGGTCTTCAGGTCCCAGTCGTCGGCCGCCACCTCGTCGCTGCAGTGGCTCGCCACCAGGTCGGCCGCGAGCCCCTCGGCCATCTCCCGCACCTCCTCGCCGAGATCCTCGCGTGACAGCAGCTCGCGGCGCCGGGCGTAGACCACCTCGCGCTGCTTGTTGAGCACGTCGTCGTACTCGAGCAGGTGTTTGCGCATGTCGAAGTTGTGCGCTTCGACCTTCTCCTGGGCGTTGCGGATGGCGCGCGTGACGAAGCGGTGCTCGATGGGGACGCCCTCCTCCATCCCGAGCCGTTGCATCATGTTCTGCATCCGGTCGGCGCCGAAGATGCGTAGCAGGTCGTCCTCGAGCGACAGGTAGAAGCGCGACGATCCGGGGTCGCCCTGGCGTCCCGCCCGGCCGCGCAGCTGGTTGTCGATGCGCCGCGCCTCGTGCCGCTCGGTGCCGAGGATGTGCACGCCGCCGGCGGCGACGACCTGCTCGCGCTCCGTCGCGCACTGCTCCTGGAAGCGCCGGAGGATCTCCTTGAAGCGCGCCTCGTACTGCTGCGGCGCCTTCTGCAGCTCCTCGCGGATCTCCTCGACGGCCGAGACGTATTCGACCCGATGGTCCTCGTAGCGGCGCTCGGCGGCCCGCAGTCCCTCCTCGAAGGGGGCCTGCTCGGCCTCATGCCGGCGCTCGATCTCCACGTAGGTCTGCTCCGCGTCCTGGTACGCCTCGCGCCAGGAGGCCAGCTCGCCGTTGCCGGCGACGGGCCCCTTCACGAGGAGCGCCAGCTCGAGCTGCGCCAGCCCGCGCTCGTACTCCGAGCGTCGCTCGTTCAGCTCGTGCGCCACCGCGTCGGTGCGGCCGCCCTCGCTCCACAGGCGCAGGGCGGCGTCGTAGCGCACCCGCACGTCCTCGAGGTCGGAGCGCTCGGACGCCACCGCGCCGCCTTCGTCCACCTCCAGCAGCGACGCCTCCATCTCCTCCTTCACGCGGGCATAGCGCGGCGGGATGGGATCGTAGTCGCGGATGGCGGGAATGAGCTCGACGGAGCTCACCTCCTCGTAGCGCGCGCGCACGGCCCGGTACGGCGACAGCTCGCGCAGCTTGCGGTCGGCTTCGGTGAGCCGGGCGAGCGCCTCGGAGCGCTGGCGCTCCAGGTCGGCCAGCGCGGTGCCGTGCCGATCGCGGAGGGCCTGGACCTCCTCGTCGTACTTTTCGCGCAGCACGCGGAGCGCGTCCTCGTAGCGCGACGTGTCGGCGGAGCCGCCGCCGAGCTTCGCCGAGCCGCGGATCCATTCGTTCTCCATCTCGGCGCGCGCGAGGAACTCCGGATTGCCGCCGAGCAGGATGTCGGTGCCGCGGCCCGCCATGTTGGTGGCGATCGTCACCTGGCCGTGGCGACCGGCCTGCGCGATGATGTTGGCCTCGGCCTCGTGGTTGATCGCGTTCAGCACGTTGTGCTTGATGCCCGCCTTCTTGAGCAGCTTCGAGACGCGCTCCGACTTCTCGACCGACGTGGTCCCGACGAGCACCGGCTGCCCCTTCTCGTGGCACTCGGCGATCTCCTCCACCACGGCGTCGAATTTCTCGCGCTCGCTCTTGTAGACCACGTCGGCATAATCGGTCCGCCGCATGAGCTTGTTCGGCGGCACGACCACCACGTCGAGCTTGTAGGTCTTCTGGAACTCCACGGCCTCCGTGTCCGCCGTTCCGGTCATGCCGGCGAGCTTCGTGTACATCCGGAAGTAGTTCTGGATCGTGATCGTGGCGAGGGTCTGGTTCTCGTTCTCGATCTTGGCGCCTTCCTTCGCCTCCACCGCCTGGTGGAGCCCGTCCGACCACCGCCGCCCCGGCATGAGCCGCCCGGTGAACTCGTCGACGATGATCACCTCGCCGTCCTTCACCACGTAGTCCACGTCGCGCTTGAAGAGCGTGTGCGCCTTCAGCGCCTGCGTGACGTGGTGCAGTGTGTCGATCTGGCTCGGGTCGTAGAGGTTCGATACGCTGAGCAGTCGCTCGCACTTCGCGACGCCTTCCTCGGTGAGCATGGCGTTGCGGTGCTTCTCGTCGATCGTGTAGTCGACGTCGCGCGTGAGGCGCGGGATGATGCGGTTCACCGCCGCGTAGAGATGGCTCGACTGTTCGGCCGCTCCCGAGATGATGAGCGGAGTGCGCGCCTCGTCGATCAGGATGTTGTCCACCTCGTCGACGATGGCGTAATGCAGGTCGCGCTGGGCGTACTCGTCCAGGCTGAACTTCATGTTGTCGCGGAGGTAGTCGAAGCCGAACTCGTTGTTCGTGCCGTAGGTGATGTCGGTGCGATAGGCATCACGGCGCTCGACCGGACGGAGGTGGAGGAAGCGATAGTCCTTCGGGATGTAGGTCGGATCGAAGAGGAAGCTGGCATCGTGGATGATCGACCCCACGGTGAGGCCGAGGAAGTGATACACCGGGCCCATCCACTGCACGTCGCGCCGGGCGAGGTAGTCGTTCACGGTCACCAGGTGCGCGCCCTTGCCGGCGAGCGCGTTCAGGTAGAGCGGCAGCGTGGCGACGAGTGTCTTGCCCTCGCCGGTCTTCATCTCGGCGATCCTGCCCTGGTGGAGCACGATGCCGCCCAGACACTGCACGTCGTAGTGCCGCAGGCCGATCGTACGCCGGGCCGCCTCGCGCACGGCGGCGAACGCCTCCGGGAGTAACTCGTCGAGCGAGATCTCGTCCGCCGTGACACGCGCCTTCCACTCGGCGGTCTTCGCCGGGAAGGCGGCGTCGGGCAGCGCGCCATACTCCGCCTCCAGCGACCCGATCTCCTCGACGAGCGGCTGCATGCGCTTGATCGTGCGCTCGTTCGCACTCCCGAAGAGACGGGTGAGGAAGGTGGCCATGAAAGGGCGATATTGTTTCCGCGGGCCCCGCGGGGGTCAAGTGCGGGGCGGCGCGGCCGTCACCCGTTGCGCGCCTGGATGGTGGCGGGCCCGGGCGCCTCCAGGTGCCGGGTGGCGCCGGCCCGCTCGAGGCGCCCGAGCAGCACGTCGACGGTGGGCTCGATGCGCTCGAGGAAGGGCCGCGGATAGACGCCGATCCAGACGATGAACAGGATCAGCGAGGACGCCACCAGGATCTCCCGCCCGTTCAGGTCCGCCAGCGCGCGGTTGGATTCCTTGGTGATCGGCCCGAAGGCGACCCGCTGGTACATGGTGAGCATGTAGACCGCTCCAAGGATGACGCCGGCCGTCCCGACACCACCCGCGACGGGGTGGGCCCGGAAGGCACCGCTGAGCACGAGGAACTCGCCGACGAAGCCGTTCAACCCGGGCAACCCGATCGACGACAAGGTCACGACGAGGAAGAAGGCGGACCAGATCGGCACGGTGCCCCAGACGCCGCCGTACTGCCCGATCTCGCGCGTGTGCGTGCGGTCGTAGATCAGCCCGACGAGGATGAAGAGCGCACCCGTCGAGAGCCCATGGTTGACCATCTGGAGCACTCCCCCGGTGATCCCGGTGCTGTTGAAGGCATACAGCCCCAGCATGACGAAGCCCATATGGCTCACCGAGGAATACGCCACCAGACGCTTCATGTCCGGCTGCGGATAGGCCACGAGCGCGCCATAGATGATCCCCACCACCGCGAGCACCATGATGAGCGGGAACGCGTCCTGGGCCGCCAGCGGAAACATCGGCAGCGAGAAGCGGAGGAACGCGTATGCGCCCATCTTGAGCAGCACACTCGCGAGGTCGACCGACCCACCGGTCGGCGCTTCCGTGTGGGCATCCGGAAGCCAGGTGTGGAACGGCACCATCGGGACCTTGATCATGAAGGCCAGCGTGAAGGCAGCGAACAGCCACACCTGCTCCGTGTAGGTGAGCGGGGTGCCGTACAGCGTGATGATGTCGAAGCTGGGCACGCCGGTCGCCCGCGCGTGCCGCAGCGAGAGATACACGATGCCGACGAGCATGAAGGCGCTGCCCGCCAGGGTGTACAGGATGAACTTGGTGGCCGCGTACTGCCGGCGCGCGTGGCCCCAGAGCCAGATCACGAAGGCCATGGGAATCAACATGAACTCCCAGAAGAAAAAGAAGAGCATGAGGTCGATGGCACACAGCGCGCCCAGCATCGAGGACTCGAGGATCAACATCAGCGCCATGAACAGGCGGACGCGCTGCGTGATGTCGGTCCACGCCGCGAGGATGACGACCGGCGTGAGGAACGTGGTCAGCAGGATGAGCCAGAGCGAGAAGCCGTCCACGCCGACGGCGTAGTCGATGCCCAGCGCCGGGATCCATGACACGCGCTCCCGCAGCTGGAGCGTCCCCACCGTGGGGTCGAAGGCCGCCAGCATGACGAGCGACAGCACGAATGGCACCAGGGCCAGCACGAAGGCCGCCACCCGCGGCACCCGGACGGGCTCCGCCGGCAGCACCAGCACGATCAGCGCCGCGACCAGCGGCGAGAACATGATCAGCGTGAGGATGGGCAGATCGGTCATCGGGCGGATTCCGAGCAGGCGGGCGAGGTCACCGCGGCTCTATGCCGGATGGCCGGAGCCCCTTCAAGGGTGCGGCCTTCCGACACGCGGATCAGCGCTCGATGCGCACCGCCGACTCGACGCGCGCGCCCAGGAAGCGCTGGCCGATGCGCACGAAGCGATCGGGCGCGTCGGTGACGAAGAAGCTGGTGGAGCCGGGACCGACCGTCCGGGCGACCCCGTCCGTCAAAAGCCGAGCCGCGACCTCGCGTGCAGTCTCCTCGGCGGAGTCGACCAGCGTGACCGACGGGCCCATCACGTCGGCGATGAGCGGCTTCAGCAATGGATAGTGCGTGCAGCCGAGGATGAGCGTATCGATCCCGCTGCGCGCCAGGCTCGCCAGATAGGTTTCCGCGACGCTGCGCGCGACGGGGCCCTCCGTCCAGCCTTCCTCCGCCAGCGGGACGAAGAGCGGGCAGGCGCGGGTGAAGAGCTCGAGGGTCCGGTCCTGCGTGCGCAGCGCGCGGCTGTAGGCCCCGGACCCGATCACCGCCTCCGTCCCGATGACGCCGATTCGCCCGTTCCGGGTCGCCCGCACCGCCGCACGCGCCCCGGGGTCGACGACGCCGATCACCGGCATGGGCACGTGCGCCCGCAGCGCCTCGAGGGCCGTGGCGGTGGCGGTGTTGCAGGCGATCACGAGCAGCTTGAGGGTCCGCTCGACCAGGAAGTCGGCGCTCTCGATGGCGTAGCGGGTGATGATCTCCGCGGACTTGCTGCCATAGGGCGTGCGGCCCGTGTCACCCAGGTAGATCAGGTGCTCGTTCGGCAACGCCTCGAGGACGGCGTGCAGGACGGTGAGCCCGCCGACTCCCGAGTCGAAGATGCCGATGGCGGCGTCGCGGTCCATCGCGGTGCCCTGCCCTATGCCGGACGCCACACCCGCTCACAAGCCGCCGGCCGCGTCGCCGCGGGGCGGCCCCGCGAGCCATCCCCGCAGGACGCGCCAGAGGGCGTCCCGTCCCTCGCCCGTGCGCGCCGAGAAGCCCACCACCGGCGTCCCCTCGCCCACCCGGCGTCGCAGCGTCGCGAGCGCCGTACCGGCCGCCCCACGGCCGAGCTTGTCGAGCTTGGTCGCGACCACCGCCGCCGGCAGCCGGGCGTGCTCGAGAAAGCCCAGGAGCTCGTCCTCCTCCGTCTCGAGGCCGCGGCGCGCATCCACCAGCAGCGCCACGCCGCGCAGGGTCGCCCGCTCGCGCAGAAACCCCTCGACGAGCGGTCCCCAGCTGCGCCGCTCGGCCTCCGGTCCCACCGCGAACCCGTAGCCCGGGAGGTCGGCCAGCACGAAGCGGTCGTTCACCAGGAAGAAGTTCAGCTGTCGCGTGCGGCCCGGCGCGCTGCTCGTGCGTGCCAACCCGCGCCGCCCGAGCAGCGCGTTCAGCAGCGACGACTTGCCGACGTTGGAGCGTCCCGCGATGGCCACCTCCGGCAGCCGAGCCGGCGGGCCGCCGCCCACGGCGGTCGCGGCACCGAGGAAGCGGGCCGCGGTGACCTTCACCCGCGGCCCGACTCTAGCCCGTCGGTGCGGCAGCGGGCTTCTCGAGCCCGAGGCCCTTGTTCAGGATCTGCACCTGGCGGATGTAGGTTTCCCGCAGGGCGCCCTTCTGCAGCGAGTCGACCAGCATCGGCGCCTTGTCCTTGCTGGTCTGCGTGAAGGTCAGGATGGTGCCCTTTCCGTCCGGTGTCGGCGTGAGCTTGTACTCCGAGCTGATGTCCGCCAGCTTGAAGTCGATCGACTTCTGCGTGACGCGCTTCTCGTCGGGGAAGAAGTTGAGCTCGTTGCGAATGGTCTGCACCTTGAACCCGGGCGGGAGGATGTCGAGCTTGAAGACCAGGTCCATGACCTTCTTGTTGGGACCCTCCTGGCTCACCAGCTCGGACTTGAGGACGTTGTCGGGCGCGATCTCGTGCATCCGCTCGGGTTGCACGAGCGCCTGGTAGACCCGGTCCACCGGGGCATCGATGCGCGAGGTGAAATTCACCTTCCAGGTGTCCCCGACCTTGTCGATGCTCTCGGTCGCGATCTCCTTGACGGGACCTTCCTCCGCGCGGTGGCACCCCCCGCAGCCGGCGACGGTGACCGCGAGTCCCATCACGAGCACGTGTGCGAGCTTCATGGCGCGCTCTTAGCCGAAGCCCCCGGCGGGGCACAAGCACCGGGGCCGCGCCGCGCATCTCGGCCGACCAGCACGTGCAGGACCGAGCGGATGATGCGGAGCGTGTCGGCCCAGGGTCGATAGTGGCTCACCCGTTCGGCCACCGGCGGGTAGTACACCGCCACCGGGACGCCCAGGACCGGCATCCCGCTGCGCGCCGCGCGCAGCAGCACCTCGGTCTCGAAGTCGTAGCGCGTCCCGCGGGTGCCGAGCGCGAGCGTGGGGACCACCGGATAGACCCGGAACCCGGACTGCGTGTCGGGCAGCGGCTGCGCGGCGACCCACCGCATGAGGCGGTCCGCGAGCCAGTTCCCGAGGCGTGCCACCCGCTTGATCGCGAAGTCCTCCTTGCGCCGGACGCCGACGACGATGGCCTCCGGTGCGGCGTCGGACGCCGCCAGGAGCAGAGGGATCTGGTCCGGGAGGTGCTGCCCGTCGGCATCCAGCGTGAGCGCGCGCTCGATGCCCGCCGCCGCCAGGTGACGCAGGCCGGTGACGAGCGCCGCGCCCTTGCCCTGGTTCGCCGAGTGTCGCAGCACCTCGGCACCGGCTGCGGCTGCGCGCGGGGCGGTGTCGTCGGCCGAGCCGTCATCCACGACGACGACGGGCTCGAGGAGGGGCCGTGTCCCGGTGACGACGGCGCCGATGCTCGCCGCGGCATTGAACGCCGGCACCAGCGCCGCAGTGCGCGCGCTCACGCCCGCGCCGGCGTCAGCGACACCGTCAGCCAGTCGCGCACCCCCACCCGGACGTAGGTGGCCACGCGGCGCGCGAAGCGCGGCTCGCCGAGGAGCGTGCGGCCGAGCCCCCAGAGCACGTCGGGCCGCGAATAGAAGGTCTTGTACGCACGACGGAACCAGCGCTCGAGCGTCTCAGGCGTGAGACCGTGCGGCACGAACACCCAGTCCATCGCGTTCATGCGCTCCCAGTCCTCGTCGAAGGCACCGTGGCTGCGGATGGTGGCGTAGGAGGGCGTGCCCGGGAACGGCGTGAACTTGGTGACCTGGGCCAGGTCGAGCGGCGCGCGGCGCAGGAACTCGACCGTCTCGCGCAGGCTCGCCTCGTCCTCGGTCGGGTGCGCCATCATCAAGAGTCCCTTGACGCGGATGCCGGCGGCGCGCGTCCGCCGGAGCGTCTCCAGCATGCGCGGCAGCTTCACCTCGTGCTTCACCACGTCGAGGATGCGCTGCGAGCCCGACTCGATGCCGTAGGCGATCTGCCAGCAACCGGCACGCCGCATCAGCCGCAGCGTCTCGGCGTCGAGCAGGTTGGGATGGCTGTTGCAGCTCCAGCTGAAGCGGAACTCCTCGGCGAGAAAGCGCTCGCACAGCTCGACGACGCGGCGGCGGCTCGTGGTGAAGAGGTCGTCGTAGAAGAGGATGTGCCGCACCCCGTGCTCGGCGAGGCGCCGGCAGAGCGCCACCACGTAATCGACGCCGTGGAAGCGTCCGCGGCGGCCGGACGTGGAGCGGTCGCAGAAGGTGCAGGAGAACGGGCAGCCGCGCGACGTCACCAGACTCGCCACCGGCGTGTGCCGGTAGTTGAAGACGTTCGGCTGAAAGCGCAGCGGGAACTCCGGCAGCAGGTCCCACGCGGGCGGCGGCAGGCGGTCGAGCTCCTCGCCGTCCAGGTAGGGTCCCCGGGGGTTCGCGCGCACGCCACCGCCGGCACGGTAGGCGAGCCCGGGTACCGGCCGGGGATCCTCGCCGGCCGCCAGCCGGGCGATCAGCTCCAGGTACGAGCGCTCGCCCTCGCCGGCGATGGCGTAGTCGAAGTCGGCAAACTTCTCGAGCGTCCGTTCGGGTACGGCGCTCACGTGTGGCCCACCCACCGTGACGACCGCGCGCGGCGCCAGCGCCTTCAAGCGCGTCGCGATGCGTGCCGCGTTCGTGATCGAGATGGTGGTCGCACTGATGCCGACGTGGTCGGGGTCGTGACGCGCGACGGCGCGTGCGACGTCCTCCACCGGCGTGCCGGTCCGCTTCCCGTCCACCAGGCGGACGCGATGTCCGGCGGCCCGCGCCACCGCGGCCAGGGTGAGCGTCCCGATGCCGGGAATCTCCTCCTCACCCTGCCGGACGCGGTCCATGCGGCGGTCCCAGCACACGTAAGGCGGCTCGACGAAGACCACCGTCTGCGAACGCACGCCAGCCCTCATAGCCGAAGTCCCCGGCGCGCTGCTAGCCGATCCGAGACGAAGTCTCGGGTCGGGATCCTAGGCTGTCGAGGGCCGCCGCGAGCCGCTCGACGTCGTCGCCGAGCGGCCGGTCCTCGAGCAGCGGCGGTACGACCCGGCGCACGGCCTCATACGCCGCCCGTGTGCCGGCACCGAGGCCCTCCGTGCCGGTCAGGTCCACCGCTTCGGCGGCCGCCAGCAGCTCGATCGCGACCACGCGGCGCGCGTTCTCGAGCAGCCGCCGCGCCTGGCGCACGGCCACCGTGCCCATACCGACGACGTCCTGGTTGTTGGCGTTCGTCGGCACGGACCCCAGCGACGCCGGGTGCGCCAGGCCGGCGTTCTCCGCCACCGTCGAGCTGGCGCAGTACTGGAGCCCCATGAGCCCGCTGCGCAGCCCGGCGCGGTCACGGATCAGGAACGGCGGCAGCCCGCCGCTGGTGGCGGGGTCGAGGAGCCGCGCGAGGCGTCGTTCCGAGAACAGCGCGATCTCGGCGAGGGCCACCTTGAGATGGTCCACCGCCAGGGCAACCGGCTGGCCGTGGAAGTTGCCGGCGTGCAGCACGACGTCGTCCTCCGGGAAGAACGTCGGGTTGTCGCTGACGGCGTCGATCTCGACCGCGATCACGTCGCGCACGTGCGCGATCGTCGCGCGTACGGCGCCCAGGACCTGTGGCACGCAGCGCAGCGTGTAGGCGTCCTGCACCGGGCGCGCGCCGTCGCTCCCCGGGACACCGCGGGCGGCGGTGTCGTGCAGGCGCCGGCTGCCCGCCAGCAGCGCGCGGAGGTGGGCGGCGGACTGCGCCTGGCCGACGTGGGGCCGCGCGCCGTGCACCCGCTCGTCGAACGCCTCGGGGTTGCCGCCGAGCACCTCGATGACGAGGGCGGCCGTCGCCTCGGCCGCCGCCACCAGCCGCTCGGCGCCGAGCACGGCGAGCGCCGCCTGGGCTGCCTCGCACGAGGTGCCGTTCATGAGGGCCAGCGCCTCGCGCCCGTCGAGGGTGACGGGTGCGAGTCCCGCGCCGGCGAACGCCTCGGCAGCCGCGACGCGGCATCCACGCCAGTCGACGGATCCCTCGCCGACGAGGGCGCGCGCCACGTGCGCCAGCTCCACCAGGTCACCGCTGGCGCCGACGGAGCCGATCTCGGGCACGACGGGAAGGATCCCGGCGTTCAGCATGGCCGCCAGCGTCTCCACGACGACGGGTCGCACCGCCGAGCGACCCTGGGCGAGCGTGTGCGCGCGCACTGCCATCGTCGCCCGCACCACGTCGGCCGCATGCGCCGGTCCGAGCCCGCTCGCGTGGCTGCGCACCAGATTCAGCTGGAAGCGCGCCACGTCGGCCGCCGCCACCGGCTGGTCACAGAGCGGGCCGCAGCCGGTGGTGAACCCGTAGATCACGCGTCCCGACTTGGCCAAGGTCTCGAGCTGGCGCTGCGACCGAGCGAGGCGTGCGCGCACCTCGCCGTCGAGCCCCACGCGCGCACCCGCGGCAATGCGTCCCAGGGACTCCAGTCCGAGCGACGCACGGCCCAGCGTCTCGACCTCCGGCACGGATGGCGACGCTAGCCAATGCCCGGCGACGGTTCAAATCCGTGCCGCGGCGCGGTCGCGAGGCGCGGCGAGGTGCGGTTGGTTTGAACCACCGGAGCCCCTTTGCTAGGCGCATCGCATGCGCCGCCTGTCCCTGCTCGCGCTCCGCGTCTTCGCGGTCGTCGTGGTCGTGGTGCTCGGCGGTTGCGGGGGCTCGCGCAGCAGGAAGGCGGTCGCCGATCCGCGGGTCGGCCAGGTCTTCTTCCTCTGCTGCAACCTGCGCTACGATCCGCGGAAGCCCGAGATCACCGACGCGCTCGCCACACACGGCACGCTCATCCCGTTCGCGACGCGCGTGGAGGTGCAGAAGGTCACGCGGGACACGGTGCTGTTCGAGGCCGCCGGGCACCCGCCGATCACCCTCGCCTACGAGCACGGCGGCAAGGTGCTGCCCTTCGACCAGTACCTCGGGAGGCTCTTCGTCAACGAGGATCCGCGGCTGAAGCTCAAGAAGGTGCCCGCACGGCAGGTGAAGCTGGTCGAGAAGGGCACCATCGCGCCGGGCATGAGCCGCGACCAGGTCCTCATGGCGGTGGGTTACCCGCCCGCCGACCGCACGCCGTCGCTCGAGGCCGCCGCGTGGACCTACGGCGACGGGTCGGACGGCGGCTTCGTCGTCTACTTCGACGGCGCTCGCGTGTCGTCGGTGCAGTACGGGGCAGCGGGCCGCACGCACCGGAAGTCGAATTGACAGGCGTCGGACCGCGCACCTAAAAGCGGGCGCGATGAGCGTGACGCGTGCGCCGGACGTGGCCGTCGTGGGGGGCGGGCCGGCAGGTTCGATCGCCGCGACCCTGCTCGCGGACGCCGGGCTCCGGGTGGTGGTCCTCGAGCGCGCGCGCTTCCCGCGCTATCACATCGGCGAGTCCCTGCTCTCCGCGACCATGCCGATCCTGGAGGCGGTCGGGGCGCTGCCCCGCATCGAGGCACACGGCTTCCTCCGCAAACCCGGCGGCACGTTCCAGTGGGGGCGGCAGCGTGACCCGTGGAGTTTCTGGTTCCGCGAGGATCCGGGTGGGCAGCCGTACGCCTTCCAGGTGATCCGCGCCGAGTTCGACCAGCTCCTCCTCGAGAACGCGCGCGACCACGGCGCCGAGGTGCACGAGGAGCACACCGTCGAGGAGATCGACACCAGCGGCTCCGCGCCGCTGCTGCGCGGCGTGGCGGCGGACGGGCGCGCCTTCGAGGTGACACCGCGCTTCCTCGTCGACGCGAGCGGGCAGCGTGCACTCCTCGGCCGCCGGCTCGGCCTGCGCCGCTTCAACGAGTTCTTCAAGAACCTGGCCATCTTCGGCTACTGGCGGGGGGCCGAGCGGCTGCCGGGCGAACTGCGCAACCACATCCTCTCCGCAGCGTTCGGGGACGGCTGGTTCTGGTACATCCCGCTCCATGACGACACGATGAGCGTCGGCGCGGTCGTCGACGTGCGGCGATGGGACGGTGTCGCGGCCGCCGCCCCGGAGGCCACGTACCGCGGCCTCGTGGCGCGCTGCGCCCCGATCGCGGATCGGCTGCGCCATGCGACGCTCGAGTCGCCGATCCGCATCATCCGCGATTACTCGTACGACTCCAGCGCCTTCACCGGTCCGGGATGGCTCCTCGCCGGCGACGCCGCCTGCTTCATCGACCCGGTGTTCTCCACCGGAGTGCATCTGGCCTGCCTGGCCGGCCTCCTCGGCGCGCGCGCGGTCCGCGACGTGCTGTGCGAGCGCGTCCCGGAGGGCGAGGCGTTCGCCGCCTACGAGCGCGGCTACCGCGGCGCGTTCGAGCGCTATCTCCGGTTCCTCTACTTCTTCTACGACCACAACACGGACCCCGACTCCTACTTCTGGACCGCGCGCCGCCTGCTCACGCACGCGCCGGCCGAACTCGACGCCCGCACCGCGTTCGTGCGCCTGATGTCGGGCGGCGGCGACTGGGATGCGCTCCCCGGAACGCTCGAGCGCGAGCACGCGCGCTGGGCGGACGCCATCCGCCGTGGTCGCGCCGCCGCCCTCCCGGGCAGCGACATCCTGCGGGTACGGACCACGCAGCGGCTCATCGGCGAGTAGGCACGGGACGGTGCGGGTCCTTCTCGTCTCCGCCAACCAGGAGCGCAGCCCCGATCCGGTGGCGCCGCTCGGCGTGTGCTACGTGGCCACGGCGACAGCGGAGGCCGGGCACGAGGTCGCCGTGCTCGACCTCTGCTTCCGCCCCGACGTCGAGACGGCCATCGCGGAGATGGCGCGCGCGGTCCGTCCAGAGGCGATCGGCATCTCGCTGCGCAACGTCGACAACTGCGCGTATCCCGACACGGTATCGTATCTGGCACACTACCGGCGGGTCGTCCGCGCGTGCCGGGCGGTGAGCGGCGCGCCGATCGTCCTCGGCGGGTCCGCCTTCACGACCATGCCCGCCTACTACCTGTCCGCGCTCGGCGTCCCCTACGGCGTCGTCGGCGAGGGGGAGGTGACGTTCCCGGCGCTCCTGGCCCGACTCGCCGCCGGCACGGTGCCAGACGATCTCGGCGGGCTCGCCTCGCGCGACGCCGCCGGGGTGCGCGTCAATCCCCCGACGTGGCTCCCTGCCATCGACGCGCTCAGAGCCGACCGGCACTGGATCGATACCCGGCGCTACTTCGAGCGCGGGGGAATGGCCAATCTGCAGACCAAGCGCGGGTGTCACTTCAAGTGCACCTTCTGCGCGTATCCCGTCATCGAGGGTCGCGGCATGCGCACGCGCGATCCCGCGCTGGTCGCCGCCGAGGTGCGCAGCCTGTTCGACGACCACGGGATCGACCAGTTCTTCGTGGTCGACAGCATCTTCAACGCGCCGCGCGGGTACGCCGAGCGTGTCGCCCAGGCGCTGCGCCCGCTGGGACGCCGCATCCGGTGGTCGTGCTTCGTCGGACCCGGCAACTTCACCCCGGAGCTGGCCGACCTCATGATGGAGGCGGGCTGTCAGTCGGTGGACTTCGGCACCGACGCGGCGGCGGCGGCGACCCTGCGCGGCTTCCGCAAGAGCTTCACGGTGGCGGACATCGTCGCAGCCTCGGCGCTATGTCGCGAGCGTGGGCTGCCCTTCTGTCACAGCCTGGTCTTCGGCGGCGAGGGCGAAACCTGGGACACGGTCGCGGAGACCATCGCCGTCATGGACGCCTGCCGGCCAACCGCCGTGAACGCCATGTGCGGGGTCCGCGTCTACCCCGAAACGCCGCTGGCGCAGGCGTTGCTCGCCCGCCGCGAGGTGCCGTCGGTCGAGGCGCTCTACGAGCCCTGGTTCTACTTCGCGCCGGCGGTACGCGACGGACTCGCCGAGGTCGTCGCGACCGCGGCGCGCGCCCGCGGCAACTGGTTGCTGCCTGGCAACCGGGTGAATGACGAGGAGCGGCTGTTCGCGACGCTGCGCGGCCGCGGCCTGAAGGGCGATCTCTGGCGCTACGTGACGCGGCTCGGCCTCGGGCGCGCGCTTGCCGCGGGGCCCGGCCGCTCGCAACCGACATCGTAGGAGACCAAGCCCCTCTCGGCCTGCTGCGGAGCGGTCAGTGCCCGGCCTCGCGCTCCACGGCGCGCCCGCCCTCGCGGGCGTCTTCCTTGGTGCGGTCGGCGTTCTCGCGCCACGTCTCCTTCGCGGCGCGATGACCGCCGGTGAAGAAGTCTCGCACGGTTCGTCCGAACGTGAGGGCGCCGTCACGGATCGCGTGACCCGCCGTACGTCCAGATTCCTCGACCACGCCGCCGACTTTCTGCCCCGTGTCTCCCGCCGTGACGGGGAGGGGCGCAGCTAACGCGGCCATGATGGCGGCTGCGATTGCGATGCGTTGCATGGTGTCACTCACTCCCGAGGTGGTTGTGATGCAAGCCGCGGGCCGGCGTAGGTGCGCGGGCATTCAAGGCCTGACGCGTCCGGCGGGCACCCACGACTGCTCCCTTTGAAGAATTTTCCACGAGCTCGTCGCCCTGTCGCCTTGGTTGCCCTCCTCGCGCTCCGGGTGGAGCCGGTGGCCGCAGCCACCATCGTCGTGGCGCCGGGTCCCGGCACCCCCCTGCAGACCGCCATCGACCTCGCCGGGCGGCGGCAAGATCAAGCTCGCCGGGGGCTCGGTGCGCGGGAACCTCGTCGTCCATCCGACCGGGCTCGGCTTCCTCACGGCCGGCATCCGGATCGCGGATGTCGTGTCGACGGGGCGTATCGACCTGCGGGAGTTTCTCCGGGACGCTGCCGCTGTTCAACTGTCTCTACTAGACTAGCGCCCGGCGCTTTGCATTCCGGGCAGCTTCGCGGAATACCGTCGCCCATGTTCCTCACCCCGGCCGAGGCCGCCGAGGTCCGCGAGCGCTTCGGCACGCCCTGCTACGTCTACGACCGCGGCACGCTCGAAGCCGCCGCCCGTGCCGGGCTCGCCTTCCCGGCGCCGTTCGGCTTCACCCTGCGCTACGCCATGAAGGCCAACCCGAGCCGGGTCATCCTGCGTGTCTTCCTCGGGCTCGGCCTCGACATCGACGCGTCCAGCGACCACGAGGTGGAGCGGGCGCTCCACGCCGGTGTCCCCCCGGAGCGGATCCAGCTCACGTCGCAGATGCCGTCGCGCCGGCTCGAGGAGTTCGTCGAACGGGGCGTGCGCTACAATGCCTGCTCGCTGCACCAGCTCGACCGCTTTGGCGACGCGTTCCCGCGCCGCGAGGTGTCGATCCGCGTCAACCCGGGCCTCGGTAGCGGGGCGACCAACCGCACGAACACGGGAGGACCCGGCGCGAGCTTCGGCATCTGGCACGAGCGGCTCGACGAGGCCTTGACCCTCGCCGCGCGCCACGGCGTCGTCATCCGTGCTCTCCACACCCACATCGGGTCCGGCACCGATCCCGCGGTGTGGAAGCGCGTCGCGCGCATGAGCCTCGACATCGCCGCGCGCCTACCCGACGCCACGCGGCTCAACTTGGGCGGCGGCTTCAAGGTGGCGCGCCTCGCCGAGGAACGCTCCGCCGATCTGGCCGACATCGGGGCGCACGTACGCCAGGAGCTGGTCGAGTTCCGCGACCGCACTGGGCGCGCGCTGCACACGGAGATCGAGCCCGGAACCTACCTCGTGGCGAACGCCGGCTGCGTGGTGTCCACGTGCATCGACGTGGCCGACACCGGCGCTGGCGGGTACCGCTTCGCCAAGCTCGACACCGGCATGACGGAGATCACTCGGCCGTCACTCTACGGTGCGCAGCACCCCATCACGGTACTGGCCGAGCGCGAGACCGCACCGGTGGTGTTCGTCGGCCCCTGTTGCGAGTCGGGCGACATCCTGACGCCGGCGCCAGGCGACCCCGAAGCCCTCGCGCCGCGTCAGGTCCCGCAGCCCGCCATCGGCGACCTGGTCGTGGTCGGGGGTGCGGGCGCCTATTGCGCCGCGATGTCGACGATCAACTACAACTCCTACCCGCAGGCGCCGGAGGTGCTCCGCGAGCTGGACGGCACGCTGCGGCTGGCTCGCCGTCGCCAGCTCCCGAGTGAGGTCTGGGCCAACGAGGTCGTCGACGCGTAGCGCGGAGCCGCCCCCCCGGCGCGGCGGAGCGAGCTTCCTGGCCATCAGCCGCAGCGCGGCCCGGGTGTCGGGGCGGCTGAAACCCGAGCGCGCGCACGCGCTTTGCGCCGGGCACTTTCCTGGCGAGCCGGTGCTCCCCGGGGCGACCCTGGTGGCGCTCATGGCGGAGATCGGCGCGGAAGTCGCCGGTGCGCACGCTCGCCTGACCGCCGTCGAGCGCGCCGTGTTCCGGCGACGCGTGTCGCCGGACGAGTCAATCACGGTCGCCGCGCGCCGCGACGGAGCGCGGGTGTGCGCGGCGGTCACCTGCGCCGGCGAATGGGCTGCGGTGGCGACGCTGCGCTATGACGGCCTCCCGTGATGCTTCCCCCTCCCGCCGCCCTGCTCCGCCACCGGCCGCCGGCATTGCTCCTCGGCGCCGTCGAGGCGCACGCCAGCGGCCACCTCGTGTGCCGCGGCATCGACGGGCGCCGCTGGCCGTGGCCGCGGTTGCTCGAGGGCACCGCCCAGGCGGCCGGTCTGCTGGCGGGCCTCCAGCCCGCCGGTCCCGGTGCGCGCGCGGTGATCGCGGAGTATCGGGACGTGGCGGTGCACGTCGACCTGCATCGCGGGCCCGTACGCTTCGACACGCACCTCGAGCGCCGGCTGGCGCACTTCTGGCGATGCCGCTGCGAGGCACGCACGACGGACGGCCGGGTGCTGCTGGCGTCTCGCGTCACGCTCGCCCCCGAGCGCGGAGGGGGGCGGCGGTGAGCGGCGACGTCGACGTCGCGCCGCTCGATCCACGTGCGTATGCCGTGCTCGCGGAGGCCGGTTTGGGCCCCGACCTGTTCAATCCCCGCCAGCACCGCTGCTGCGAGCTGGTCGAGCGCTACGCACGCGAGCTCGGTATCGACCTGTGCGCGCGACTCGGCGTGCTCGACCTGCTCGCCGAGCCGCACACCGTCGCGTCGGTGCGCGACGCGCGCGGCTTCGTCCCGTCGTTCGACCG
>JBKPDC010000255.1:0-5781 GCA_046727715.1 Thermodesulfobacteriota bacterium
GCGCGAGCGGCCGACCAGAGGCCGGTCGCTCTGGCCGGCGTCACGCCGGCTTGATCACGCGCAGCGGATACGTCGGCGTGAAGTGCTGCTCGACCCAGTCCGGCGTCTCGGTCGGCTCCACGTACCAGTCGGTGGGGCACATGGTGAGGATCTCGACGAACGAGAAGCCACGGCCCTCGAGCTGCGCGGTGAACGCGTCGCGCAGGCACTGCTTGGTCCACTTGACGGCGGCGGGCGTGTGCATCGCGCCGCGCGCCACGTAGGCGGCGCCGTCGATCTGCGCGATCAGGTCGGCGATGCGGATGGGCCAGCCGTGCAGCTCGGGCACGCGGCCCGTCGCCATGGTGGTCTTGGTGCGCTGGCCGAGCACGCTGGTGGCCGTCATGTGGCCGCCCGTCTCGCCGAAGACGCCGTTGTTCAGCAGCACCGCGGTGAACCGCTCGCCTCGCGCGGCGCAGTGGATGATCTCCTGCAGCCCCTCGTTCACCATGTCGCCGTCACCCTGGAGGGTGAAGATGAAGCGGTCGGGGAGCACGCGCGCGGCACCCGTGGCGACGGACGGCGCCCGCCCGTGCAGCGCCTGCAGCACGTCGACGTCGATGATGCCGGGAAATGCCGTGTAGCAGCCGATGCCGCACACGCAGATGGCGCGGTCGCGGACGCCCAGCTCCTCGATCAGCTCGAGGATGACGCGCATCGCCAGTGGCTCGCCGCAGCCGGGGCAGAGCGAGTGCTCCGTCGAGAGCAGCAGCTCCGATTTCGCCGACACCTTCTTGAGCGGTGGGGTGGTCGTCACGCGGCCGCCTTGCCTCGGTACACGTCGGTGATGCGGCGGATGATGTTGGCGGGCTCGAGCAGCGGGCCCACGCCGAAGCCGGAATGGTCGTGGCTGATGCCGCCGATCGCCACGACCGGCACGCGGCCCAGCACCGCGAGCCGCACGTCGTCGATCATCTGCCCGGCGTTCTGCTCGAAGACGGCGACGGTGCGCACGCGGCTCGCGATGTCGGCGACGACGTCGCCGGGGAACGGCCAGAGCGTGATCGGCCGGATCCAGCCCACCTTGAGCCCCTGCTCGCGGCACTGCCGGATGGCGTATTTGACGAAGCGGGCCGGCGAGCCGAACGCGACCACCGCCATCTCGGCGTCGTCGAGCAGTCCGGTCTCGCAGCGCCTCTCCGCCGCCGCGATGCGCGGATACTTCTCGCTCATGATCGTGAAATGCTCGCCGTGCTGCAGGTGGAGCTTCTCGGGCGATCCGAGCGGCGTCACGTTGTGCGCCCGCCGGCCGGCGGCGCCGGTGGCGGCCCAGGTCTTGGGGGCGAGATCGCTCTCGTCGCGCGGCCGGAACTCCACCGCCTCGGACGTGTGGCCGAGTACGAAGTCACCCAGCACGTCGACGGGCGTGCGCCACTTGTCGCCGAGGTAGAAGGCGAGGCCGATCAGATCGACGGCCTCCTGCACCGTGTGCGGTGCGAGCACCAGGTGGCGGTAGTCGCCATGCCCACCGCCGCGTGTGGCCTGGTAGTAGTCACCCTGCCCGCGCATCATGTTCACCACGACGCAGGGGATCTGGGCGTTCGACATCTCCGCCAGCGCTTCCTGCATGAGGCTGATGCCCTGCCCCGTGGATGCGATCATGGCACGAACGCCGCAGCCGGCGGCACCCCATACCATGTTGATGGCTTCGATCTCGCTCTCGGCGTTCACACATACGCCGCCGACCTGCGGCTGGCGGAACGACATGTACTCGAGGATTTCGGTGGACGGCGTGATGGGATAACCGGCGTAGAAGCGGCAGTTGGCCTGGATCGCCGCTTCGGCGATGGCGTGGCTGCCCTCCATGAGGACGCGCTGGCCGCTCATGGCGCCACCGCTTCCGTCGCCGCGCCGCGGTACACCTCGAAGCAGAAGTCGGGGCAGATGCGGTAGCACAACTCGCAGCCGGTGCAGCCGTCGAGGAGCAGCGGGTAGCGGTACCCCAGGTGGTTCACCTCGTGCTGGGTCATGACGAGCACCCGCGGCGGACACACCTCGACGCAGAGCACGCAGCCCTTGCAGCGCTCGACGTCGATCGTGACCGTGGCCGGCTGCCGCGCCATCGCTCCCAGTCCCGTAACACGAGCCCCGCAGTACGCACAAATCCGGTGGACGGCGGGGCGCGCGATACTTGACGCGCCGCCCGCGCTCGCGCCAAGTAGGCGCCCCATGCCGGCGAGCGCCGCCCGGCGAGCCGGGCCGGACGGGCTCCTCGCCATGCCCCCGTTGCGCGCGATCGTGACGCTGGCGGCACCGACCACGGTCGTGATGCTGGTTGCCGCCGCGTCGAACGCGCTCTCCACCTGGTACGTGAGCCGGCTCGGCACCGACGCCATCGCGGCCGTGTCGCTGGTGTTCCCGTTGTCGCTCCTCGCCACGACGGCCATGGCGGGCGGCATCGGCGCCGGCGCGTCCTCGTCCGTCGCGCGTGCGCTCGGCGCGGGACGCCGGGGCGCCGCCAACGTGCTGGCGGGGCACGCTCTCGTGCTCAGCCTGGCTATCGGGTTGCTGTTCGCGGTCGGTATCCTCGTCGGCGCGCCCACCGTGTTCCGCTGGATGGGAGCGAGCGGGGTGGTGCTGAGCGCGGCGACGTCGTTCGCACGCGTCCTCTTCGGCGGCGCGGCGATCACGTTCGCCGCCGGCATGCTCGACAGCGTGCTGCGTGGCGAGGGCAACACGCGCGTGCCGGCGATCTGGTCGAGCGTGTCGCTCCTCCTCCAGATGGTGGCGACGCCGCTCGCCATGTTCGCCGCGGGCCTCGGCCTCGTCGGCGCCGCGATCGCCCCCCTCGCGTGTCAGCTGGTCGCTCTCGTCCCCCGCGCCCGCTTCGTCTTCGGCGGCCGGAGCGCGGTGCGGCCCAGGCTCGGTGCCCTGGCCCTGGAGCCGACGCGCGACATCCTGCGCGTCGGCGTGCCGGCGGCGCTCGCCACGTCGCTCAGCAACCTCGGGATCATGGTCATGACCGGCGTCCTGGCGCGCCTCGGCGACGCCCATCTCGCGGCGTACGGGCTCGGAACCCGCTGCGACTTCCTCCTGCTGTCGTTCGCCTACGGCGTCGGCGCGGCCATGCTGACGCTGGTGGGCATGGCGAGCGGGGCGCGCCAGCCCGAACTCGTGCGCGGTTTCATCCTACGCGCGACCACGATCGTCGTCGTGCTGCTGGCGATGCCGGGCGTGCTCCTGAGCTGGCGTCCTGCGCTGTGGCTCGGCCTCTTCACCGAGGACGCGGCCATCCGGACCGTCGGCGCGTCGTACTTCCGGTTGATCGGACCATCGTATCCGTTCGTCGGCATCGCCATGGTGTGTGCATTCGCCTTTCAGGGGCTCGGCCGTGCCACGACACCACTGGTCTGGATGGCGATCCGGGTCTTCGGCGTGCTCGGCACCGCGGTGGCCTGCACCCGCATCCTCGGCCTCGGCGAGCGCGCGGTCTTCGCGACCATCGCCAGCGGCAACGTCGTGTCGGCGATGGTCATGGCCGGGCTCCTCGCCCGCACGGTGCGGTCGCTCGAAGGATCGGGGCAGGCCGGCACTCGGGCCGCGTGATGCTCAGTGCCAGGCGGAGAGGGCGCCGGCGGCTCCCTCCGCCGTCGCCCAGGCGGCGCCGCGCTCGAGGCATGCGCGGTTCGCGGCGACGTGCTTCTGGCGGTGCGGCGGGAGCACCGCGCTCAGCGCGTCGACCAGCGACGGGACCGCGACCACGCCGGTGGCCGCCGCCAGCGTGCCGAGCGCGATCATGCTGGCGCCGAGCGGCTGCCCCATGGCCGTGGCGAGCGCGGTGGCCGGCACGGCGACGTCGCGCACACCATCCCAGCCGGGCGGCCGCGTCACGATGGTGGCATTGCGGACCACGACCCCGCCCGGGCCCACCTTCGGCGCGAGCTTCGCCATGCCCTCGGAATGCATCGCCAGCACGCCCCAGAACTGCGGCACGATGGGCGGTGACAGGATCTCGTCGTCGGCGAGCACCACCGTCGATTCGCTCGAGCCGCCCCGGATCATGCCCATGAAGAGACCGAACATCATCACCTGACGGCCCTCGCGCATGCCCCCTTCGGCGAGCAGCTTGGCGATCAGCTGTACGCCCTGGCCGCCGAGCCCGGTCATGACGACGGCGCGCTCCATCGTGGTGCGGCCGGGCTACCACGCCGCGCGGCGTGGGGTCAAAGGATGGCGCCGCGACGCCGCCTTCGTGGTCAGGTGAGGCTCCCAGCAACGCGGGCGCCTGCGCGGGCGTCGCGCCCTCGAGCAGCTCCACCCGGTCGTCGGCCGCGAACAGGCCCTCCCCGGCCAGCGTGAAGTATCGTTCGCGCGTCATCCGGGTGTCGGCGGGGGCGGGATGCGCCATGCGCCGAGCCCAGCACCGCTCGAGGGCGCCGAAAGATCTGGGATCGGAGTACGCTGGCCCTACAGCGCGTAGGTCGCGCGCAGGTAGCGGACGATATCGGCCGACTCGAACATCGCCGCGCCGGTGTTCGGGTCGGCGAGGTACGGCACCATCATCTTCCCCGAGCGCGCGACGAAGGCGTCGCGCTTGGCGCTACCTCTGGCTACGTTGTGCAGGAGATACGGCAGCTCGAGGCTACACAGCTCCTCGCGTACGAGGCGGGAGAAGGGCGACGCCTCGAAGCTCCACAGCTCGAACCGGTGCTCCGGCACACGGGCGGGTCGGTAGCGTTCACCGCGGCGGAAGCGCCAGCCCGACGCCAGCGCCGAGCCCACCAGGGTGAGGGGACCGAGCGCGAGCATCCACGGCACGGAGCCGTCACCGTAGGTGGTGAAGAGGTAGCGCACGATGTCGTCCGACTCGTACATCTCCTGCCCCGTGTTCGGATCCACCAGGTAGGGGAACAGCGCCTTGCCGCCGCGCCCCCGCACCTCGTCGCGAAAGCGAGAGCCGCCCTTGGGGCAGGGGTAGACCATGGCGTCGAGGTCGAGGATGGAGAGCGCCTCACGTACCTTGCGGCAGAAGGGACAGGCCTCGAAGTCGTACAGCGCGAGCGGTTCGGCCGGGCGCTTGCCGGCACCGGCCACCGTCATCCCGGTGCCGAGCCGCGCGGCGGTGGCGCCGACCGAGGTGGCGACGTCGAGCGTGCGGGCGAGGTCCATGGCCGAGACCGTACCAGGGCCGGCCGCGCTCGAACAGCGCCCAACCCTCAGGACGTATGGTTCTCGAAGAAGGCGACCGCGCGCCGCGCCCAGTCGGAGAACATCTCGTGCTCGGCCTGCATGACCTTCACCTGGTCGATCACGTCGACTCACACGCGCACGTGCCTCCACGCACCCGCACGGAACCGCCAGGTCTTGAGGGTGGCCCGTGCCGCGAAATCGACGATGACGACGCGCCACAGCCAGTCGAGGCCGAGCCGGAACACCTGGGTCACGAGCCACGCCGTGCCCAGCCGGCACACCCAGAACGCGATCAACGCGGTCAGGAGCGGGAAGCGCGTGTCGCCCGCGCCGCGCAGCGCTCCGCCCATCACGAAGTCGACGGCCATGAGCGGCTGGCAGACCGCGAGCACGCGGATGAAGGCGACGGCGTCGGCAATGACGGCGGGATCGTCGACGAAGAGGCGCGCGATCGGGCGGGCGGCCGCGAAAAGCGCCACCCCGGCCGACGACATCATCGCGAGCGCCATCGCCTGCGCCGCCCAGCCACTCTGCTCCGCCTGCTCGGGGTGTCCTGCACCCAGGCTCTGACCCACGAGCGCGCCGGCGGCGGTGGCGAAGCCGAGGCCGGGG
>JBKPDC010000256.1:0-7738 GCA_046727715.1 Thermodesulfobacteriota bacterium
CTTCTGGACCGTGTGCTTCGACGGCGTGACCAGCCGCGTCCGTGACGCCAAGGGCATGCGCTACCTGCGCCTGCTTCTGGGCAACCCCGGCCGGGAATTTCATGTCCTCGCGCTGGTGGCTGACATGGAAGGACGGGGAGGCGCGGCGAGCGGTGCGATCGGGATGAGCGATGTCGCGCTCGAGCGACTCCACATGCACCGCGCCGCTGCTGGCGATGCCGGCCTGGTGCTCGACGCGCAGGCGCGCGCGGCCTATCGCGCCCGCATGGCCGACCTCGAGGCGGAGCGCGACGAGGCGGAAACGGCCAACGACGTCGGCCGCTACGAGCGGGCGGTCGCGGAGATCGAGTTTCTCGAACGTGAGCTGGCGAACGCCGTCGGCCTGGGCGGGCGCGGGCGCCGCGCCGGATCGCCCGCGGAGCGCGCGCGCTTGAGCGTCACGCGCGCAGTGCGTGCCGCCATCGCCCGCATGGCGGCAGCGAACCCGTCACTCGGCAGCCACCTGGACAGCACCGTGCACACGGGCACCTTCTGCTGCTACGCGCCGGACCCCCGCGTGCCGACCAGCTGGCAGGTCGAGGGGTGAGCACGCCGACGACCTTCCCCCCGGGGGGCGGCACGCACGCGTTCGTGGGGCGCGAGCGCGAGCTGGCCGAGCTGGAAGCCCATCTCGCGGCCGCCGCGGCCGGTCACGGCGGCCTGGTGCTGCTCGGGGGGGAGCCGGGGGTCGGGAAGACGAGGCTGCTCGACGAGCTCGCCGCCCGGGCCCGTCTTCGTGGCATGACCGCCCTGTGGGGCCGCTGCTGGGAAGAGGGCGGCGCCCCGCCGTACTGGCCCTGGGTGCAGGTGCTGCGCGCGGAGCTGCGACGGCAGACCCCGGAGCGCCTGCTGGCCGAGGTGGGCGTGCAGTCTGCCCTGCTGTCCGCGATCATCCCCGAGCTGGCTGCGCGTCCCGGGCCGCGGGCGGCGGACGCGACCGGGGGCCTCGACTCCGTGCACCGGTTCGCGCTCTTCGATGCCGTGGCCGCGTGCTTCCGGAGCATGGCCAGCCGTGGACCGGTGTTGCTGCTGCTCGACGACGTGCATGCTGCCGATCGGCCGTCGCTCAGGCTGCTCGCCTTCCTCGCCCGCGAGATGCGCGGGACGCCGCTGCTCGTCGTCTGCGCACACCGCGATGCCGAGG
This sequence comes from Thermodesulfobacteriota bacterium, assembly GCA_046727715.1. Taxonomy (GTDB): domain Bacteria; phylum Desulfobacterota; class Binatia; order DP-6; family DP-6; genus CAVQLX01. Next base: position 1,184 of record JBKPDC010000256.1, read on the forward strand.
TGCGCGCGACGCCGGCGGTCGCCGAAGCGCTGGCCGAGGCGGCGCGCGATGGGGTGGCGGTTCCGCTCGCCGGGTTGCCCGAGCGCGACGTGGCGCGCTTCGTCGAGGTGAGGGCCGGCGTGCGCGCCTCGGCTGCGGTGGTGACGGCGCTCCACCGCCAGACCGGCGGCAATCCCTTCTTCCTTGACGAGATGGTGCGCTTGCTCGTGGCCGAGGGCCGTCTCACGCAACGGGGAGTCGCCGCCGCCGCCCGCCGCGGCGTGCCGCTGCGCATCCACGACACCCTCGAACGGCGGCTCGCACCGCTCTCCCCAGCCTGCCGAGAGCTCCTCGAGCTGGCATCGGTGATCGGTCTCGAGTGCGGACTGCGCCAGCTCGCGGGGGTGGCGAAGGTGTCACCGGCCGCGCTGCTCGGCCAGCTGGACGAGGCCCGCACGGCCGGCATCGTCACGGCCAGCAGCGGCCCGGGTGGCCGGTTGCTGTTCCTGCACGCGCTCTTCCGGGAGGCGTTGTACGACGGCCTCGGGACCGCGCGCCGCATCGCGCTTCATGCCGAGGTCGGACGCATGCTCGAGCGGCAGGCGGATGCACCGGCCGCCGAGCTGGCGCATCACTTCCTCGAAGCGGCGGCGGGCGGGGCAGACGTCGAGGGGGCGGTCGAGCACGCGCGCCGCGCGGCCGCCGACGCCACCGCGCGGCTCGCGTTCGAGGATGCAGCGCGGCTCTACGAGCGGTCCCTCCAGGCGCTCGATGTCCACGCGTCGCCCGACACCGGGCTGCGCGGCGAGCTGCTCGTCGACCTGGGCGAGGCTCGACACCGCACCGGGGACGTCGAGGCGGCGCGGCGGACGTTCGAGGATGCGCTGGCAATCGCCCGCCGACTCGATGCCGCGCGCGGCGCGCCGCTGCTCGCCCGCGCCGTGCTCGGCCTCGCGGGCCTGGGTGCCGAGGTCGGCCGCACCGACCTCGCGCTCGTCGATCTGCTCGACGAAGCGCTCCGCTCCCTCGAGCCCGGCGACGGCGCGCTCCGCGCCCGGCTGCTCGCGCGCCTCGCCGCAGAGCTCGCCTATGCCCGTGAGGACACTCGCCGGCACGCCCTCAGCGAGCAGGCGGTGGCGATGGCCGAGCGCGTCGGCGACCCGGCCACGCTGGGCTACGCGCTCGCGCGCCGTCACGTCGTGCTGATGGAGCCCGGCAACGCCGCCGAACGGCAGGTGCTGGCGTCGTCCATCATCGAGCTGGGCCGGCGCACCGGGGACCGGGAGCTCGCCGCCGAAGGCCGCGGCTGGCGCTTGTTCGCGCGCCTCGAGCTGAGCGACCTGGCGGGCGTCGAGCAGGACCTCGACGCGCTCGGCAAGCTCGCCGAGGAGGCGAGGCACCCGCACTACCTCTGGCTCGCTGCGATGTTCCGCGCCATGCGCGCGCTGCTGGCGGCGCGGTTCGAGGAGGCGGAGCATCTCGCGGCCGAGGCCCTGGCCGTGGGCCAAAGGCATGGCGATCCGAACGCGCTCGTCGCGTACGGCTCTCAGATCTACGCCCTGCGCTGGGGACAGGGCCGTCTGGACGAGATCGAGACGCTCCTGCGCGAGTTCGCGGCGCAGCACGGCTCCCAGCCGGTGTGGGAGAGTGCCCGCGCCCACCTCCAGGCGCAGCTCGGCCGCGTCGACGAGGCGCGCGCGCGCTTCGAGCCGGCCTGCGACGCCTTCCTGGCCCTGCCGCGTGACGTCACGTGGCTGCCGCACCTCGGTCTGCTCGGCGAGACGTGCTCCGCGGTCCGCGACCGCGAGCGCGCCGAGATGCTTCATGCCCTGCTCGAGCCGTTCGCCGGGCAGCAGCTGGTGGCGGGACCGGGGGCGGCCTGCTTCGGCGCGGCGGCGCGCGTCGTGGGTCTGCTCGCCGCCACCCTGGGCCGCTTCGACGAGGCGCTCGCGCGGCTCGACCACGCGGAAGCGCAGAACGAGCGTCTCGGTGCGCTGGGATGGGTGGCGCAGACCGCCGCCGATCGCGCCCGGGTCCTGGCCGCGCGCGCTGGACCCGGCGACCGCGAGGCCGCCCGCGCCTGCGTCGCACGCGCCCGGGTGCTCGCACACCGGCTGGAGTTGCGCCGCGTCGCCGAGTCCGTGGACGCCCTCGCCGGCCGACTCGACGACGGCGGAGCCGGGCCGTCGCCGGGGCATTCCGGCCAGGTGCTGCGCCACGAGGGGGATCACTGGACCGTCGAGTTCGCCGGGCGCGCGCTCCGTGTCCGTGACTCCAAGGGCATGCGCCTACTGGCGGAGCTTCTGCGTCGCCCGGGAGAGGAGGTGCACGCCGCCGTCCTCGTCGCCGCCGCGGAAGGGAATCCGCCGCCCGACGTGACGGCGCTCGCGCTCGAGGAATCCGAGCGCCATCGTGTCAGCGTCACCCGGGCCATCCATGGCGTCCTCGATCGCGTCGCGACCACGCATCCCACCCTCGGCGAACACCTGGCGCGCACGGTCCGCACCGGGATGGTGTGCTCGTACGCGCCCGACCCGCGCGTGCCGACCACGTGGGAGTCGTGACCCCGCGACTCAGCCGCGCACGCGCTGGCGCAGCACGTCCTTCTGGACCTTGCCCGTGGCGTTGCGGGGTAGCTCCGCCATCAGCTCGAGCTGCTCGGGGATCTTTTGGCGCATCACGCCGCGCGCCGCCATGAAGGTGCGGACCTCGTCGAGCGTCAGGTCGCGGGTGCCGGTGCGCAGCACGACGCAGGCACACACGCGCTCCCCGGAGGCCGGGTCCGGGACGCCTACCACCGCGACATCGGCGATCTTGGGATGGGCCGCCAGCTCGTCCTCGATGCCCTTGGCCGAGAGGTTCTCCCCCTTGCGGATGATGACGTCCTTCCGTCGTCCCGTGATCCGCAGATAGCCGTCGGAGTCCATCACGCCGAGGTCACCGCTGCGGAAGAAGCCGTCGGGCGTGAAGGCCGAGTTGAGAGCCGGATCGAGGTACCCGACGCACAGCTGCGGGCCGTAGGCTTCGACCTCGCCCTCGACCCCGGGGCCTACCGGCCGACCCGCGTCGTCGACCAGGCGCGCGACGGCGCCGGGTACCGGCCGCCCGTCCGTTCCATGCCGCTGCTCGTCTGAGTCACCCGGCCGTCCCGAGGTGAACATCGGGCATTCCGTCATGCCGTACGAGCGGTAGGCAAAGCCGCCCAGGCGGTCCTGTGCCTGTCGGATCAGCTCGGGTGAGACGTCGGCGGCGCCCGAGCCGCTGCTGCGCACCGAGCGCACCTTCTCGGCCGACCAGTTCTTCGCCGCCAGCATACCCTGGAGGACGGCCGGGGGGCCCCCTGCCGAGGTGACGCGATGACGCTCGATCAGGTCGACGGCTAGCTCCGGGTCGTAGGTCTCCATCAAGACGACGCTGGAGCCCGACCGCAGCGGCAGCATGATGAACAGCACGACGCCGCCGATGTGGGGCAGTGGAAACTGGAGCAGGCTCACGTCGTCCGGCGAGCTCGCGAAAAGCTGCGCGTGGTAGTTGAGTACGGCGCCGAGCGTCGAGGGCGTGTGGAGGACGCCCTTCGGATCCGCGGTGGTGCCGGACGTGTAGAATACCGAGCTCACGTCGTGTGGCCCGTGCGGGGAGGGGGGCAGCGGCTCCGGGGGATCGTCCTCGAGGGATTCGAGGGCGCGCTGGCGGTCCGCCGGCTCGGCGCGGACGGCGACGACGTGCTCCAGTGACGGGGCTCCGGCCTGCACGGACGTGGCGAGCTCACGGTGGTCCATGCCGCGGACCAACCCGGGGACCACCAGGACGCGGGACCCGGCTTGGCGGCAGACGAATCCGACCTCGCGCTCCCGATAGATGGTGATGATCGGGTTCGAGACCGCGCCGAGGCGGTCGACGGCGGCGGCGAGCGCCGCCGCTTCCATCCAGTTGGGCAGCTGCCAGGACACCACGTCTCCCTGTCGCACACCGAGTCGCGTGAGAGCGACGGCCATGCGGTCGGCGCGCCGCGCCACGTCTCGAAAGGTGAAGGTGCGACCACCCTCGCGCAGCCCCTCGATCAAGTACGGCCGGTCGGGGTCCGTGCACGCGCGAGTATGGAGCAGCGTGGACAGGGGGGGCTGCGGCCACTCGCCCGCGGCTTCGTGCCGCGACCGCCGCATCGCGTCGGGGGGGCGAGTGGGACGCATGGCCGGCTCGCTACCGCATGTGGGGGGTCGACGTCCACGAATGCGGCCGCGGCGGGCACATTCGTACGGTATCAGTGCACGCCGCACGGGCATGAGGTTCCCCCCGCGCCGGCACCGGGTCTCGCTGATCGGAGGGACCTGCCGCCGCGACGTTGCAATTCCACTCGGCCCGGATTAGTGATCCGGGTCGTTCGGGGCTCCGTCTGAGTCCCCGGCGCTCGGTCCGCCGCCTGGAATCCCCCTCCGGGGCGGCGGGCCGAGCCGCCTCATCCCAGCGCCGGGGGATCGATTCCCCAGCATTGGGGCGGAGCCGGGGTGCCGCCGAGCGTCACGGCGCCTGGGCGACTCGGAGCCAGCGGCGAGCCGCAGCGGCTCCGTCCCGGTGACGTCCCAAGCATCGTCACGCTCGATGTAGGCCTGGTCGACGCGGTCTCGCGGCAGGCAGCCGGCTCGCCGCCGCACCTGCGGCGCCATCTCGCCCACGGGCAGCGTGGTGACGGAAGGCGCCGGGAGCGGAGCCACCGCGGCGCCCTCGGGACCCGGCTCCGCCACTCCCTGGTACGCGTTGCCGGCGGTGAAGACGGGCCCCGTCTGGAGCAGCCGCAACGCGGAATTCGCCTTGCCGCCGGCCGAGCGGGCCCAGCTGCTCAGCGTGAAGAGCGACGCCACGAGATTCCCGCTCGATTCGGCCTCGAAGCGCGCACCCCACGAGGTCCAGTCTTCGACGATCACGTTCCGGACGTCTGCGAGGACGTGATCCGACACCAGGGGCCCGCGCGCCCACTGCTTCATCACCCAGCTGTGGTGGATGGAGACGTTCGTCGTCTCCTTGTACTTGAGAAACAGGGAGCGGGTGTTCCCGGCGAGGAAGCACCACTGGACGGTCACGTCGTGCGCGCCGTAGCCGATCGAGATGCCGTCGTCGCCGGCCCCTGTGGACGAGACGTGGCTGAACACCACGTTGTACGCCGTGGCATCCTGCGCGCGCAGGTTGTCGTAGCCGTCGCGGAGGCGGATGTCGCGGACGATGACGTCGTGGCCGTTCACCTCGATCAGGTTCGCGTAGCCGCCGCCACCCACGTAGAGCGTGGCGCCGTTTCCCTCGACGGTCACGAAGTCGCCCTCGAGCTGCGGGAGATGCGTCGTGATGCGGATCGGCTCGGTGGTCTCGAAGCGGATGATCGCGTGCCCACTCTTTGCCGCCGTGAACGCAGCGCGCACCGCCTCCTCGGTGGGCTCGCGCACCCGGAGCACGCGGCCTCCCTCGCCGCCGGGCGTGGAGGAGCCGAAGCCCTCGGAGGGCTCGGCATCCGGCGGACCGTCCGGCCGCTCCAGCGGGCTGTCGTCGCCGACCGTGATCGTCACCTCCGCGCTCGCGCGCTTGCCGCCCGCAGTCACCGTGACGCGCGCCCGATAGACGCCCGCCGTGTCGTAGACGTGCTCGATCCCCGCGCCCGTCTCCGGCAGCTCGCCCGGTGGAGGCAGCATCGGCATCGGCGCGGGGACGTCGCATCGGCCGTCCGCGAGCCTGGCGAGGGCGCGGTCGATGTCGGCGCTGGTCCCGTTCAGATCCGGCAGATTGGGGAAGCCTCCGGCCACCGCCTGGGAGACGGATTCGCGCGACCACTGCAGCGCGGTCGCATAGCGCTCGCAGCCGGCCACGCCGCCGACCTCGTGGAAGAGGTAGATGCCGCCGAGGTCATGCGCGATCTTCTGCAGGTACCAGCGCGCCACGCGGTCGATACGATCGGTGCCGTGGGTGGAGATGGGGCCGGGCGTCTCGATGACCGTGAGCGGCACGAACCCGAGCGCCACCGTCACGTAGGCGCTGACGGCGGCCTCGTAGTGACCCGCGTTGCGGGTGGTCTTCGCGGCGTCGTAGCCGTCTCGTCCCGCCAGGGCACGGCCCGGATCGTCGCCCGGCGCGAAAGGCGTGCTCGGTGTGCCGTCACCGAATTCCCAGCTGAACGTGAGCGGAGCACCATCCGGCGCGGTCGATGCGCTCGCGTCGAACGTCACGCGGAGCGGCGGTGTGCCGCGCAGGGTCGACGCCATGAGACGCGCCACGGGAGAGCCGCCACCTCCACCGCCTCCGCCGGGTGGCGGTGTGGGCTCCGCCACGAGCGCCGGAGCGCCGGGCCCCGTTCCCGGGTCGTCGGGCACCCAGAGCCGCCGCTCGTCCCAGCCCTCCTCGGTATTGCGGTAGACGCGTGAACGGGCTTGTCCGTCGGTGACCACGAGATCGAGATGGCCGGGGTCCCATCCGGCGCGCCGCTCCCAGCGCGGCGCTCGCACGCTGCCCGCGTTGCGGAACGCGAGCACGCGGTCACCATCGTCGCCGACCATGGCGTCGGGCACACCGTCGCCGTCGAGGTCGGCAAACGCG
>JBKPDC010000257.1:0-31188 GCA_046727715.1 Thermodesulfobacteriota bacterium
GGGGGCGGCGGTGAGCGGCGACGTCGACGTCGCGCCGCTCGATCCACGTGCGTATGCCGTGCTCGCGGAGGCCGGTTTGGGCCCCGACCTGTTCAATCCCCGCCAGCACCGCTGCTGCGAGCTGGTCGAGCGCTACGCACACGAGCTCGGTATCGACCTGTGCGCGCGACTCGGCGTGCTCGACCTGCTCGCCGAGCCGCACACCGTCGCGTCGGTGCGCGACGCGCGCGGCTTCGTCCCGTCGTTCGACCGCGCGCTGCGCTGGCTCCTCGAGCACGCGCGCCACGCGGGGGTGCTCGTGCGTGACCGCCGCGATGGCGCGGATGCTTACCGGCTCGCGGGACCACCACGGGTCGCGGCGCCCGAGGCGCTGCGGGCGGCCGGCCTGGCAGCCGATCCATCGTACGCGCCGGCCTACGAGCTGCTCGACGTCGCGGCCGAGCTCTACCCGCGCGTGGCCAGGGGCGAGGTGCAGGCCGAGCGCGCGCTCTTCCTGCGCATCGGATTGTGGGCGTCGTACTTCGACAACGCCAACGGCTACTACGCCCTCAACAACCGGGTGGCGGCGCGCGCCGCGGCGTCACGCCTGAGGGCAGGGACGGTGCTGGAGGTCGGCGCGGGTCTCGGCAGCGCCACCGAGGCACTCTGCGAGGAACTGCGCGCGCGCGGGCGCCTGTCCGCGCTCGTCAGGTACCAGGTCACGGAGCCGGTGGTGTTCTTCCGGCGCCGGGCGCAGCGGATGCTGGACGCGGCGTGGCCCCACGTTCCGCTCGTCTTCGATGCCCTGGACCTGAACCAGCCCTGGGGGGCCCAGGGCATCGCTCCGGGGTCGTGCGCGCTGGTGTGGGGGGTGAACGTGTTCCATCTTGCGCGCAGCCTCGAGGACGTCCTGCGCGCGGTGCACGACGCCCTCGCACCTGGCGGGTGGCTGGTCGTCGGCGAGGGCGTCCGGCCGTCCCCGGCCGAGCCGGTCGGTGCGGAGCTACCGTTCCAGCTACTGGACGGCTTCCACGACGTGCGTCTCGATCCGATCACGCGACCGACCGCCGGGTTCCTCACCGCAGGCGCCTGGGACGGGGCACTTCGTCGCGCGGGCTTCGCAGCGGTCGAGGCCGTACCCGACGTGCCGCGACTCCAGCGCTTTCAGCCGGGCCTGGTGACCGCTGCCTTCTGCGCGCGCCGTGCCTGAGCCGCCTGCGGGAGCATGGCGGGCGCCAGCCGGTCTCAGCGGGGGGACGCTGACCGGCCGGCGCCTCACCACGGGGCCGATTCCATCTGACGTCTCTGTCTGCGTAGGCGGGGGACCCCGCTCACGAGCCTCGGCCCGTTCCCCGGAAACGAACATCCGGTGTCTCCTCCGCTGCATCGAGCGTGCCGACCGCGGACGCGACGCCTGCTGAGCCGCCGGCACCTGACGCGAGGCGTTTCGCCGCATCCCGGCCACGCCCGTCGGGGCAAGCTGCCCGACGCGTGGCGCAACGCCGCAACATGAGACCGACCCGAGACCTCGTCTCGGGGTCTGAGAGCAAGGACCCCCCTGTCGTCGGGCGTGCGAAGGCCGTGCCGCGGCACGGCCTTCGCCAGATCACCGAACGCTTCATGCTCGCCTTCCTTTCCGACCCGAGACGAAGTCTCGGGTCGGCTCCTTCGCGGACCGGCGCAGTGTATAGAGCGTCAGGTAGAGCAAGCCTGGCAGCGTCCACAGCAGCTCCCGTAGCCGGACCGCCAGCCCGATGGCGAGGCCGACGTCTGGCGGGTAGCCCAGCATGGTGAAGAGCCACATCTGCCCGCCTTCGAGCACGCCGACGCCACCGGGCACGGGCATGGAGTGCGCCGCGCCCGTGGCGAATATCGCGGCCACCACCGTGAGCGGGACCGCGGGCAGGCCGAAAGTGGCGAGCAGGAGCCAGTATTCGACCAGGACGACGACGTTGGCGGCCACGCCGATCGCGAAGCAGACCACCAGGCGTCCCGGCTGGTCGACCAGGACCGCAAGCGCGGTCTCGGCATCGGCCAGCGTCTGCATGCGCTTGCGCACCAGCGTGAAGCGGTCGAGCCCGGTCCCCTGGGCGAGCGCGGTGAGCAGCCCCCCTCCTCGCCGCAGCCGCCGCACGGTGAGGACGATCCCCACGACCAGCCCGACCCCCGCCGCACACATCGTGACCAGCGCCCCGCGCAGCGCGGGCACCCCTTGCTGCGCCAGCACCGTCGCGAACACGGCCGCAAACATCCAGTTCGCCCCGAACTCGAGCGTCCGGTCTGCCGCCACGCTGGCGATCGCCTGCGGTGCGGCCACGTGGTGCTGGATCGCGAGCCACACGCGCAGCGGCTCTCCGCCCAGCTTTGCGCTCGGGATGAGCGACGACACGCTGTGGCCCGCAGCGCGCGACGCCGCCAGCCTGCCAGCGCCGAGATGGCACCGGAGACCGGCGAGGAGGATGCCCCAGCGCAGCGCGAGTGCGACCAGTCCGGTGGCTACGGTCGACGCGAAGGCCGCGAGGAGAGGCACCGAGGGTGCCTCGGCGAGGAGTGCGATGGCGGCCCCGCCGTACCGATGCAGCACCCACCCCAGCGCCGCGACGGCGACGAGCAGGTTGACGCCGAAGATGAAAGCGGCGCGCACTCAGACCGAGCCGGCGGGCTCGAAGCAGTCGATGACGGCTCCGGCCACCAGGTACTCGCCGAGGATACTCTCGATCGGGCGGTGGTCGAGGACCTCGAACTGACTCGCGTCGAGGTCGAACCGCGCGCCCGTGGCCGTGTACGGCGCGACGCCGGGTGAGCCCGGCGTGAGCACGCCGATCACCGGTGCGAGGCACCGCTGGATGGGCGGCGGCTCCCGGGTCGAGATGACCACCTTCGCGTGCGGCGCGCCCAGCGAGAGGACGGCGACCAGGCGGCAGAGCGTGTCGTCGTCCACCCCGGCGGCGGCGTAAGCGGCTCCGCTCGCCCGCCGGAGCCGTGGCAGGCTCACGTAGACGTCCATGCTGCGGGCCTCCAGGTGCCGCACGTGGGCGAGCAGCGCCAGCAGCTCCCAGGCGACGTCGGCATTGAGCCCGAGGAGCACGCCCGGATTGGCCACCCACATCCCCGCGTCGCGCGCGCGGTCGAAGTTCTCGAGGCGGCGCCGGTAGTCGCTGCGGGGGTTGTCCTCCTTCGTGCCCATGAACCGCCCGTACACCGCCGGGTCGTAGGTCTCCTGGAAGGTGCACATCGTCACCTGGGGCGCGATGCGCCCGTCGAACCTGCGGCGCACGCCGGCGAGGAGCACCGGGTACTCGGGCTCGTCGAGCGCGCCGATGTTCACCAGGACGTGACGAAAGCCGCGCGCCAGCGCGGCGCGCAGCGCCGCCGCGGCGCGACCGATCATTGCCTCCCGCTTCGCTCCATGACGGTACTCGCCGGTCAGGATGGCCACCGCGCGCAACCCGCGACGGTGAAGAATGTCGAGCTGCGCTTCGACCGTCACCTCGTCGGCGGTCTCCCGCACCAGCGCGGCGTTCGTCCGCCGCATGCCGCACATCCGACACTCGGCGTCGCACTCGTTGGTCAGGTAGAGCGGGGAGAAGGTCTCGAAGCGGAATCCGCCGGCCGAGCGGCGGGCGCATGCCAGCGAGAGCAGCGCATCGGTGGAGACGTCGCGTGCGAGAAACAGCGCCGCCACCGCCTCGTCGGCCTGGTCCGCGCCAGCACCGACCGCGGCCGCCAGCGTGGCACCTTCGCCCGCCGCCGCGCGGGCCGCCGCCCGTGCGCGCGAAGCGTGCAGGGCAGCGAGGTCGAGCCGGAACCGGGTCATCGCGCGCGGGGTCATATCATCGCGTCCGGTCACGCTCCACCGCCGAGAGCCCGCGCGCAAGCCGGTGGCGGCGGCGCGCCGTGCGCCAGGTGCGGCCGAGCCAGCGGCGGCCCTCGCTGACCGACGGGCGTGGCCACTCGATCATGCCCTCGCCGACGGTGAGGATGCGGCGCCCGGGCCGCGTCCAGTCGCTCAGCGCCACCGGCTTGTAGACGTGCGGGCTGCGGCACAACAGCTCGACGTCGAGCAGGTCGCCTGGCAGAACCGTCTCGACCTCGACCGGGACGTCGCCCAGCGCCGCGCGCAGCGCCGCCACCGGATCGGCGGCGGCGCGACCCGGCGCGGCCTCGATCCGCACGACGAGCCGGTCCGGCAGCACGACGACGAAGAAGACGCCGCTGTCGAGCGCGTCGGCGGCCGCGGCGGCGGCATCGAGCAGCGCGTGGGTGTGGAAGTGGCGGCCACCGAGCGTCACCGCCTCGCCCGCGCGGCCGAGCACCAGGATGGCGGGCCGCGCGTCGCCGCAGGCGCACGCCGGCAGGCGGCGCACGACGTCGCCGGTATCGAGGCGGACGAGTGGGCTCCCCTCGACGCCGACCGTGGTGACCACCAGCAGTCCGTCCGCACCCTCGGGCACCAACTGACCCGTCGCCGGGTCGAGGATCTCGCCGTACGCGAGCGTGGGCTCCAGGTGGAGCGTGCCCTGGGCGCACGACGTGCCGAGCAGCATCGTCTCGGTCGAGCCGTAGAGCTCGATCACGCGAGCCCCCCAGGTCCGCGCGAGCCGACGCTGGAGTGCGGCGGGCAGCGAGGACCCGCCGAGGAAGAACGTGTCGAGCGCCAGGTAGCTGCGCACGTCGAGGCCGCGCGCGCGAGCGATCTCCCCGAGCACGACCGGCTCCATCGGCATGCCGGCCAGTACCTGCGCTCGCGTGCGCGCCGCCAGCTCGAGCGCACGCGGGAAGGGCACGTCCCAGTTGATGTTGCCGGCGGGAATGGCCACCCCGCCACCCTGCTGCGCGATCAGCTGGATCAGGTGCGCGGGTGCGGCCATGAAGGGGAACCGGTTCAGGATGACGCGGCCGGGCGCGAACACGTCGGGGTGGCGGGTGCGCAGCGCACGCGCGTCGCGGTCGAAATCGGCGGCGGTGAGCCAGGTGGAGTTGGTGGCGCCACTCGTGCCCGACGACTCGCCGTAGTGCACGACCTGCGAGAGCGGCACCGCGCGGGTGCCGTGAGCGCCTGCCCGCTGGAGGTCGGCGCGCGTCGTCAGCGGCAGCGCGCGCAGGTCGTCGAGCGTGCGGAGGCGGGCGTGCGCCAGCCGCTCCGCGTAGAGCGCGCTGCGGCGGGCTCGCGCGAGAGTGGCGTCCAGCGCGGCGAGGACGTCGTCGGGGGTGGCCGCCGATTGGACGTGGCCCTGGGACACTACGCCGGCAGCGTGCGTCGGATCCGGCGCGTGAGTCAAGGCGTCCGGGCACGCCGACCGGACGGAGATATTGCACGCCCCTGTAGGGACCGACCAGGGGGGCACGTTGACACCCGCGACGGCGCCGACCATCATCCGCGCCGCCGTCGCATGCGCATCCACGTGATCTCCCCCACGCACTACCTGCCGGACGGCTCGCTCCACAAGACCACGCGGTACTGGACGAGCGGCACCACTCTCCCCTACCTGAAAGCGCTGACGCCCCCGGAGCACCAGGTCTCGTTCACCGACGAGCTGATGCACGACGTCGACATCGCGCGCATCGCGCGCGATGCCGACGTGGTCGGCATCACCGCCATGGGCCCGCAGATCCGCCGCGCCTACGACCTGGCAGATCACTTCCGCACCCGCGGCAAGCGTGTCGTACTCGGCGGCACCTGGGTGACACTCACGCCGGAGGCCTCGCTCGCACACGCCGACGCCGTGGTCGCGGGGGAGGCCGAGTACGTGTGGCCGCAGGTGCTGGCCGACCTGGAAGCCGGGAGGTCGCGGGGCATCTACCGGGCCGAGCGGTGGCACGATCTCCGCGACGTGCCGGAGATCGACCCGTGGAGCCTGCCGTTGCTCAAGGCCGACGCGTTCCGGCGCAGCTGGCTCTACCGCATGTACTTCTTCTGGCCGATCTTCTTCTCGCGCGGCTGCCCGCATCCCTGCGAGTACTGCGCCGTGCAGACCTACTACGGGCGGACGTTCCGCACACGGCCGGTCAGCGAGCTGCTGGCCGATGTGCGGCGCCTGACGGACCTCGGCGCGCGCCGATTTCTCTTCATGGACGACAACCCGTTCGCCCACCCCGAGGCGGCGAAGGAGATGCTCGCCGCGCTCATCCCCGCCAAGATCCAGTGGGTCAGCCAGGCCACCATCAACGTGGCGCGCGATCCCGAGCTGCTCGACCTGGTGGCGCGCTCGGGGGCGCGCGTGCTGTCGATCGGATTCGAGAGCCTGTCGGACGAGAGCCTGGCGTCAGTCGCGAAGCAGTTCAACCGTCCGAGCCGCTTCAAGGAGGACATCGCGAAGCTCCGCGCCCGCGGCATCCAGGTGATCGCGCTCCTCATGGTCGGACTCGACGGCGACACGCTCGCCACCTTCCCCGCCATGCTGCGCTGGCTCGACGACAACAAGATCAGCTTTCTGAAGCTGTTCACGCCTGCGCCCTACCCCGGCACCAAGTTCCACGCCGACATGGAAGCCGCCGGGCGCCTGCTGTCCGACGACTGGGGGCGCTACGACTACGGCAGCCCCAACGTCCGCCCGCTCCACATGACCGCCGAGGAGATGCTCGCCGGCTTCAAGTACGTCTACACGGGCTTCTACTCGGTGCGCAGCATGCTGCGTCGCTTCGTGCCACCCCCGCGGCGGAATCTGCTCGACTCGATGGCGATGCTGGTGGCCAACGCCAAGGTGCACGGCTACCTGCGGCGCAACCCCGAAGCCTGGGGCACGATCTCGTGACCGACCCGAGACTTCGTCTCGGGTCGGGGGACGGCAAGACTCCCGTCATCGGAGAGTGCTGACGCCTTAACTACCTACCCCTGCAGGCTCGCCCCCGTCCGACCCGTGACGGAGTCACGGGTCGGCCGTGCGCGCCCGAGCCGCGTCGCACTGTCGACGGTGGCGGCCGCCTCGTCCCCCCACACCCGCTCGAACATGAGCCACTGCGACGGCCGCTCGCGCACGATCTGCTCGTAGAGCTTGACGGTCGCGGTGAGCGCGGCGACGGCATCGGCCGGCGAGCGGGGGTCGAAGCGCGCCGTGACGCGCAGGTCGTAGCGCCGGATGCCCGTCCGCACGGCGAACACCGGGACGATCGGAGCGCGCGACACGCGCGCGATCGCGAACGGCCCGAGCTGGAAGCGCGTCGGCCGGCCGCAGAAGTCCACCTCGTGGCTGCCGCGCTTTGGGCCCCAGGGCTCGATCTGCATCGCCACGATCTCGTGCCGGCGCAGCGCCCGCAGGGCCGGCAACCCTGCGAAGAGCGAGCGGTCGGAGTAGAGCACGTTGAACCCGTGGCGCGTGCGCATCGCGTGCAGGAACTCGTGGACCGTCGGGTTGGCCTCGTGCGCCGTCACCAGGTTCACCGGCAGGCCCAGGTCCGTGAGCACGCGCGCCCCGACCTCCCAGGACCCGAAGTGCCCCGTGAGCACGACGAGCCCGCGGCCCTCCGCCAGCGCGCCCTCCACCAGGTCCCGGCCGCGAATCGTGAGGTCGAGGGGACGCGGGTGCGGCCCCCACTGCTCCATGCCCTCGGTCATCGAACGCGCCATCTCGGCGAACACGCGGTACGCGTCCCAGCGCTCGCGCATCCACCCGCGCGGACCCAGCACCTGGCGCTGGTTCTCGAGGACGGTCTCGCGCGGTGCGCGCGCGATGCCGAGCAGGATTCCCGCGATGACGGGCGGCGCCCCGCGCTTCCACCATTCGGGCCCGTAGACGCAGCCCAGCTCGGCAAACCGGCGCCAGACGCTCCCGTCGAAGCGCAGGGCTGCACGCAGCCGGGTCCAATCCATCGGCGTCACTTATCGGAGGCTCGGCGGCGCCTCAAGCCGGGACGTGCGTTCGTTGCATGGCGCCGCCGGCGGGCGTAGACGCCTCCACATGGACGGCACTGTCACCCACTATCGCACCTGCTCGCTGTGCGAGGCCACCTGCGGGCTCGAGATCACGACGCGGGGGGCCGAGATCCTGGGGATTCGCGGGGACGAGCGCGATCCGTTCAGCCGCGGGTACATCTGCCCCAAGGGGCCGGCGCTCAAGCACCTGCACGAGGACCCTGATCGGCTGCGTCACCCCATGCTCCGGCGCGGTGCGCGCTGGGAGCGCGTCTCGTGGGACGACGCCTTTGCCGAGATCGATCGCCGGCTGCCGGCGCTGATCCGCGAGCGCGGCCGCGACGCGGTCGCCGTCTACCTGGGGAACCCGTCCGCCCACCTGCTGTCCCTGACGCTCTACCCGCGCGCGCTGCTGCGCGCGCTCGGCACGCGCAACGTCTACTCGGCCAGCACGGTGGACCAGATGCCGAAGCAGGTGAGCGCCGGGCTCATGTTCGGCACGGCGCTCTCGGTCCCGGTGCCGGATCTGGACCGCACGGCGTTCCTCCTGATTCTCGGTGCCGACCCCGTGGTCTCGAACGGCAGCCTCATGACGGCCCCCGACGTGAAGGAGCGGCTGCGCGCCATCGGGCGGCGCGGCGGCCGCGTGGTGGTGATCGACCCGCGGCGCTCGCGCACCGCAATCGAGGCGGACGAACACCACTTCATCCGGCCGGGCACCGACGCGCTGTTTCTCATGGCCCTCGTCCACACGCTGTTCACCGAGGCACTGCTCCGCACCGGCCGGCTCGCGGCGCACGTCGCGGGCCTCGAGGAGGTCGAGCGCCTGGCCCGGGACTTCCCACCCGAAGCCGTGGCACCGGTGTGCGGGATTCCTGCCGGGGCCATCCGCGGTATCGCGCGGGATCTCGCCGCCGCCGACTCGGCGGCGGTCTACGGCCGCGTCGGCACGTGCCAGCAGGAGTTCGGGACGGTCGCGAGCTGGCTCGTCGACGTCCTGAACGTGCTCACCGGCAACCTCGACCGGCCCGGCGGGGCGATGTTCACCAAGGCCGCCGCGGGCGCGGCGAACACGCGCGGCGAGCCCGGACGTGGCAAGGGGGTGCGCTTCGGGCGGCGCACGAGCCGCGTGCGCGGGTTGCCCGAGGTCTTCGGCGAGCTCCCGGCGGCCTGCCTCGCCGAGGAGATCGAGACCCCGGGCGACGGCCAGGTGCGCGCCCTGATCACGGTCGCGGGCAACCCGGTACTGAGCACGCCGAACGGCGCGCGGCTCTCCGCCGCCCTCGCCACGCTCGACTTCATGGTGAGCCTCGACATCTACCTGAACGAGACCACGCGCCACGCCCACGTCATCCTGCCCGGACTCTCGCCCCTCGAGTCGCCGCACTATGACGTCGCACTCTGGCAGCTCGCGATCCGGAACTACGCCAGGTTCTCGCCGCCGACGTTTCCGCCGCCCGCCGACCGCCCGACCGACTGGGAGACGATCCTGCGCCTGGTCGGCATCGTCATGGGTCAGGGACCGGCCGCCGACACGACCGCCCTCGACGACTTCATCGCACTCCAGCAGCTCGAGAGCGCCGTCGGGGCGACCGGTTCGTCCGTTCCGGGACGCGAGCCGAGCGAGCTTTTGGCGGCACTCGCCCCGCGGCGCGGCCCCGAGCGGGTGCTCGACATTCTGCTGCGCACCGGCCCCTACGGCGACGCCTTCGGGGCCAATCCCGGTGGTCTGTCGCTCGACGTGCTCCAGGCACACCCCCACGGGATGGACCTGGGCGCGCTCGAGCCGCGCATCCCCGAAGTGCTGCGCACACCGTCGGGCAAGATCGAGTTGGCGCCACCCGAGATCACCGCCGACGTCCCGCGCCTACGCTCGAGGCTGACGCGTCCCGAGGGCCAGATGACGCTCGTCGGCCGCCGCGACCTGCGCTCGAACAACTCGTGGATGCACAACATCGAGCACCTGGTTCGCGGCCGCGTGCGCTGCACCCTCTGGGTGCACCCCCACGACGCCGCGCGCCTCGGGCTCGCCGACGGGGTGCCGGCCCGCGTGCGCTCGCGCGCCGGGCGCGTCGAGGTTCCGGTCGAGGTCACCGACGCCATCATGCCCGGCGTGGTGAGCGTGCCGCACGGCTGGGGCCACGACGCACCGGGCATCGCGCTGCGCGTCGCCTCCGCGCACGCCGGCGTCAACAGCAACCTGCTGGCCGACGAGCTCGCCATGGATCCCCTGTCGGGCAACGCGGTGTTGAACGGGATTCCGGTCACGGTCGAGCCACTCGTCTAGGAGACCGACCGGAGACTTCGTCTCGGGTCGGCCTCCCAGATCCCTGCTTTGGCTCCTCCGCGAGGGGGCGCATTGGCTCCCTGATGGCCCTTCCAAGGCCGATTGGCCCGATCTACCCTCCGCAGCGTGCTCGAGATCGCCTTCCGGCCGGACCGCAGCGGCGAGATGGCGCTCGACCGCCAGCTGACCGAGCACGTCGCCGGGTTGATCCTGGCGGGACGACTGGCGCCCGGCACCAAGCTCCCCGCCACCCGCGAGGCCGCGGCCGCCCTCGGCGTCGCCCGCAACACGGTGAGCGCCGCGTACGGCGCGCTCGCGACGCGCGGGCTGGTGACCGCCCACGTCGGCCAGGGGACGTTCGTCGCAGCCGCCCCACCCGCGCCGCTCGTCGTTGCGGCCCGCGGCGAGCCTTCAGCGCCGCACGAATTCACCTGGGACGGGCTCTTCGCCCGCGTGGCGCCCCGGCCATCGCTCCCGGAGGCGCTGCGGCGCTCCGAGTCGGGTGGTCCGTTCCCCTTCGACTTCCGCGGCGGTCGAATCTGCGCGGACGCTCTGCCGGTGACACGCGGGCGCACGCGTCCCGCATCGGCGCGCGCGGACCGGCCGCGACGAGTGCCCCGCAGGAGCATCGATGGCGCGCGCTGACGCGACGGATCCCTGGGCCTGGGCGCTCGGCATCTTCGGACTCGTCAATCTCGCCAACGCGGCATGGATGCTCGCCGCGCCTGCCGACTGGTATGCGCGTCTGCCCGCCGCCGTCCCGGACACGGGGCCCCTGAACGCCCACTTCGTCCGCGATGTCGGGAGCGCGTTCGCCATGATGGGCTGCGCGCTCCTCGCGGGCGCGCTACGGCCCGCGTTGCGGGTGCCGGCGCTCGCGCTCACCGCGCTGTTCTACGTGCTGCACGCGCTGGTCCATGTCGCCGACACGCTCGCCGGGCGCCTGCCGCCGACTCACTGGGCCATCGACCTGCCCGGCGTCTACCTTCCCGCCGCCGTCCTCGTCGTGCTGACGGCCGCAGCCGCACGTTCGGCGTCGCGATGAGCGCGGTTCTCAGTGTCGCGCTCGGCCTCGTGCTCGGCGCGCTGCTCGCGACGCTGCCGTTCCTGCACTATCGACATGGCGCCGCTCACGACGCGGCGCCGGGAGGTCCTCATGCGTCTCACGGCCATTGAAACCCCACGCAGCCCGTTGCTCCGCCTGACGTACCGGCTGCTACGGCGCCGGCTCGGCACGGTCATCACCCCCTGGAAGGTCATCTTCGCCCGGCTGCCCGGCACGGTGCCCGCCCAGCTCGGCATCTACTGGGGTCTCGAACATGGCCTCCACCTCGATCCGTCGCTGCAGCTCCTCCTGCAGGGCCACGTGGCCGGGCTGAACGGCTGCTCCTTCTGCCTCGACATCGGCCGCGCGCTGGCGACGCGCCGGCCCGATCTCCTGGAGAAGCTGGACGCGGTCGCGTCCTTCCGCACCGACCCGCGGTTCACCGAGCGCGAGCGCGCCGCGCTCGCCTACGTCGAGGAGGCGACGCGCACCCGTCGTATCGAGGACGCGACCTTCGCAGCGCTCCGCCGGCACTTCGACGAGCGCGAGGTCGTCGCGATCACCTGGCTCAACGCGGTGGAGAACTACTTCAACCTGCTCAACGTGCCGCTCGGCATCGGGGCGGACGGCCTGTGCGCGATCCCAGCGCCGCGGACGCGGCCGGCCGCCTGAAGGCCGATCCGAGACTCCGTCTCGGGTCGGTTCCACTACCGCGGCAAGGCCAGGGTGAGTCGCCCCTCGGCGCAGAGCTTGCCGTCCACCAGCGCGCGGCCCCGGAGCTGCGTCGCGGCCTGGAAGTGGCGCAGGACTTCGACCTCGATGCGCACGACGTCGCCCACGCGGACGGGCGCGATGAGGTGAAAGTCGTCGACCGCGGCGAGATAGCCCGGCTGCGGCGTGTTGTCGTCCTTCAGCGCCGACAGCAAAGCGCCGCCGCCCTGCGCGAGGGCCTCGAGCAGAAACGCCGCCGGCAGGGTCCCGTCCGCGGCGACGCACGGGTCGGCGGCCGCGACGTGCTTCAGGAACACCCCGATGCGGTCGCCGATCTCGATGACCCGGTCCAAGAGCAGGAACGGCGCGGCATGTGGCAGGCGGGGAAAGGGATTCCGCACCTCGGTCATCACGCGGCCTCTAGCCGGAGCGGGCGACACATGCCACCCCGAGCGAGGCCGTCGACGACCACCGCCCGCAGCGGCGCGTGTCGCGCCGCGCCCACGACCGCGTCGAGGTCGCTCCGCGCCGGACGCCCGCAGCCGGCGATCGGCGGCACGATGCCATCGCGGACCGCGAGGGCGGCGGCGGCCACGGCGAGGGCTCCCGCCGCGCCGAAATCACCGATGGCGCCGCGCGGCGCCGTCACCGGGACGCGCCGGCCGTCGCACGCGAGGGCGATCGCCTCCGCCTCCAGCGCGTCCAGCGCCGGGGCACCGCTCGCCGCAGCGACGATGGCGTCGGCGCCGACCACCAGTGGCGCCAGGATGCGGGCCACCGCCCGTCCATCGCCGGGCCAGCCATGCGGCGAGCTCGGGACACCGGCGCCGTCGTGGGGCGCGATCAGGGCATGGATACGCGCGCCACGCGTCTGTGCTCCCTCCTGCGCCTCCAGCACGAGCATGGCGGCGCCCTCGCCCATGCACGGGCCGTCCGCCGCCGCATCGAGCGGGCGAGGCGGCCCGGCGCTCGCGGTCCGCGTCTCGCGGCGCAGCCGCACGAGCCCGCTCGTGAGCTCGTCGCTGCCGCCGGCGAGGCACAGCGCGGCCGTGCCATCCGCGATCTGCCGGACGCCCCACGCGATTGCCGCCTCGCCCGACGCTTCCTGCTCCGTGAGCATGGCGGTCGGCCCGGTGACACCAAGCTCGATGGCCGCATAGCTGAGCGGTGCGTTCATCACGAGGTTGGGAAACACGAGCGGGTTCCCGATGCCGCGCTCGAGGATGCGGTCGAGGAACACCTCGGTCTCCTGCACGTTCCCGAACGCCGACCCCAGCGCGAGGGCGGTGCGCGGCGGGTCGAGGTCGTCCGTGGTGAGTCCGGCGTCCGCAAGCGCTAGGCGTGCGGCGGCGAGCGCCAGGAGCGATGTGCGGTCGATGCGCCGCCCCTGCGGCGAGCGGACCACGTGCCGCACCTCGAGATGCTCCACCTCCGCCACCAGGACGCCGGGCGCCTCCACCCGCCGCGCCGGGCGGCAGGCGGTGCGGCCGGCGACGAGCCCGTCCCAGAATGGCCCGACCCCCAGCCCGAACCCGCTCACCACCCCGACGCCTGTGATGGCGACCGTGTGACTCATCCGCCGCGTCCGAAGACGAGCGTCACGTTGTGCCCACCGAAGCCATATGACGAGGTGAGCGCGACTGCGATGGGCGCCCGCCGTCCCGGTGTCGGCACCAGGTCGAGGTCGCTCCACGCCGGATCGGGAGCGCGCAGGGTGGCGGTGGGCGGGAGCAGCGACGTGTCGAGGGCGAGCACCGTCACCACCGCCTCGACGGCCCCGGCGGCGCCGAGGCAGTGACCGACCTGCGCCTTCGTCGAACTCACCGGAATGCGCCCCAGGCGGGCGCCGAATACGGCCCGCAGCACGCGCACCTCGGCGTCGTCGTTCTGCCGCGTCCCCGTGCCGTGCGCGTTCACGTAGTCGATGGCCTCGGGCGGCACGGCCGCGGCTGCGAGCGCCCCACGCAGGGCTGCCAGCGCGCCGCGTCCCTCGGGATCGGGCGCCGTGACGTGATGGGCATCGCTGGTCGTGGCGTGCCCCAGCACGCGCGCCAGGATGTGGACGCCGCGCGCCTGGGCGCGCGCCGCCTCCTCCAGCACCAGGGCAGCCGCGCCCTCGCCCAGCGACAGCCCGCCACGATCGCGGTCGAACGGCCGGCAGCCCTCCGGATCGAGCGCCTGGAGCGCGTCGAATCCGGCGAAAGTGATGCGACACAGGGCGTCGGTCCCCACGGCCAGCGCGGTCTCGACGCGTCCAGCGGCGATCGCCGCCGCCGCCTCCGCGATGGCGAGTGCGCTCGACGAGCACGCCGTCGAGTACGTCGCGCGCGGGCCATGCACCCCGAACGCCTGGGCGATCGCCGCGGCGGAGGTCGACAGCGGGGTTCCGAGCAGCCGCGACAATCGCCAGTGGCGATCCTCACCTGTCCGGCGACGCCGGTAGGCGTCCTCGCTCTCGGCCATCCCGCCGACTGTGGCTCCGACGAAGAGCCCCGCGGGCGCGCACAACGCCGGATCGAGCCCGGCCTGCCGGATCGCCTGCTCCACCGCCGCCAGGGCGAGGCGGTCGGGACGCGACAGCCGGCGGGCGCTCGCCGGCGGCAACATCCCGGTCGCCGCCGCGGCCGGGGCCGGCTCGCGCACCTCCGCAGCCAGCCGGCAGCGCCCCGCGTGGGCGAAGCGCGTCAACGGACCCACGCCGCAGCGACCGTCGGCCAGCCCGGCGGCGAGCGCACCCACGTCGCCACCAAGGGCCGTGACGGCGCCGAGGCCGGTCACCGCGACCTGTCGCACGCCGCCCTGCCCTACTGCGCCCCGCGTTCCTCGGTGATGAAGTCCACCAGGGACCGCACCGATGCGAACGCCCGCTTGCCGACCTCCTCGTCCGGGATCGACACGCGGAAGCGGTCCTCGACCAGCACGACCAGCTCGAGGGCGTCGATCGAGTCGAGCCCCAAGCCGTCACCGAAGATCGGCGAGTCGTCGGGGATGTCGGTCGCGAGGCGGTCGAGCCGGAGTCCCGTGACCAGGAGCTGCTTCACCTCGGTGAACAGGGCGTTACGGTCCATCTCCGGTCCACTTAGAGCATCGTGAGGCCCCCGTCCACGTGGATGGTCGTCCCGGTGAGGTACGACGCCGCGGGGGAGGCGAGGAACACGATGGCGGCGGCGATCTCGTCGGGATCGGCGAAGCGACCGAGGGGAATCTGGCGCTCCAGCTCGCTGCGCTTCGCCTCGTCGAGCTCGCGAATCAGACGCGTCTCGACGAAGCCGGGCGATACCGCATTCACGGTGATACCGTGCCGGGCCATCTCGCGGGCGAGTGACTTCGTGAGCGCCACCAGCCCGCCCTTGGCGGCTGCGTAGGCCGATGCGCCTTCCTTTCCGAAGAACGCGGCGGGCGAGACCACGTTGACGATGCGGCCCCAGCGCCGCGCGATCATGCCGCGGAGCGCCGCCCGGCAGCACAGGAACGCCCCGGTCAGGTCGACGTCGAGGACGCGCTTCCACCCGGCCTCCGGCAGCATCATCAGGAGCGCGTCGTGCGTGACGGCGGCATTGTTCACCAGCACGTCGGGCGCACCGCCGAGCGCCTCGCGCAGCTCGCCGAAGAGCGCCGTCACCGCCGCGGCGTCGGCGACGTCCCCCTGCGCGGCGTGCACGCGGACCCCGGTCGCCCGGAGCGCGGCCAGGGTGTCGTCTGCCTCCGCGTCGTCCTCGCCGCGCGAGTAGTTGAACGCGACGGCGGCGCCGGCGCGCGCGCACGCGAGTGCCGTCGCCCGGCCGATGCCGCGCGAGCCCCCCGTGACCAGCACGCGATGGCCGGCGAGCGTGCTCACGCGTCTGCCTCGCGCGCCGCCACCACGGCGGCGACATGCCCGCTCGAGCACACCTGGAGCACGAGGAACGGCGCGCCCGCCGGCACCGCGGCGAGCGCACCGAGCAGCGCCAGCGCTCCGCCGGCGGCGAAGGTCTCGGCCGGCTCGGACGGCCGGATCAGGCGCGACGGCGCCGCGCCCAACGCTCGCGTGGCCGCATCGGCGGCCAGGGCTGAGCCGACCGGTGCCAGCGCCGCAACGTCCGCCGCGTCGATGCCGGCGTCGTCGAGGGCTCGGCGAAGCGTGGTTACCACGCTCGCGCCGTCGCCGCTCGGTGTGAAGCCCTCCGCGTGTCCGAGGATGTAGCCCAACGGTGTGGACGCAGGCGCGGCCTCGAGCACGACGACCGCCGCCGCGTCACGGGTCGGCGCTTCCCCCGTCGCCAGGCCGCCGTCCGCGAGCCAGCGCTCGAGCTCCGGCCCGCGCGCGTCCATCCCGCCCGCCACCATCAGGTCGGCGCGGCCGCTCGCGACCAGATCGGCGGCGTGACCGATGGCGCACAGGCCCGCCGCGGCCCCCGCAGTCAGCGTCACCGCCGGGCCGCCGAGCCGATAGCCGATGCTGGCCTCGCCCGCCGCCGCGTTCGAGACGGTCGCGGCGAAGAGGCGCGGGCTGGCGGCGCGCGCGCCGTCGGCGGCGAGATGGCGCTGGTACGCCGCATTGGTGAGGAAGCACCCGAAGGCGGTGCCCAGCGCGATGCCGCAGCGCGGGCGCGGCGGACCCTCCACCGCGGCCTGGCCGGCCTGCGTGAGTGCCCCGCCCGCGGCGACCAGGGCCAGTTGCGTCACCCGCTCGGCGCGTAGCGCGCGTGCGCGCACCGCGTCGGGCAAGCCGTGAAGCGCCTCGGCGAGCCCGCCGCCGAGCATCGCCGCGGCGCCCGTCATGGCCACCGGTGTCATGCGTGTCCCAGCACCAGCGCTGCGTTCGCGCCCGCGAACCCCGAGGAGGTCGAGACCGCGACCCGCACCGCGCGGCGGCGCGCCTCCCGGCGGACGAGGTCGAGCCCCGCGCACGCGGGATCGATCTCGTCGAGACCGGTCGTGGCAGGCACGAGACCACGCATCAGCACCTCCGCGCAGAGCACGGCCTCGAAGGCTCCGGCGGCCCCGAGCGTGTGGCCGATGGCGCCCTTGATCGAGTTGACGGGCGCGGCGCGCTCCCCGAACACCCGCACCAGGGCCGACGCCTCCATCGCATCGTTGAAGGGCGTTCCGGTGCCATGGGCGGAGACGAAGTCCACGGCCGACGGGGCGAGTCCGGCATCGGCCAGCGCCGCGAGGACGGCGCGCACCACGCCGCCGCCCGCGCGATCGGGCGCCGTCATGTGCACGGCGTCAGCCGCCGCGCCGGCACCGAGGATCCGCGCACGCACAGGCGCGCCGCGCCGGACCGCGTGCCCCGCCTCCTCGACGACGACGATCGCCGCACCCTCGCCGAGCACCAGGCCGCGTCGATGGCGGTCGAACGGCCGCGCCTCCTCGGCCGTCGCGCGCAGACAGTTGAAGCCGGCGACGACGAACCGGCACAGGAGATCGCTGCCACCTGCCAGCACCACGTCCGCGCGGCCGGCGCGCACCCAGTCGGCCGCCAGCGCCACCGCTTCCGTCCCGGACGCGCAGGCCAGCTGCGTCGTCATCACCGGTCCGCGGGCGCCCACGGTTTCCGCGAGCCGGGCGGCGGCCGCAAAATACGGGACGCGCCCGAGCTGCGGGGGCGGCGCCACGCCGGCCGCTGCCGCCGCGTCCCAGGCCTCGAAGATCTCCATGCCGCCGAGCGTCGTCCCGAGCGCGACGCCGAGACGGCTGGCATCGATCGTCTCGCGTCGGAGCGCGGCCGCCTCCAGCGCTTCTGAGGCGGCACGCACCGCGAACGCACCGACCCGGTCGCGGTCGGCCATGGTGTCGTCGACCTCGGCGGCCGCGGCCGGATCCAGATCGTCGGCGGAGAATCGGCGGATGGGCGCAACGGCACTTCGGCCGGCGATCAAGCCGTCCCAGAAGGCAGTGAGCCCGCCCCCCAGGGGAGACACGACCCCGGACCCGGTGATGACGGCGGAACGTGCGGGGCGAGCCAAGACGCGCGCACATTAGCGCACGCCCCGACCGGGTGCACGAGCCCGCGCCTCAGCTGCCCAACCGGCGGTCGTGCGGCGCGCTGGCCGGCGGCTCATCGTCGGGCAGCGTGCCGGGCAGCGCGCCGTCGTACCCGGTGGGCGTCCCGGCGAACGAGAAGGACTCCTCACCCTGGATCATTCCCGGGGTGAGGAAGTAGTCCCCGCCCAGGGAGGGCTCCCAGATGGCCTTCGCCGTGTCGACGTCGCCGCCGGTGAGCCCGAGGGCCAGGCCGCCCGTCAGACCGCCAAGCACGGCGTACGCCAGCTTGGCGGGAACGTAGAGCAGGTTCGACAGGCCCGTCAGCGCGCCCCATCCGACGGTCGACCACGTGTCGGAGCCGCCTCCGGAGTCGTCGAGCGTCGACACATCGTCGCTGGTCGAGGTGCTGCCCCGAGCCGCGTCCCAGGCCGACACCGGCTGCGCCGCCACGACGGCACAGGTCATCAGGCCGGCCACCACCAACCTCCACCACCCCGTCATTCCGTCCTCCTCGGATCCTACCGATCCGATCCCGTCCTAGCCGAAACCGGGCGGGGGCGCTACTCCGTCCGGACCACGGCCGCGATCGGTAGGAGCCGCAGCAGGTGCGCCATGGCGCTCTCGACGTAGGCGGCGTCCTTCGACTCGAGGGTGAGCTTCACGGCGTACTCGGGGTGGCCGATCTTGGGGTAGGAGCCCAGCAGCAGATCGGGAAAGGCCGCGAGCGTGGCATTCAGGTGTTCGGCGATGCTGCCCTCCCCCTCCCGCGTGTACACGACGCGGAGCGTGTAGGGGGTGGAGGAGAAGCGGTCCTTCAGCGCCTCGAACTTCTGCTCGAAGAGCTCCGGGATGCCCGGCAGGATGTAGAAGTTCTCGCACTTGACGGTGGGGAAGCCGAGCCGCCCGTCGACCAGCAGCTCCGCGCCCTCGGGAACCTCCGACATCTTGAGGCGCGCGTCGTTCACGTGCTCCTTGTAGAACTCGCGCAGGCGGTTCTCGATGATGGGATCGCGGATGACGCGCCGCCCGAGCCCGCGCGCGATGCCCTCCATGGTGACATCGTCGTGGGTCGGGCCGACCCCGCCGGAGGTGAACACGATGTCGAAGCGCGGACCGAAGTCGCGCACCGCCGCGGCGATCTCGTCCAGATCGTCGGGGATGGTGAGGATGCGCTTCACGTCCACGCCCAGCGCACGCAGCTCGCGCGTCAGGAAGGGCGCGTTCGTGTCCGTCACCTTGCCGGAGAGGATCTCGTTGCCGATGACGATGATCCCGGCGCTCAGGTCCCGGGGCATGGGCTCACCTTAGACCGAGATCGCGTCCTTGCGAAAGTCGCTGCGGCCGATCTTCACGTTGACGACGGCGGGCCTTCCCGCCCCGAGCGCGCGCTCGAGGGCGGGGCGGAGCTGATCCGGGGTCTCGACCCACTCGCCATGACCCCCGAGCGCCTGGATCATCAGGTCGTAGCGGCTGTAGGAGAGCTTGCAGGCCGGCGTGCGGTCGGGGCCGTACATCTGCTCCTGGCCGCGCAGGATCTGCATCCAGGCAGCGTCGTTGCCGATCACGCCGACGATGTTGATCTTCTGGCGAATGCAGGCCTCGAACTCCATCATGTTCAGGCCGAACGCGCCGTCGCCGTACATGATGATCACGTCGCTCTTCGGGCTCGCGAGCTTCGCCGCCATGGCGTAGCCGGGGCCGGCGCCCAGCGTGCCGAGCGGGCCCGCGTCGAGCCAGTGGCCGAAGCCGCGCGGCCGGAGCACGTTGGCCGCCGAGCCGACGAAGTCGCCGCCGTCGCCGATCAGGATCGTGTCGCGGGTGACCAGCCGGTCCACCTCGGCGCACACGCGCAGCGGGTTGATCGGCATGTCGTCCGCCAGCAGCTGCGGCCGGAGCTTCTCCCACTTCTCGGTCTCGAGCGCGCGCAGCTCCCTTAGCCAGGCCACCGACAGCGTGGGCACGAAGCCGGCGGCGCGCGCGCAGTCGGTGAGCGCCTGCATGACGAGTCCGGTGTCGCCGATGATGCCGACGTCGCAGCCGCGGTTCTTCCCGAGCTCCTTGCCGTCGAGGTCTATGTGGATGAGCTTGGCGGCCGGGTTCACGTGGGAGGCGCGGCCGTACCCGATGCGGAAGTCGAGCGGGGTGCCGAAGATCACCACCACGTCCCCCTTCTTGAGGGCGTCCTTGCGGGTCTGCAGGAACCAGTGCGGGTCGTCGCGATCGAGGCTGCCGCGCGCCTGGCCGTTCACGTACACCGGCATCCCGAAGGTGCGGACGAACTCCGGGTAGGCCTCGCGCCGGCGCGACCAGAAGAGCTGGCTGCCCACCAGGCAGACCGGCCGCTCGGCACCGCGCAGCAGCTCGAAGGCCTGCTCGACGAAGCGCGGGTCCGGTCCCACGCCGGCCTCCGTGCGGTAGTCGCGCGACACGACGACGTCGTCGTCGTTGACGACGTCGAACAGCAAGTCGAGCGGCATCTCGAGGAACGCCGGTCCCGGGACGTTGGTCGTGGCGACCCGGAAGGCCGTCGAGACGTACTCGCCGAGCCGGCGCGCGCTCGGCACCGACACGGCCCACTTCGTGATGGGCCGCATCAGGTCGACGTGGTTCATGTCCTGGAGGCCGCCCATGTCCTGGAAGAGGCGCGGCGCCTGGCCGCCGATCACCACCATGGGGATGTTGGCGCGCCACGCCGTGGCGACGCCCGTGACGGCGTCCGTGAGGCCGGGCCCGGCCGTGACGATGGCGACGCCCGGCTGGCCGGTCACGCGCGCCCAGCCGTCGGCGGCATGCGCCGCCGACTGCTCGTGGCGCACGTCGACCACGCCGATGCCCTCGTCGAGGCAGCCGTCGTAGATCGACATGACGTGTCCGCCGCAGAGCGTGAAGACGTAGGGCACGCCCTCCTGCTTCAGCGCGCGTGCGACGATCCGTCCTCCGTGCATGGGCATGAGCGCTCCTCGGTCGGCTCCGTCAGGAGCCGAATTCGATCTCTTTGATGTCGGGAATGTGCTCGCGCAGATACGCGCCGAGCCGCTTCTTGAGCCGCGCCTCGATCTGCCGCACGCGCTCGCGAGTGATGCCGTACCCGTCGCCGATCTCCTGCAGCGTGACCGGCTCCTCGTCGTGCATCAGCGCCTCCAGGCGTCGCTCGTAGATTACCAGGTCCTTTCCCGCGAGGGTCTTCTTGAAATCGGCGGCCTTCTCGCGAACCAGGCGATGGTACTCCTCGTCGGCGACGGCCTCGGCAGTCTGGGCGGGCCCCGGCAGAAAATCAAGAAGCGTGGCGTCGTCCCCCTCGTCGATGGGGGCGTTCACCGACAGGTCGCGCGCCGCGAGGCGCTGCTCCATCTCGATGACTTCCTTCTCCTTCACGCCGAGACGCTGGGCGATCAGCTTGGGCTCCGCGCTGAACCCTTCACGCTCGAGCCGCTCGCGCTCCTTCTGCAGGTTGAAGAAGAGCTTGCGCTGCGCCTGCGTGGTGCCGACCTTCACCATCCGCCAGTTGTTCATGATGTAGCGGATGATGTACGCGCGCACCCACCACACGGCGTACGACGGGAACCGCACGCCGCGGTAGGGGTCGAAGTTCTTGATGGCCTCGAGGAGGCCGACGTTGCCCTCCTGGATCAGGTCGAGCAGGTTGTGCACGGCGCGCTGGTACTCACGCGCGATGAGCACGACGAGTCGCAGGTTCGACGTCACCAGCTTGACCGCGGCGTTGCGGTCACCGTGCTCGTGCCAGCGCACCGCGAGCGCGTGCTCGTCCTCGCGCGACAGCACGGGGATGCGGCGGATCTCCGTCAAGTAGCGCTGGAGCGTGTCCGCCGTCGGGACGGGGAGCGGCGTCTCGATCTCGGGCTCTTGCGGCGGCGTCTCGCGGGCCGGCTCGTCGACGGTCGCGTCGGTGCCGAGCACCTCGTCGCTCGGGGCCAGGTCCGGGGGCGAGGCGGGGTCGGCCGTCTGCGGCAGGCGGCGCGCGTCGTCGTTCGCCACCGGGATTCCTACAGGCTGAGCGTGGCGCGCGGGTCGTCGCGGTAGGCCCGCTCGAGCGCGTCGAGCGCGTCGCGCAGCTCGTCGAGGTTCGCGTCGCGCGGTACGTGGATCATCAGCCGGACGTACATGTCGCCCGGCTCGCCACCCTTTGGGTCCGGCGCGCCGCGGCCGCGCAGCCGGAGCCGCTGGCCGCTCTCGCTGCCGGGCGGCACCTTCAGCTGGACCCGTCCCTTGAGCGTCGGCACCGTGATCGTGGCGCCGCGCATCGCCTCGGGGACGGTGATGGGTACCTCCATGATGAGGTCCTGGCCCTCGCGCTGCAGGAACGGATGCGGTCGGACCCGCACGACGAAGTAGAGGTCGCCTGGCTTGCCGCCGTTGTGGCCGGCGCCTCCCTTGCCCGCGACGCGCACGCGCGAGCCGTCGGTGACGCCGGCGGGGATCTTGACGCTCAGTCGCTCGCGGGTCTCGACCGTGCCGGTGCCACCGCAGGTGGCGCAGGCCTTGCGTCCGACGCGCCCCGTCCCCTTGCACGTCTGGCACGGGGTGGGGCGCAGCACGGTGACCATCGTCTTGGTACCGCGCAGCGCGTCCAGCAGCTCGACCTCGATCGGGTACTCGATGTCCTGTCCGGCGGCACGCCGCTCGGTCTCTTCCGCGGCACCTCCGAACATCTCGTTCAGGATGTCGGCGAAGCCACGCTCGTCCGCTGCCGTGGCACCCCGCCGGCGACCGCCGCGGGGGAACTCGAAGCCGAAGTCGAACCCCCCCGCCTCGCCGCCCGGCGCGCCCCGGAACGAGAACCCGTGCCCGCTCTCGGCCCAGCGCTTGTACTCCCGCGCCCGGGCCGGATCGAACCCGGCCTGGAGTCCCTCCATCCCGAACTCGTCGTAGAGGGCGCGCTTCTTGTCGTCGGCGAGGACGTCGTTGGCGAGCGACAGGTCCTTGAACCGCTCCTCGGCCTGCTTGTCCCCCGGGTTCACATCAGGGTGGTACTTGCGGGCGAGCTTGCGGTACGCCTTGCGTATCTCGTCGGCCGAGGCGCCCTTCGAGAGCCCGAGGATGGCGTACAGATCCTTCTCTTTCGCCATCGTCGGTGAGGCGGACGGGTCAGTCCGTGTACTGGAGTCGAACCTTCGTGTCGGCGATCTCGCGCAGCGCGGTGACGATTTCCTTGTTGTCCGAGTCGACCAGGGGGCGTGCCCCCTTCAAGAGCTGCTTGGCGCGGCGCGCACCGAGCAACACGAGCTCGAAGCGGTTAGGGACCTGCTCGAGGCAGTCCTCGACGGTGATTCGTGCCATGATCCAGAGGAAACTAACGGAAACGAGCCGGGAAGGGAACCCGTGGCGTCAGGCGCCATAGGGCGGGAAGCCGGCGACCCCGAGCCCCGCCGTGAGGCCGCCGTCGGCGACGATGGCCGCTCCGGTGATGGCGGACGACTCGTCGCTGGCCAGGAACAGCGCGACATTGGCGATCTCTTCGGGGCGCAGGCAGCGGCCGATCGCGTGCTCCGCCGCCAGCTGCGCGCGGGGCTTCGGCGCGAGCTGGCCGAGGAGGTCGAGCATCGGCGTCTCGACCGCGCCCGGGCAGATGCAGTTCGCCCGGATACCTCTGCGCCCGTACTCTGCGGCGACGGTGCGGGTGAGATTGATGACCGCCGCCTTCGCCGTCGCATACGGCGCCGCCATGATCTCCCCGAAGAGGCCATCGACCGACGAGGTGGTGATGATCGACCCGCCGCCGCGCGCGAGCATCGCGGGGAGCGCCGCCCGCATGCCGTAGAACACTCCGGTGAGCGCCACCTGCATGGTTCGATCCCACACCGCGGGGTCGATCTCGTGCACGTAGCCACCACCGGTCCAGACGGCGTTGTTGTGCATGACGTCGAGCCCACCGAAGCGCTCGACGGCGAGCGCGACAGCAGCCTCCAGCTCCGCGAGCACGCCGACGTCCGTCTTGTGGAATGCCGCGCTCCCGCCCGCCGCCGCGATCTCCGCCACGACGCGCGTCCCGCCGTCGGCGTCGAGGTCCGCGCAGACCACCGCTGCGCCCTCGGCAGCAAACCGTCGCAGTGTCGCGGCGCCGATCCCCGACGCGCCGCCGGTCACGATCGCCGCCTTCCCCGCGAGTCGTTGCATCGCGCTTGCATAGCGCAGGCGTCGGGCGTTTGAGAAGGCGGCCCAGGTCGAGCGGGCCCGCGGCGAGCGCCAGGGCTGTCGGTCAACCGGGTCCATTAGACTTGACTTCCCGGGGTGGCGCTCGCTACGAGCGTCCCGCGCATGGGGATGCTCTCGCGCTGGCTCGGCACCGTCGACGGAGCACGTGACGTCGTCGGCGCTCTCCTCGACGCGTATCGCGCCGAGGCGGAGCACGCCGCGCGGCTGCGGCAGCACGCGACGCACGCGCGGTATCCGCAGGTGGCCGACGCCTTGCGCCAGCTCGCGATGACGGAGGAGCGCCATGCGGGGTGGCTGCGCGACCGCATCCTCGAGCTGGGCGGGGGCGTACCGCCGGTCGCCCCGCTGCCGCCCGTCGCGCGCAACCAGTGGGAGCGGGCGGTGGCGGCCCGCCACGAGGCGCAGCAGAAGCGCCGGCGACTGGTCGAGCTGGCTGCACGTCTGGATCCGGAACGGCCGGCGGAGGTTGCACTGCTCCAGCGCATCGAGCACGAGGACACGGGGGTGCTCGAGACGTACGAGCACCTGGTGATGCGTTCCGATCCGCACGCACTCGACTGATCGGGTCTGCTGGCCGAAGGGTCACGCTGGACGGACGAGCCAGAGGAACACCTCGCGATTCCCCCGCGGCCCCGGGAGCACCGAGTCCGCCTCGCCCCGGACGTCGAGCCCGAGCGCTTCGGCCGCGCGCCGCACGCGCATGACTGCGGCGGCGCGCACCTCGGGGTCGCGCACGATGCCGCCCTTTCCCACCTGGCCGCGTCCGGCCTCGAACTGCGGCTTCACCAGGGCGAGGATCGTGCCGCCCGGTCGCAGGATGCCCGTCACCGCCGGCAGCACCAGCGTGAGCGAGATGAAGGAGACGTCCATCGTCGCGAGGTCCGGCGTCTCCGGCAGCATCCTCGCCGCGAGGTAGCGCGCGTTGGTCCGTTCCAGCACGGCGACGCGTGCGTCCTGCCGCAGCGTCCACGCCAGCTGGCCGTAGCCGACGTCGACGGCGATCACGCGACGCGCGCCGCGGCGCAGGAGACAGTCGGTGAAGCCGCCAGTCGAGGCCCCGACGTCGAGCGCGACCAGTCCGCCGACGTCGAGGCCGAACGCGTCGAGGGCGCCTGCGAGCTTCTCCCCGCCGCGACTGACGTACGGCGAGGCCGGCGCGCGCAGCCGCACGTGCGCGTGGGGCGCGACCAGCGACCCCGGTTTCGTCGCGGGACGCTCCGCGACGAGGACCTCGCCGGCCAGGATGAGGCGCTGGGCGCGCTCGCGGCTGGGCGCGAGCCCGCGGTCGACGAGGAGGCGGTCGAGCCGCACGCCCGGCCCCGGCACGACGCTGCTCACCCGGTCCGGGCGAAAATCACCGGCGCATCGAGCTGCGCCACCACGAGCCCGGCGATTCCCCGCAGCGGCGCCGCCCGCTCGCCGAGCGGGGCCACGCTCCCGAGTGCGGCGTCCCGGGCCCGCTCTGCGTGCCTGCGGGCGCGCGCCAGGCCGAGCAGTGCCGGATAGGTCGCCTTGCCGAGCCTCCGGTCGGTGCGGCCGTCGCCGGCCTCGACGGCGTCGGCGATGTCGTCGGCGATCTGGAAACACAGGCCGAGCTGCTCGCCGTATGCGGTGAGGCGCCGCAGCAACGCGGGAGAGGCGCCGGCCGCGAGCGCCCCGATGCGGACCGCGGCCGTGAACAGTGCCCCCGTCTTGCGGCGGTGCATCGCGCGCACCTGCGCGAGGGTCGCGCTACGCCCCGTGGCGGCGAGGTCCAGCGCCTGGCCGCCCACCATCCCCGCCTCGCCGGCCGCCTGCGCCAGCTCGCCGACCGCGGCGAGCGCCCGGCCCGGCGCCACCCCACGCGCCCGCGCCATAAGGCCGAACGCCTCGGTGAGGAGCGCGTCGCCCACCAGGATGGCCGTGCCCTCGCCGAACATCCGATGGCTCGTGGGCCGGCCGCGGCGCAGGTCGTCGTCGTCCATGGCGGGCAGGTCGTCGTGCACCAGGGAGTAGGTGTGGACCAGCTCGAGCGCGCATGCGAAGGGCAGGACGGCGCGAACCGATGCGCCGGCCACCTCGCCGGCAGCGAGCGCCAGGATGGGCCGCAGGCGCTTGCCGCCGCCGAGCAGACTGTAGCGGATCGCCCGCCGCAGGACCGGCCCGCGCGCGGGAAAGCGACGGGCGAGCGCGCGCTCGACCAGCCGGCGTCGGGCGGCGAGGTAGCGGCGCAGTGCGGGAGCGGTCACTTCTCGTCCTCGTCGGCGAGGGGACGGGTGGCGAGCGACCCGTCGGCGGCGCGCAGCAGCACCTCGACCCGTCGGCTGATGTCGTCGAGCCGCGTTCCCAGCTGACGCACGAGGGCCATGCCGCGCTCGAAAGCGGCCAGCGACTCCTCGAGCGGGAGCTCCCCCTGCTCGAGCCGTTGCACCAGGCCTTCCAGCTCGGCAAGGGCCTCCTCGAAAGGCCGGTCGTCCCTCAGGGACGCATCCTTTGCCGCATCCTGGCGCGCCACGTCACTGCGGCTCCGTGCGCTCGATGCGACCGAAGGCGCGGCCGCGCGCCAGGACGAGCGCGACGCCCTCACCCGGGTGGAGCGCGGCGGCGTCGCGGACGATGGGACCGTCGATCGCCCCGTGCCGGACGATGGCGTAGCCGCGCTCGAGACACGCCAGCGGCGAGAGCGCCCCGAGGTGGCGCTCGGCATGCTCGACGGCGGCACTGGCGGCGCGCAGCCTGGCTGCGACCGCGAGTCCGAGCCGCGCGCGCAATGCCTCCAGGCGTTCCCGTGCACGGGCGGCGGCCGCCGCCGGTCCCGCCGCCTCGAGGCGACGGGTCAGGGTCCGCAGCTCGCGACGCTCCCACGCCACGCGCCCGACGACCGCACGAATGAGGCGTGCCTCGAGCTCGCCGACCCGCCCCGACAGGACGTCCACGCGGCGGCGCGGGCTCGGGAGCCGGCGCCCAAGCCCGCGCACCCGCTCGCCCGCCTGGCGGATGCGGCGGACGAGCGCCGCAGCCAGGGCGTCGCGCAGCCTCGTGACGGCCGCGAGCAGACGGTCGCGCTCCGGGACGACCGCCGCAGCGGCGGCGGTCGGCGTGGCGGCGCGGTGATCGGCGACCAGATCGGCGATGGTGACATCGGTCTCGTGCCCGACCCCCGACACCACGGGTACGCGGGACGCCGCGATGGCGCGCGCGACCACCTCCTCGTTGAACGCCCACAGGTCCTCCAGCGACCCTCCGCCCCGAGCGATGAGCAGGACGTCCACGTTCCCGAGCCGGTTCAGGTCGACGATCCCCGCGGCGACGTCCACGGCCGCGCCCATCCCCTGCACGCGTGCCGGGCGGACGACGACGCGTGCCGCGGGCCATCGCAGGCGCAGCGTGGTCAGCACGTCGTGTACCGCGGCGCCCTCGAGCGCCGTCACGATTCCCACCACGCGCGGAACGGGCGGCAGCGGCCGCTTGCGCGCCGCCGCGAAGAGCCCCTCCGCGCCGAGCCGCGTCTTCAGCTGCTCGAACGCCAGGCGGAGCGCGCCGTAGCCCTGCGGCTCCATCCGCTCGACGACGAGCTGGAGGGAACCGCGTGGCGCGTACAGCTCGAGCCGTCCCTGCACGACGACGTCGAGGCCGTCGGCCGGCTCGAACGGCAAGGTCTGCGCGGTGCGCCAGAACATCACCGCCGCCAGCTGGCTCGCCTCGTCCTTCAACCTGAAGTAGATGTGGCGTGCGGCACTGCGACGGACCGACGACAGCTCACCGACCACCCATACCCACCCCACCTCCTCCTCCAAGAGGTCGCGCACGCCGGCGGTGAGCTCCGTCACCGTGAGGATGCGCGGCCGGCCGTGTGCGCCGAGCATCGAGCGCCCGCCGCTCACGCGTCGCTCACGCGTCGCTCACGTGCGGATCATGCGCCGCTCACTCGGCGCGCTGGGCGACCGTCGTGCGCTGCACCTGCCCGCTCTTCAGCAGCTCGAAGGCGCGGTCGAGCTGCGGGTCCTTGCCCAGCTCGCCCTCCTTCACGTCGGCCGCCGCGGCATCGGCCGCGTCGTCGTCGGTCTCCTCCACGTCGACGTTGGCGCCGCTGTCGGTGGCCTTCTTGTCGCCGCCGGGACGCTCGAGATGCCGCGGCAGATTGGCCTCGCGCAGCAGCGGGCTCGCATCGCCCTTCGCCTGCTGCTTGCCCCTCTGGTCCATCACGATGTCCGGCTCGATGCCCTGGGCTTGGATGGAGCGCCCGTTCGGCGTGAAGTACCGCGCCGTGGTGAGGCGCAGCGCGGACGTCTCGTCGAGCGGCAGGATGGTCTGCACCGATCCCTTGCCGAACGTCTTCGTGCCGAGGACCAGGGCACGCTTGTGGTCCTGGAGCGCGCCCGCCACGATCTCGGATGCGCTGGCGCTGCCCCCGTTGACCAGCACCACCATGGGGAAGTCGCCCCAGGTGTTGGCCTTGTGGGCGAAATACTTCTGCTTCTGGTTCTCGAGCCGGCCGTCGGTGTAGACGATCAGGCCCGAGTCGAGGAAGACGTCGGAGATCTTGACCGCCTGCGTGAGCAGCCCGCCGGGGTTGTTGCGCAGGTCGAGGATCACCCCCCTGAGGCCGCCCGTGTCCTTCTCGAGCTGGCGCAGCGAGCGCTCGACGTCGTCGTCGGAGTGCTCCTGGAACTGGGTCACCCGCAGGTAGCCGTAGCCGCCAGGGAGCGCGCGCGATTTCACGCTCTGGATCTTGATGATCTCGCGCGTGAGCACGACGTCGAGCAGCTTCTGGGGATGGTCCCGCTTGATCGTGAGCTTCACCTTGGTGTTCTTCGGGCCGCGCATCTTCTTGACGGCCTCGACCAGGCTCAAGTCCTTGGTGAACTCGCCATCGATCTTGAGGATGATGTCCTGCGCCTTGATGCCAGCGCGGTAGGCGGGCGTGTCTTCGATGGGTGCCACCACCGTGAGCATGCCGTTGCGGTTGGTGATCTCGATCCCGAGCCCACCGAAGCTCCCCTTGGTCTCGACCTGCAGTTCCTTGTACAGCTCCGGCGTCAGGTAGGCGCTGTGGGGGTCGAGGGAGGCGAGCATGCCGTTGATGGCGCCCTCGACGAGCCGCTTGGTATCGACGTCCTCGACGTAGTTCTTCTGGATGATGGCGAGGACGTTGGTGAAGGTCTCGAGGTCCTCGTAGGACGTGTTGGGTGCGGCGCCCACGCGCTCCGCTCCGCGGCCGCCCGACAAGAGGACGGCGAACAGGATCGCCAGGGGAATCGCCAGTGCCAGACCAGTGCGCCGGTTGCCGTTCATGCGCTCCTCGCGTTGCGGGGGACTATACGCGGCCCGAGGGGATGAGGGAAATCTCCTTCTGCGCCTACCCGCCGCTGGCCAGACCCGCCTGCCCCGCCGGGGTCTCCAGCAAGCGCTCGACCGCCGCGAGCTGGTCCGCCGCCGCCCAGTCCCGTGGGCCGATGATGCGTTCCGCGATGCGCCCCTCCCGGTCGATGAGGAACGACTCGGGGTAGCCCCACACCTGGTAGCGGTCGCCGACCTGGTGCTCCGGATCGATCAGGACGGGAAAGGTCAGGCCCAGGTCGCGCACGAACGGCTCCACGGCTGGCTTGCCAGCCTCGTCCTGGCTCACCGCCAAGAGCACGAATCCGCGATCCTTCAGTCGCTGGTACAGCCGCTCCATGGACGGCATCTCCTCGCGGCAGGGCGGGCACCAGGTGGTCCAGAGGTTCACGAGCACGACCTGGCCCCGCAGGGCGGACAGGCGCACGGCCTGTCCCGCGAGGTCCGGGACCGCAAAGTCGGGTGCCAGGGAAGGCGTCCGGCGGTGCAGGGCTGCCAGGCCGAGCACCGCAGCCAGCCCGATGGCCGCGGTCGCGAGCCCGATCCTCAGGCCGCGGCGGTCCGCCATCGCCGCTGCCCGACCAGCCGCACCGTGCCGAAGGCGATGAGCACGAGGCTGGTGATCTGGGCGGCGGTGAGACCCGCCGTCACGACCGGGTTGATGCGCACGAACTCGACCAGGAACCGCGCGCCGGAGGCGAGCACCAGGTACCAGCAGAAGATCGCGCCGTCGGGTTGCGGGGTGCGCCGCCACCGCCAGAGCAGCACGAAGATCGCAAGGTAGGCGAGCGACTCGTACACCGGCGTGGGATGGACCACCACGCCGGGCGGATAGGGCCAGCCCACCACCGCATGCGGGTAGGCCATGCCCCAGGGGACCGTGGTGACCGTGCCCCAGTCGCCGTCACCCGAGAGCTGGCAGCCGATGCGGCCGAGGGCCTGCCCGAGCACCAGCGCAGGCGCCACGGCGTCCGCCCCGCGCCACCAGGGGATGTCGTGCCGCCGGAAGAACAGTGTCATCGCCACGGCACCCCCGACGAGGCCGCCGTAGAAGACGAATCCGCTGCCCGTGAACAGGAGCCCCACCGGATCGCGCACGAACGCCGGCCAGTCCTCGACCACGAGCCACAGACGCGCACCGACGAGGCTGCCGGCCGCGCACCACAGGACCGCGGTGGACGCGAGCTCCTCGTCGTATCCCTTGCGACCGAACTCCCGCCCCAGCACGTGCCCGGCTGCCAGGAAGGCGACGGCGAGCATCAGGCCGAAGAGGTGGATCGGGATCGGACCGACGTGAAGGTTGTCCGGGATCATCCGGGCGCGCGAATCCTACCCGACACGACAAGCGCGCGCCACTCGCGCCTCCGGAACGATCGTGCTTTAAGGCGCGCGTGCGAGCCGTGGTGCAGCGCGTGCGCGAGGCACGGGTGACGGTCGACGGCGAGGTGGTCGGCGCCATCGGGCCCGGCCTCTGCGTGCTCCTCGGGGTCGCAGCGGGTGACTCGCCGAGCGAGGCCGACCTGCTGAGCCGGAAGGTGGTCGGGCTACGCGTCTTCGACGACGACGCGGGGCACATGAACCGTGCGCTCGACGAGGTCGGCGGCGCGCTGCTGGTCGTGTCGCAGTTCACGCTGCACGCGGACTGCCGGCGCGGGCGCCGCCCGGCCTTCGCCGCCGCGGCGCCACCGGCCCAGGCACAGGCGCTCTACGAGCACTTCATCGCCGCCGCCCGGGCGAGCCGCGTGCCGGTCGCGACCGGCCGGTTCCAGGCGCGCATGGCGCTCAGCCTCGTGAACGACGGGCCGGTGACGATCATTCTCGACACCGCGGAGCTGCGAGCCGCGTGATGGC
>JBKPDC010000258.1:0-7144 GCA_046727715.1 Thermodesulfobacteriota bacterium
CAGCCGGTCTGGGCGGCACGCCCATGCCCGGCTACCTCGACGCCGCGAGCGCCGCCGATCTGTGGGACGTCGCCAACTTCGTCCGCTCGCTGGCCCGCGCGCCGTCGCTCGAGGCCGCGGCCGCGGCGCTCGCCCGCCGCCCGCCCGGCGAGGGCGAGGCGCCCGCCACACGCGGCGAGTACGTCGCCAGATCCGGCACCTGCTTCCTCTGCCACGTGCAGATGAACCCGGACGGCTCGTACATTGAAGGCAGCTTCGGCGCCGGCGGCATGCGCGTCACCATCACCCACGTCGGCACCGTGTTCACGCGCAACTTGACGCCCGATCCCGACACCGGTCTCGGCGGCTGGAGCCCCGGCGACCTCCGCCGCGCACTCCGCGACGGTCGCAGCCGGGACGGCCGCGTGCTGAGCGCCTTCGACATGCCGTGGACGATCCTCGCCGGCCTCGAGGACCGGGACGTCGATGCGATCCACGCCTACCTGCAGGCGCTACCACCCGTCCGCAACCTGGTGCCTGCGCCGGAGGCCCTGGGCGTCTGGGACGGCATCGTCGCGAAGGTGCGCGCACTCGTGATGGGCGACCCGGTGCGCGCGGGGTTCCACCCGCGCAACGCCGGTCGCGTGCCGGCCGGGGGGGTACAGCCCGCGCCGGTCCGCAACCCGCTCGCGGACCAGGTGGTCACGGTCGGGGCGCTCGCCGCGCTGGTCGCCTACCTGGTTCTGCGCCGGCGCCGCCGGCGACTCGAGACCGCCGCCGTGGTCATGTTCCTGCTCGCCGTCCCGCTGGTCTACACCTGGCCGCCGCTGCGCTGGATGCCAGCGGCGCTCGTGAAGGCCGAGCCGCCGTTCGAAGTGCCGGGCGCGCTGATCGGCATGCCGGCCATCCGGCGCCCGCCCGCGCCGGTCGCCTCCGGCGACGCCGACACGGCCGCCCTCGCCGCACGCGGCCGCTACGTCGCCACGATCGGCACCTGCTCGCTGTGCCACACCGCCGGCCCGGATCCCGTGCGGCCGTGGGCGCGGTTCCCGGAGATGGGCGGCGGCATGCGCGTCGCGTGGAACGTCTTCGGGACGACCTACTCGCGCAATCTGACGCCGTACCCCGAGACGGGGCTCGGCGGCTGGTCGAAGCCCGAGATCAAGCGCGCCATCCAGAGCGGCATCGCGCGCGACGGCCGCCAGATGCACTGGCAGGCAATGCCCTGGGACCACTTCGCGAACCTGACCCCGGAAGACCTGGAGGCGCTGGTGGTGTACCTCCAGCAGCTGTCGCCGGCGGACTCGGCGGTACCGGCTCCCACGCCGCCCGCGCCGGGCGATCCCGAGGCGGACACGTTCTGGTTCGCATACAGCGGGACGTATCGACGGTAGCCCTCGCTCGCGCCCCGGTCAGCTGCGCTCGGCCGGGGGCATTCGGGCTGCCATCGCCGGAAGCGCCCAGCGGTGTCAATCGGCGCGCGCGACTCGGCGTCGGCGCACCAGGTCGTCCTGCGCTCGATGGGCCGCTTGCCAGGAGACCCCCGCGTGCGCGACACGAGACATGCATGCCCCGGCCCACCGGTCCCGCCGCTCGCGCCTTCGAGACCGCGGCGCTGGGGCCGCTCCGGCTGCGTAACCGTCTGGTCAAGTCGGCGACCTACGAAGGGATGACGCCGGGAGGCACGCCAGCGGATGCGCTGCTGCGCTTCCACCGGACGCTCGCTGCCGGCGGCGTCGCGATGACCACGGTGGCGTACGCAGCCGTCTCCCCCGACGGCCGCACGTTCGGCGACCAGCTCTGCCTGCGACCGGAGATCGTTCCCGCGCTGCGAGGCCTGACCGACGCGGTCCACGCCGAGGGCGCGGCGGCGTCGATCCAGCTGGCGCACGCAGGGTTCTTCAGCAAGATGCGCCGGCGTGACGGCACGGCCCCGCGCGGCCCGTCCACCATGCTGAACGCCTACGGCGCGAGCGCGGGGGTCCCGCTCGCCCGGGCCATGACGGAGGCCGACTTGCGCACGGTGATCGACGACTTCGGGCGCGCGGCCGGGCTGGCCGCCGAAGCGGGGTTCGACGCCGTCGAGGTCCACCTGGGTCACGGCTACCTCTTGAGCCAGTTCCTCTCGCCGGCGACCAACCGCCGACGTGATGCCTTCGGCGGCTCGCTCGCCAACCGGCTCCGCCTCCCGCTCGCCGTCGTCGCGCGTGTGCGCACGCGTGTGGGTCCCGCGCGCGCCGTGCTGGTCAAAACCAACCTGAGCGACGGCTTCCGGGGCGGCCTCGAGCTCGACGACGCCGTCCAGGTGGTGCGCGCGCTCGAAGGCGCGGGCGTCGATGCGGTGGAGCTGAGCGGGGGGTTCACGAGCCGCACCCCCTTCTACCTCCTGCGTGGCGGCCGCCCGCTCGACGACATGGTCGCTGTGGCACCGACGCGGCTCCACAAGCTGATCCTGCGCCTCACCGGGCCGTTCATCATCCGCGCCTATCCATTCGAGGAGCTCTTCTTCCTGCCCATGGCGCGGGCGGTGCGGCAGGCCGTCGGCGTGCCCCTGGTGCTCCTCGGCGGCGCCCTGTCGCTCGACAACCTGGCGACGGCGATGCGCGAAGGCTTCGACTTCGTCGCGCTCGGCCGTGCCCTGATCGCCGACCCCGACCTGCCCAACCGCTTCGCACGCGGCGAGACGACCCGCTCGCGGTGTATCTCCTGCAATCGCTGCGTGGCGGAGATGGACCGCGGCGGCGTCCGCTGCGTGCTGTGAGCGCGTGGGTGCAGGTCAGGTGCTCTGCGCACGGGCGACCATGAACGACACGGCGTCGTTCATGCCGACGGGCTCGAGGGTCACCTCGGGATGCGCCCGCGCGAAGACGCGGAAGACCTCGTCACAGAATCCCTGCCCCACGACGTCGACACCGGAGAAGTCGAGTGTCGCATGCGTGAACTCGCCGAGACGTTCGACCACCCGACGCGCCTCCGACCGCGAGACGAGCCCGGTGCCCAGGGCGCCGAGCTTGATGGTGGCCCGGGTGCGCGTGAACCGGAGCGAGTCCTCGTCGGTATGGGCGCGGAACACGTCCTCGAGCCGGGGCGTGCGGATGCCTGCGACGGTGAGGACGACGCGTGTCCCGCGCCGCACGTCGCTCGTCCCCACGGCGCTGTCCTGCACCAGGTTGTCCACGATCCAGGCCGCGCCCGGGCTCTCGAGTCGGAATCGCGCCACCGCTTTCGACGAGAAGAAGAGGCCTTCCCCGCTGTGCCGCGCCGGATCGCTGGTCAGCTTGCCCTTCTCGAGCTGGACGATCGCATCGTGCGGCGAGCGGAACCCGAAGTCGGCACAGAGGCGCTGGAAGACGCCCACCCCGTCGTCTTGCACGCTGACGACCGTGATCCCCGCCGGTTCGAATGCCACGGTGACGCGCACCACGCGGCCCCGCGAGTGCTCGACCGCATTGTTGATCACCTCGGTGGCCGCGTAGCGCAGGCTGCGCGCCTCCTGCTCGCGCAGCGGCCGGACGCGCGCGATGTCAGCCGCGACCCGCTGCCAGGCCCGGTCCTCCTCCAGGCCGGCGAGGGTGAACCGGCGCCGGACGCGGCGCAGACGGTAGCGTGCGGCGGGGCCCCGCCCCTGGCGCTCGAGGACGCCTGCGAGCACGAGGGCACGCAGCAGGCGGTGACTCGTCGCGGGGGAGACCCGGAGCGCCCGGACGACGTCGCGATTGCCCACCTCGCCCTGGCGGTCGACCAGTGCCCGGAGCCGCTCGGCGGCCGCTGCCATGAGGTGACCTTACCACAATCACCTCATAGTGTCGAGGTGATAAAAGTCAGATCGCCTCACCGCCCGTGCGGTCGGCTCACCGCTTGCCGTCGATCTCCTCGTACATCGCGATGTCGGGGCGCCCATCGAGGATGCTCCCCGCCAGCCGGAAGAACTCCTGCATCGCCTCGCTCGCGCCGTGCGCCGCGAACGCGGCCTGATCGGCATAGGTCTCGTAGACCAGGAACTTCGTCGGGTCGGCCGCCGAGCGGTGCAGGACGTACGTCAGCGTGGCGGGCTCGTTCGCCTTCACGTGGGCGATCATCTTCTGCATGCCGGCGACGAGCGTGTCCTCGTGGCCGGGCTTCACCTTCAGGACTGCGACGACGGTGATCACGCGATGGTCTCCTTCCGGGGGGTCAGCGCCCCTTCCACACCGGCGGTCGCTTCTCGCGTAGCGCCGCCAGGGCTTCCTGGTGGTCCTCGCTCTGGAACGTCACCAGCTCGAGCGCGGTCGAGGTGTCGAAGGCGACGTTCAGGGCCTCCTTCACGAGCTTGTTCACGGCCAGCTTCGTGTAGCGTAGCGCGAGCGGCGGGCCGGCGGCGAGGCGCTCGGCGAACGCCATCGCCTCGCGGTCGAGCTCGGCAGCGGGAACGACGCGGTTCACCAGGCCGATGCGCTCGGCCTCGACGGCGGTGACCGGGTCGCCCGTCAGCAGGTACTGCTTGGCACGCGCCGGTCCCACCGCGAGCGGCCAGATGGCGACACCCCCGTCACCGGCCACGAGGCCGACGCGCACGTGCGGATCGCCGATGGTGGCGGTGTCGGCCATGAAGATGACGTCGCACAGGAGTGCGATCGACGCGCCCAGGCCCATGGCGTGCCCATTGAGCGCCGCCACGATCGGCACCTCGACGTCGAGCAGGTCCCAGATGAGCTGCTTGGCGTCGCGCCGCAGCGCCTCCATCCGCGCTGGCTCGCGCAGCTGGGGGAACCAGGTGAAGTCGCCGCCGGCACTGAAGGCGCGGCCGCGGCCGGTGAGGAGCACGCAGCGCGCCTCGTCCTCCCGCTTCAAGCGCGCGACGAGCAGGGTGAGGTCGTGGTGCAACGCCTCGTCGACGGCGTTCAGCGGGCTCGTCGGGTGGGCGATGGTGACGCGCAGCACGTGCCCGCGCCGCTCGAGCTCGAGGGTGGTGAAGGCGTCGCTCATAGCGTCGTCGGGTCGGTGTCGAGACCGAGCAGCACGCGGCCGCACAGCTCCCACGTGGCCGGCGCCACCATCATGTGCTGGGTGACGACGTGGACGTCGCGGAACGCGCGCTGCAACGGGCTGTCGGCATACACCGCCGTCCCTCCGCCGACGGTGTAGGCGACGTCCACCACGCATGCGGAGGCGGTGGTGGCGTGGGTGGCGGCCAGGCGGAGGCGGGCGCGCCCCGGCACGTCGATCACGCCCCGCGCGCGCGCGGCCGTCCAGCCCTCCTCCACCGCCTCGCGCAGGAACGCCCGCGCGCCGCCGAGTATCGCGTCGGCCTCGGCCAGCTGGGCCTGGACCGTCGAGCGCTCGGCGAGCGTGCGGCGGCCGCCGGTGGGGGTCTTCGTCCCGGCGAGTGCCAGAATCTCGTCGAGGGCACGGCGTGCGATGCCGAGCGCCACCGC
Organism: Thermodesulfobacteriota bacterium; assembly: GCA_046727715.1. GTDB lineage: Bacteria > Desulfobacterota > Binatia > DP-6 > DP-6 > CAVQLX01. The sequence goes on from JBKPDC010000258.1 coordinate 5,394, forward strand.
GGCAATGCCGAGCGCGAGCAGCCCGAAGAGCGGAAAGGCATAAAGCGCGCCCGGCGCGACCGGGCGGTCGTGCGTGATCGACACCGAGCGGGTCGTGGGCACGCGCAGCTCGCGCACCGCGATGTCGTGACTGCCGGTGCCGCGCAGCCCCGACACCGTCCAGGTGTCGATGATCTCCGCGTCGGTCGCCGGGAAGAGGACCATGCGGGCGCGCGGCGGGCCGCCGTCCTGCACGAGGCAGCCGCCCATCAACCAGTCGCAGTGCTGACAGCCGCTGGCGAACCGCCACCGGCCGGTGACGCGATAGTGCCCGTCCTCGTGCACGGCGGTGCCGGTGGGCGCAAAGACGCCGCCGGTGACCACGTCGGGCGAGGTTCCATAGATCGCGCGCGCCTCGGCGTCGGGGAGGTATGCGCTCACCAGGCCGCTGGTCGCGCCGATCATCGCGCACCACCCCGTCGAGCCGTCCGCACGCGCGAGCTCCTCGAGCACGGCGATCACCGTGGCGGGGTCGGCCTCCACGCCGCCCAGCGCACGCGGGACGCACAGGCGAAACACGCCGGCGCGCGCGAGAGCGCGCACCAGCTCGAGCGGCAGCCGCCGGTCGCGTTCGATGCGATCGGCCTCGGCCTGGATGTCGGGCGCGAGCGCACGCACGACGTCGATCATGCGTGACTTCCCGGCGGGCCTGAGGCGGCGAGCCAGCGCAGCCCCAGGTAGAGCACGACCGGTGTGACGAAGGCCAGGAAGCACCACATCCTGGCCGTGCGCTGCGTGGCCGCGGGGGCGGCGTCCCCCACCCGGGCCAGCGTGCGGAGCCCGAGGAATCCCGTGGCGGGCGACACGAGCAGGAACACCATGCAGACGCGCAGCAGGAGGGGCGCCGGTCCGAGCCCGAGCACGAGGCCGAGCAGCGCACCGAGCGGCGTGATGACTGCGAGCGCCGGCAGCGTGTAGAGCAGGTAGGCGCGATCGGTCGGGGAGGATGTCGCCATCGCCGGTCGCTCACTCGCCACGCGGCGCCCAGCTACCCGGTACGGATGCGGTGCTCATGCAGGGGCCGACTACCCCGGTGCGCTCCACCGAGCAAGACCGGCCGCACCGCGCAGTCCTTGACGATATGCCACTAGTGCCATATCAGCGATCGCGTGTCTCTGCGGGCCGCCATCCTGGGCTTCCTCTCCATCGAGCCGACGAGCGGGTACGCGCTCAAGCAGCGCTTCGACGGGTCGGTGGGATCCTTCTGGACGGCAACGCAGAGCCAGATCTACCGCGAGCTGCACGGGCTCGAGCGAGAGGGGCTCGTGCGATTCGCGGCGATCGCCGGAGCGGGAAGGCCTGATCGGAAGGTGTACTCCCTCACGGCGTCCGGCAAGGCCGCGCTCGCCCGATGGCGGGAGGAGCGCCTCGAACCCATGGTGCTGCGGCATCCCATGCTGCTCAAGCTGGTCTTCGCGGCGAGCCTCGCGCCGGAGGCGCTCGATGCCACGCTGGCCCGGTTCGCCCGTGAGATGAAGGCCAAGCGAGCCGAGTACACCGCCCGCCTCGGAGACGAGCGCATCTTCTCGCTGGCGCGCTCGTCGCGCGAGCGCGAGCTCTGGCGGTTGGGGATCGAGCACGGGATCGCCTGGTGCGACGCCGAGCTGCGCTGGACCAGTCGCGCCCGACGAGTGCTGTCTCGCGGCAGGAAGGGAGTCAGGAGATGGACCCACGCGGCAAGGTGATCGTCGTCACCGGGGTATCGACCGGGA
>JBKPDC010000259.1:0-4790 GCA_046727715.1 Thermodesulfobacteriota bacterium
CGGCACGTTGCCGCCGGGTTCGTTGCCTCGTATGGATCGGGCCGTGGCGGCCACCTGCGATCATCTGCTCTGGGGTGCGGCGGACCTAGACGTCGCGATCACCGCGCTGGCGAAACGCACCGAGGTTCGCGCCATCGCGGGTGGGCAGCATCCCGATCTCGGGACGCACAACGCGGTCGCGGCCCTCGGCCGCAAGCGGTTTCTCGAGGTGATCGCTCCCGATCCGACGCTTCCGGCCGGCGCGCTCGCGCGGCGGCTCGCCGGCATGAAGTCGCCCGCGTTGATCATGTGGGCCGCGCGCACCGAGAGCGCCGCGGGCACGGCGGCTCGGGCGGAGGCGGAGGGATATCGCGCCGCCGTGGTCGCGGGACACCGGGTGCGACCGGACGGCACGCCCGTGCGCTGGACGAACGTCTTCCTGACCGGCCACGGCGGCGGAACGCTCGTTCCCTTCTTCATCGAGTGGCACGGCGACTCGCACCCGGCCGACGACGCTCCGCGGGGCCTCCGGCTCCAGGCGCTTCGTGCCGAGACGCCCCAGGTCGAGGCGCTGCGCGCGCTCCTGAACGCGCTCGACGTGCGTCTCGCCGTGTGCAGAGCGCCGACGGCGCGCCTCGTCGCCGTCCTCGACACCCCCCGCGGTCGCCTCGAGCTGTCGGGACCCTAGGAGCTCCCTAGTTCTCGAGCCGCCGGCGGATCCGCCAGAGCCCCCCCACATCGTGAACGGCCCGAACGTCAGGCACACCACGTTGATGGCCGTCTCGACGGCCATCTCCGGCGTCATGTCGGCGTACTTGCCGTGCTCCAGGTTGTAGAGCGTGTCCATGCAGCCGAGGAACACCATCGCGCTCCCCGCTGCGATGCCCCACGGGACGGTCGCGGGTGAGGCGCTCGCCGTCGTGCTCGGCGCGAATCAGGCCCGATACGAGATCGTCGGCCGTGGCGTGGCTGCGCTGATCGACCAGGTCCCGGACATAGTCGAGTAGCTCGGTGATCGCGGCCTCGGCCGCGACGATCTGCGCCGGCGTCATCAACCCGAACGCTGGGCTGAGCGCATTCACCCAGGCGATGAAGTCGGGAACCGCTTTGGTCGGGACGCCCAGCAGCGAGCACATGACGTGCATCGGCACATGTGCGAGGGCAGCCGCCAGGTCACCGCTACCGACTCGGCGCAGCGTGGAGAGCGCCTCCGCCACCAGTTCTGCGGCGATCGGCCTGAGACGCTCCACCGCACGCGGCGTGAACGCCTTGCTGACCAGACGGCGGCATTCGACAGGAGCTGGAAGCCGGGAGACTTCGAAGAGGTAGAGTGAAGCCCGATCGGCGTTGCGCTGGCCAGCGACCCGTCGAGGCGGCTATACCCCGCGCCCATGCCGCTCGAGTTCGGAGTCTTCCAGGGCGCCTCCGTCGGCCCGCGACCGTGGGACGTGACGGAGCCTCTTCGCATCCGTCGCGACATCGAGGTCGGGATCGCCGCCGACGCCGCCGGTTTCGACACCTACTGGGCGCCCGAGCACCACTGCCTCGAGGAGTACTCGCACGGGTCGTCGTCGCACCTCGCCTGCCTCGCCGTCGGCGTGCAGACCAAACGCATCCGCGTCGTGACCGGCATCTTCAACCTCTGCCCGCCGATCAATCATCCCGTTCGAGTGGCGGAGCAGATCGCCTACATCGACGTGGTGACGAACGGGCGCGTCGAGCTCGGCACCGGACGCGGCAGCGGCAGCACCGAGGTGAACACCTTCGGCCTCTCGAGCGACGACACGCGCGACATGTGGGAGGAGGCTATCCGCGCCATCCCGCGGATGTGGACGCAGGAGCTCTTCTCCTGGCAGGGCAAGCACTTCTCGGTCCCCGAGCGCTGCATCCTGCCGCGCGTCGTGCAGAAGCCGCACCCGCCGCTCTGGGTCACCGCCACGAATCCCGGGACGGTGCAGCGTGCCGCGGAGATGGGAATCGGCGTCGCGATGTTCAACTTCGCCGACCCGGAGCTGCTGCGCCCGCTCGTCGAGACGTACAAGTCCACCATCGCGAAGGCGAAGCCGGTCGGCGCGTTCACGTACGACAAGATCATGACGATCGCGCCTGCCCTCTGCCTCGAGGACGGTGACGAGGCGCGGCAGATCTACCGGCGCAACGCGGGCGCCACGACGCCGCACATGACGATCTACTTCGACACCATCCCGCACGCCTTCGAGCGCACGAAGCACATCCCGCGACCGATCCCGCAGTCGAGGCTGCGCGAGCTCATCAAGGAGATCTCCGGCGACAAGACCCTCGCCGGGGCGTTCTCCAAGGCCTCCGATGCCGAGGGCTTCTACAAGAACGGGATCTGTGTCGGCTCCCCGGACGACGTCGCGCGCACCATCGCCCGCTTCGAGGCGATCGGGCTCGATCAGCTCGTGCTGATCCCGGTGGTCGGCTGGCACACGCCGCACGAGAAGACGCTCGAGTCGATCCGGCTCCTGGGCGAGAAGGTGCTGCCGCGCTTTCGCCGGGCGCGCGGCTGAGCGGGTCGCCGTGCCGAGCTTCGAGGAGCTGCTGCGCACCCTCCGGACCTGGGGACGGTGGGGCGCCGACGACGAGCGGGGGGCGCTCAACTACGTCACGCCCGACGTCCGCCGTCGCGCCGCCGGCTGCGTTCGGCAGGGGAAGACGTTCTCGCTCGCCATCCCGATCCGGCACGGCAGCGGCCCGCAGGCGGGCGGCGCCCGCATCAACCCGCTGCACCTCATGACGGCGACCGGCTGTGATCAGTCGGCGCGCGTCGACCTCGGCATGGGCGCGGGCTACGTCGACGACGTCCTGGTGATGATGGTGCAGGGCGGGACGCAGTGGGACGCGCTCTGCCACGTCTACTACGACGGGCACCTCTGGAACGGCTTCCCGGCCACGTCAGTCGACGCGCGCGGCGCCGCTCGCGGCGGCATCGACAAGGTCCACGCGGACTTCGTGTCGCGCGGTGTCCTCCTCGACGTGGCGCGCGCGCAAGGCGTCGATTGCCTTGCCGCCGGCTACGCCGTCACCACCGCGGACCTTGAGGCGACGGAATCGCGGCAGGGCGTGCGCGTCGGCGAGGGCGACATCGTCATGGTGCGCACGGGGCAGATGGCGACGGTCGGCGACTTCGCGGACTGGTCGCGCTTCCGCGGCAAGGAGGCCGGACTGCACTGGGAGACCGCGGCGTGGCTGCACGAGCGCCGCGTCGCGGCCGCCGCGGCCGACAACTCGATGGTCGAGGCCAGCGCGCAGATACCCGGCGTGTGGGTGCCGTTTCACATGCTCGCGCTCTGCAATCTGGGCCTCCACCTGGGCGAGTTCTGGTACCTCGAGGCACTCGCGCGCGACTGCGCCGCCGACGGCGTGTGGGAGTGTCTGCTCGCGGCGCAGGCGCTGCCGATCGCCGGTGGCAGCGGCTCGCCGGTGAACCCGATCGCGATGAAGTGATCGGCTCCACGAGGGGACCCTGTCCCCTCGCCTGTCGGGCAAAGCCCGACGGGGCCCACTCCCCAGCTCGCTTCGCTCGGCCGCGCGCTGCGCGCGCAGAGCCGAGCCTTGGGTCGGGCTCCTAATACGGCGCGTCGAGCGGGTAGGGCCGGAATCCGCCGAGCGCCGTCAGGAGCGCCTCCACCGTGCAGCCGCCGGGGGCGCTCGCCGTCTGGTCGACAGCGAGCGGCCGGAAGAGCCCGATCTCGCCACGCCCGACGAAGAACACCTGACCGGTGAGATTGCCTGCCTCCTCCGTGGAAAGCGCTGCGATCAGGGCTGCGACATCCTCCGGCGCCTGGAGCGCCGCCTCCATCCGCGCGGCCCGCGAAACGGCTTCCGCGCTGCCGTGCGCCCGCGCCCGCTCGACGGCGTCGAGGACCATGCGCGTGCCCGTGGAGCCGGGGTTCACGGCGTTCACGGTGATTCCGGAGGACGCCAGGTCGCGCGCGGCGACGTTGGTGAGGGCGAAGACCGCTCCCTTGCCCGCCGCGTACGCCGCCGTGCCAGGGATGCCGACGAGCCCGGCGCGCGAGACGAGGTTGACGATCCGACCCCAGCCTCGCGCACGCATGTGGGGCGCCACGCAGCGGATGGTGTTGAACGTCCCTTTCGCATGGCTCGCCGACACGCGATCGAAGACGTCCGTATCCATCTCCCAGATCGGTGCGGTCGACGACATGCCGGCGTTGTTGATGAGGACGTCGACGCCGCCGAAGCGGTCGACCGCCTCGGCCACCATGCGCTCGACGCCAGCGAAGTCGGTGACCGACGCAGCGCTGGCCATGGCGCGGCCACCGGCCGCTTCGATCTCGGCGACGACCGCGGCTGCGACTGCCGCGTCGCGGCCCATGCCCTCGACCGTTGTGCCAAGGTCGTTCACCACGACGGCGGCGCCCATGCGCGCGAGCTGGAGCGCCGTCGCTCTCCCGATGCCGCGGCCGGCACCAGTCACGATGGCCGTGCGGCCCGCGAGGGACATCACGGTGCCGCATCTACTATGGTGGTGTCGGCACGTTCAAGGTCGTCGGCGACGACATCCTGGGACGCCGCCGAAGTGATCCACCGTACCGCGTCAGGAGCAGGACGGTAGAACGGTCGGGAAGCTCGTGCCGGCGACGTTCCCCTTCCAGCAGTTCCCCGTCCCGGTCGTGTCCCAGGCAAGGTCGACCGCGAACACGGGATTGATCAGGGGCGACGGGGCGCTGCCGTTCCCGGTCGCGCGGTTGAAGAGGATGCGGTTGAAGTCCGGGTTCGGCTCGATGTCGAGTGCCTCGCAATCGGCCGGCGACAGGTTGTTCGCC
>JBKPDC010000260.1:0-6888 GCA_046727715.1 Thermodesulfobacteriota bacterium
CCCGAGTACCTCGACGCCCTCGCTCGGATGCCGCGCGCGCTCGACGTCGGCGCGCAAGTTCCGCACGGTGCCCTGCGCGCCTACGTCATGGGTGAGCGGGGAGCGGCGAACGAGCCCGCGACGTCGGAAGACATCGGGACGATGGAGCGCCTCGTGCGCCAGGCGCTCGAGGCAGGGGCGCTCGGCGTCACGACCTCACGCACGGTCGGGCACCGCGGAATCGACGGGCGCCCGGTCCCGGGCACCTTCGCGCGCGAGGACGAGCTGGTCGGGATCGGGAAGGCGCTCGCGACTGTGGGGCGTGGCGTCTTCGAGGTCGCGGAGGCGGGCACCGGCGGCCGTGCGGGGGGCGATCCGATCGGCGCGGCGGAGGCCGAGGTCGCGTGGATGGCGCGGCTGTCGGCGGCGATCAAGCGCCCCGTGAGCTTCCTCGTCATGCAACACGAGGAGGAGCCCGAGGCGTGGCGACGGCTACTCACCCTCGCCGACGAGGCGGCGGAGCAGGGCGCCGATCTCGTCCCGCAAGTGGCGACCCGCCCGTTCGGGATGTTGGCCGGGCACCAGTCGCGTGTGAACCCGTTCGCCGATCGCCCGACCTACCAGACGCTGGCGCCGCTCCCGTTCGCCGAGCGGGTCGCGCATCTCCACGACCCCGAGGTGCGCCGCCGCATCCTCGCCGAGCGACCCGTGGCTGATGCGGAACCGGGAACGCTCGCGGCGCTCCTCGGGCCGGCGATGTACGCGCGGCTGTTTCCGCTCGGTGATCCGCCGGACTACGAGCCGACGGCCGAGACGAGCGTGGCGGCCATCGCGGCACGCGAGGGCCGGCAACCGGAGGCGGTGCTCTACGACCTCATGCTGCGTCACGAGGGCCGCGAGCTGCTCTTCTATCCCGTGCTCAACTACGCCGACTGCACGGCAGAACCGATCCGTGAGATGATCCTGCATCCCCGCTCGGTGCTGGGCCTCGGGGATGGCGGAGCCCACTGCGGCATCATCTGCGATGCCAGCATGACGACGTTCATGCTGACGCACTGGGTACGGGATCGGCACCGGGGAGCACGGATTCCGCTCGAGACCGCGGTCCGGGCTCTCACGCGCGACCCCGCTGCGCTCTACGGCCTCCACGATCGCGGGGTGCTCCGGCCCGGTCTGAAGGCGGATCTCAACCTGATCGACTTCGGCCGACTGCAGCTCCGGCTTCCGGAAATGGCCTTCGACCTCCCGGCCGGCGCCCGCCGGCTCCTGCAGAGGGCAGAGGGTTACGTGGCGACGCTCGTGAGCGGGACGGTGGTCATGCGCGCGGGTGCGCCGAGCGGGGCGCTGCCGGGGCGCCTCGTTCGGGGTGGAACTGATCTACACTGCGCCTAGCCCTCGCCTAGCCGCACGTTTGACAGCCGCTTTCGCGCCGCCCTACACGGTCACTGTGGAGTCACGGGCGCGATGATCGACGAGGCAGACAAGACGGTCCAGTCCCTCTCCGACGGGTGGTCCGGCGCCGTCGACAATCGACTCCCCGTGCTGATCGTCCTGCGTGGCGCCCACATCGGGCGGCGCTATCTCCTGAACGAGCAGGCGCTGGTGGTCGGCCGGCGCGAGAGTCAGGCGAGCGTGGTGATCGCCGGCGACCCCGCGATCAGCGCGGCGCACTGCCGGATCCAGCACGATCCGATGCGTGACGCCTACGCGCTGGTCGATCTGGGTTCGACCAACGGGACGCGGCTCAATGGCGCGCCGGTCACGCGCCGGACCAAGCTCCGCGATGGCGACAAGATCATGCTCGGGCAGACCATCCTCAAGTTCACCTTTCATGACGTCATCGAGGCCGAGTTCCATCACGAGGTCGATCGCATGATGAACGTCGACGAGCTCACCGGCCTCGTCGTCCTGCGCGTGTTCGAGGAGCGATTCCGTCGAGCGCTCACTGCCTGCGCGGCCGCCCGCCGGTCGCTCGCGGTGCTGATGATGGACATGGACGGCCTGAAGAAGATCAACGACACGCACGGCCACCACATCGGCGCTCGGACGATCGCCCAGGTCGGGCGGCTCCTCGGCCCATTGTTTGCGCCCGACGGTCTCGTCACTCGGTTTGGCGGCGACGAGTTCACGGCCTTTGCGACCGATCGGGATCGCGAGGCGGCCCTGGAGCTCGGCGACACCATCCGCGCCGCGCTGAAGGCGAATCCCATCGACTGCGACGAGGTGATCGTTCGGCCGACGATCAGCATCGGCGTGGCGGCATTCCCCGAGGACGGCGCGAGTCCGGAGAAGCTGACCCGCTGCGCCGACGAAGCGCTGTATCGCGCCAAGGCGGCGGGCCGCGACGTGGTGAGCGCCTGAGCCGCGCCGCCTACGGCACCGGCGCGGCGTCGGCAGCCATGGTGCGCGCCAGCGCGTCCTCGGGGAGCAGGAGCCACTTGTGCTCCGCGGGTTGCCAGGGGTGTCTCGAGCCTGCCATGGTCGGTGCCATGTCGCTGTTGCGCTTTCTCGGGCTCGGCCACGATGCGCCGGCGAGCGGCGCGACCGGCGAAACGGAAACCGTCCGGCGCGTCGTGAGCGCGCTCGAACGCCTGGAGCCGGAGGCGGCGCGACACGTGGCCCGTTTCGCCTACGTCCTCGGACGCGTCGCCGGCGCGGATCGTGGGGTGAGCCCCGAGGAGACGCGGATCATGGAGCGCACCGTGATGGAGCGCGGCGGGCTGACGGAGGAGCAGGCGATCCTCGTGGTGCAGATCGCCAAGAGTCAGCATGCGCTGTTCGGCGGCACCGAGGACTACCTCGTGACCCGCGAGTTCGCGTCGACCGCCACGCGCGAGCAGAAGCTGGCGCTGCTCGACTGCTGCATGGCCGTGGCGGCAGTCGACGCTGACGTGTCGGGCCCGGAGGACGACGTCGTACGCGAGATCGCGAGGGAGCTCGGCCTCTCGCATGCCGACTTCATCGCCGCGCGCGCCGCGTACCGCCAGGCGCTGGCCGTCCTGAAGGTGCCCGCGCGCACTCGGCAGTAGGTGCTTCCCCAGGACGTCGGAGTTGATGTAGCCACGCCGGGTAGGCCGATCGCCCGCCAGCCGGCGCGAAACGGAGCGGCACCGCGTGCTTGAGCCGAGAATCAGGACATGTGAGCCGAGAGAGCAGCCGTCACGTCGGGAATTCCTGCGCGGCCTCGGCCTCGCCGGGACGATGCTCGTGACGGGCGCGTGCGCGCCCACCGCGTGGCGCCGGCCGCGTCGGGCCGGCGCGCCGCCTCCGGGGCAGCTCCACCTGCAGTTCGGCGCGGACGCCGCCCGCGAGATGGTCGCCTCGTGGGTGACGTCGGAGGCCGTCTCGCGCCCTCGGCTGCGTCTCGGCACGGCCCGGGGCGGCATCGGACGCACGATTCCCGCCGAAACCCGCACGTACGTCGATGGACAGAGCGGCACCGAGGTGTTCACCCAGCACGCGGCGATGCGCGGGCTCGAGCCGGGCACTGCCTATGTCTATGAAGTCCTCCACGACGGCGCGGCGCCCATTGCCGGAGACTTCGTGACCGCGCCAGCGGATCGCACGCCCTTCCGCTTCACCAGCTTCGGCGACCAGAGCACGCCCGTGCCGGGCGACGGCATTGCCTCGCCGTGGGCCGGGTACGTGGTCGATCAGGTCGAGCGCCTGCGACCGCTCTTTCACCTTCTCAACGGCGACCTCTGCTACGCCAACATCAGTGCGGACCGGGTGGGAGCCTGGACACACTTCTTCGAGAACGACTCACGGTCGGCACGCCACCGGCCTTGGATGCCGGCGGCGGGCAATCACGAGAACGAGCGCGGCAACGGCCCCCTCGGTTACGGCGCCTACCAGACTCGCTTCGCCCTGCCCGACAACGGCGCCGATCCGGAGTTGCGCGGACTCTGGTATGCGTTCACCGCCGGCGGGGTGCGAATCGTGTCGCTTGCCAACGACGACGTCTGCTACCAGGACGCCGGCGACACGTACGTGCGCGGCTACAGCGGCGGCGCGCAGCGCGCCTGGCTGGAGCGGACCCTTGCGGCCGCGCGCGCCGATGACGGGATCGACTGGATCGTCGTCTGCATGCACCAGACGGCCGTCTCGTCTGCCCACGACACCAACGGCTGCGACCGAGGCATCCGCGAGGCATTCCTGCCCTTGTTCGATCGCTACGGCGTCGACGTGGTCGTGTGCGGACACGAGCACCACTACGAGCGATCGCATCCGCTGCGGGGCGCCGACGGGCAGAGCGAGACCCTGCGTCCCCGCGCGGCCGGCACGCGCACCGACGTGATCGACACGGGTGCGGGCACGGTCCACCTGGTCCTCGGCGGCGGCGGCACGGCGCTGCCGTCGAACAGGCGGCTCTGGGTGCCGCCGCACGCTCGCGTGATCGTTGGGGTCGGTGGCCGTGGCTCGAACGGGCGGTTCGAGCCACGCTACGTCGACGAGGACGCCACGGCGTGGTCTGCCGTGCGGGACCTTGCCCATCCGTACGGCTTCGCCGCCTTCGACGTCGACCCGGGTCCCGCGCCCGGGGGGTTCACGCGGCTCGAGGTCACCTACTACAACACGGCCGCGTCGTACGTGGACCCGGCCGTCTCGTTCGAGCGCTTCACGCTGGTACGCCGCCGGTCGGACGCGGAGGTTCCTGACGTGCGTCAGGACGCCAGCGAGGCGTATCCTCCGGCCGTGCTCTCCGCGGCGTGCTGAGGCCGGCCGCGATTCATCCCTCGTCCGGACTGTGCGCGTCTACAGCGCGGCGGACAACGTCGTCAGCGTTGCCGCCTGCTCGGCCGTCAGCGTCAGTCCCACCTGCTGGACGACCAGCGTGGTGAAGGCTCGAACGCGTCGTTCCTTGACGCGGTCGCTGCGAGCCGCGGCGGCCGACCGGAGCTTCCGGCACAAGGCTCGATCCACGGCGTCGCTGGAGGAGTACACGGTCGCCAGTCGGCACACGCCGTCGAAGCTGACGATGGACGATCCCGCGTCCCCCTCCAGTGCGGTGCGATCGACACCGGGCAACCGGTCGACGTCCTCGCCGGCGGCGCCGAGCTTCATCTCATCGACCACGAAGGCGACGAATTCCCGGATCTCCGGACTCCGGGCGTTGCGCGTGATCTCGCCAGGGGTCACCAGGCCGTCGGCATTCGTGTCGAGCCGGTCGAAGGTCGACGCGACGGTCGCCCCGTCAGGGAACAGCGACGGCACCAGGCTGGATCCGGCGCCACCGAGGAGACTCGCGATCGTCCCCACGGCCTGTCCACGAACCGCATCGAACATCTGCGCCCGCGCCTCGTCCGCCCCGGGGGTTGGTTCGGTGTAAATCGTCCCGGTCTCGTCGATCGTCAGCGTGGACGCCCCGGTCCTCCCGGGGAACGCCGGCGTGCCGGTCGCGCGGAAAGTGGTCTCGCTCGCGGCCGTGATCTCGAAGACGTAGCCGTCGCTCTCACCCGTCTCGAGGAGGACGCTCAGCTCGCAGAGCGAGGGGTACTGCCGACAGAAGTCCGCCAGCTCGCTCACGGAGCCGGGGAAGGTCTCGAGCGCACTCCGGTAGACGAGGGCGGTCTCCCGCAGGTGGATCAGGTTGTTCGAGCACGACCTCCGCGCAGCGGCCTCGCGAACCTTCTGAACAGCCGGCAGCAGCAACCCGATGAGTACCGCGATGATCGCGATCACCACGAGCAGCTCGATGAGGGTGAATCCGGCGTGTCCCGGCATGGTTCGGGGGCTCCGCGAGTTGGTCGCGCTGGATGAACGGCTCATGGCTCCTCCTTCGCGTAGGGCATCGTTCCCGGCCGGGAGGAGCATGCGACGTGCCACGCCGATTCTGGACGGCGGTACGCTCGAGGAGAGCCGACGGAACCGCAGAGCGTCAGGTCAGCGTGACGCTTCGCTGTAACGAGAACCTTACGGGCACCGCAGGACCAGGCGGAGCGACGCTAGTGGACCTCCCGGAGGCCGCCTGTCGCGACGTCGTAGACGAACCCCCAGACGCTGTGCTTGCGCGGGATGAACGGGCTCGCCTTGATGTGGGCGATGGACTGTCGCACGTCCTCATCGAGGTCCGTGAACGTCTCGGCGTCCATCCGCCGCCCCCTCCATGACCGCCAAACCCTTGCCCTTCTTAGCCGATTCGTGCGTCAGCGTCATCGCGAGACGCGGTCATCTGGGAAATGCGGGCCTAGACTATGCGGACCTCCCTCGGTAGCTGTCGACGGCACTATGGACAATCTCGATACGTGGGGCGAGACGTGCGCCTCTTCCGGCGCCGCCGATCCAACCGGCAGATCGCGAAGGGAACCAGCTGTGGACCGCCGGCACAACGAGAACGCCGATGGACGCTATGAGGACTGGGAGACCAAGCGGGCCCTTGGCGAGATGGCGTCCGACCTTGGCAGTTGCGACTCCCAGGCCAGCAGCAAGCACGAGCGCGCCGAGGACCTTCTACAGGACACGCATCGGAGTTTCCATACACCCGCGACCGTGAACCCGGCAAAGGTCGGCTGGTGCTCGGGTGGAGGTTGAACCCCGCTTCGGGAGGAGTTTCACCGCTCGGAGCTGACCGCCGAACAGGTCGCACGGAGGCGGGCGGATCGTCGTCACCGAGATGGTCTCCTCGGCGAGGCTCGAGAGCGTGGCCTCGTTGCGCAGCGGGAGGTTCGTGGGCTGGTTGCAGGCGCGCTGATGATCGCCGCTCGCACCTGCGCGGATGGGTGGTGACGACCGGAGCGCGCTAAAGGTGTGAAGACCAGCCCCCAGGTGCCACGCGTCTGCACTCGGTGTGCGCTTTCACTTCTTGCCCATCTGCTTCGGCCCCTTCAGCTTCTTGCGGAACTCCGCGGTGGGGATGGCCGCGAGCGTCGTGATGTTCACCGTTCCCCGCGAGCCGAGGTCGACAGAGAG
>JBKPDC010000261.1:0-4598 GCA_046727715.1 Thermodesulfobacteriota bacterium
CGCCGGGATACTATGACGTCTTCATCGGCGCCTGTCGCCGCGCCGGCTTCACGCCGCGGCTTCTGCACCCGGGCAGCATGCAGACGAACCTCGGGCTCGTCTCCGCCGGTCTCGGCGTGTCGCTCATGCCGGCGTCGATCCTGAACCTGCGACGTGCCGGCGTCGTCTACCGTCCCCTCGCGCCGCCCGTGCCGCAGGTCGAGATGGGGATGGCTTACAAGCGCGACGAGTCGTCGGCCGTCCTGCCGGCGTTCCTGGAAACGGTGCGCGACGTGGTCGGCGGTGAACGCGGACGCTCGACGTCCGCCTCCGCCGCCAGATCGGTCGGTGCAAGCTCACCAGCCACGTGAGCGACGCGTTCGTGCGCTGCTTCGCCTGAGCAGCGCGCTTCGCGACCCCAGAGCCGCGTCGTCGCGGGCAGTGGCATCTTCCACGATGAAGAGGCATGCACGGTGGCGACCGGGAGGCTAGACCGGGGAGCCGGGCTGGGATAGCGCGCTGCGGACCTCAGGGAGAGGAGGGGATGCGGTGAATGTCGTCGAGCTGCTCGAGAAGGCCAGCGATCTCGTCTGGGGGCCGCCCATGCTGCTGCTCCTCTGCGGGACGCACCTGTTCCTGACGCTGCGTCTGCGCTTCATCCAACGCTATCTCGGCACCGCGATCCGGCTCTCGGTCGCCCGTGACACTGAGAGCCCCGGCGACGTCTCCCAGTTCGGCGCGCTCACCACGGCGCTCGCCGCGACGATCGGCACCGGGAACATCGTCGGCGTGGCCACCGCCGTGTCCGCGGGCGGCCCCGGCGCGGTGCTCTGGATGTGGCTCACCGGGGTGTTCGGGATCGCCACCAAGTACGCCGAGGCGCTCCTCGCCGTGCGCTACCGCGTGACCACCCGGCGCGGCGAGATGGCGGGCGGCCCGATGTACGTCCTCGAGCGCGGACTCGGCTGGACGGCGCTGGGCGCGGTCTTTGCGGCGCTCACTGCGATCAGCGCCTTCGGCATCGGCAACACGGTGCAGGCGAACTCGATCGCGTCGCTCGTGACCGAGCACACCGGATGGCCGCGCTGGACGACCGGCGTGCCGCTGGCGCTGCTCACCGCGGCGGTGATCCTCGGCGGGATCCGCTCGATCGCGGCCGTCTGCGAGGGCCTGGTGCCGTTCATGGCGATCTTCTATGTCGGGGGCTGCGCCGTGCTCCTTCTGCGCGACGCGGCGGCACTGCCCGAGACGATCGCCCTCATCGTGCAGTCCGCCTTCTCGGGCCAGGCGGCGGTCGGAGGGTTCCTCGGGGCCGGGATGCGCGAGGCCATGCGGTACGGCGTGGCGCGCGGCCTGTTCTCGAACGAGTCCGGGCTCGGCAGCGCGCCGATCGTCGCGGCCGCCGCGCGGACACGCAACCCGGTCCGGCAAGCACTCGTCTCGGCGACCGGCACCTTCTGGGACACCGTGGTCGTCTGTGCGATGACCGGCCTCGTACTGGTCAACACGGGCGCGTGGACCAGCGGCGCCAAGGGCACGGCGCTGTCGGCCGCCGCGTTCGCCGAGCTACCGGTCGTGGGCCCGCTGGTCCTGACGATCGGTCTCTTGACCTTCGTCTTCTCGACGCTCGTCGGCTGGGCCTATTACGGCGAGAAGGCGTGCGAGTACCTGTTCGGCGAGCGCGCGATCCGCCCCTACCGCTGGCTCTGGGTGGCGGCGGTCTACGTCGGCGCCGCGCTCCCGCTTCCTGTCGTATGGGCCGCCGCCGACGTCACCAACGCTCTCATGGCGATCCCGAACCTGATCGCGCTGCTGCTGCTGAGCGGCGTCGTCGTGCGCGAGACGCGCACGTATCTCTGGGCGGGACGTCTCGACGAGAAGGCCGAGCCGGACTGACGCGCGGCACGCCGATGCTGGCACCCGGCCGGCGATCGTCGTACACAGCCCGCATGAACGCGCACGTCAGACCCTCCATGACGCTCACCCACGCCGGCGCGCTCTCCGTGCTGCACGGCGCCGTCACGAAAGCGGAGGAGATGCAGGTCCCGCAGTGCATCGCGGTGGTGGACGCGGGCGGCAACCTGCTCGCCTTCGTCCGCATGGACGGTGCCAAGGTGCTGAGCCAGCACACGGCGACGCGGAAGGCGGTGACGGCCGCCACCACGCGCGCCGCCACGGGCAATGCGCCCGAGGAGCATGCCCTGAAGCTCGCATTGGCCTCGGGCCTGCGCGTGACGAACCTCAAAGGCGGCCTGCCGATCGTGGTCGATGGCCACGTCGTGGGCGGGATCGGCGTGGGCTCGGGCACCGGTGACGAGGACGTCGCGGTTGCACAGGCCGGCATCGCGGCGCTGGGGGCGGCCCGATGACGACGTCCCTCACCGTGCACGGCCCCTCCGTCGACGACGCTGCGCGCGTGCTGACGGCCGATGCCCTCGCGTTCATCGCCGACCTGGCGCGCCGGTTCGAGCCGCGGCGCCAGCAGGTGCTCCAGGCTCGACGGGATCGGCTGGCGCGGTTGCGCGCCGGCGAACGGCCAGACTTTCTCGCCGAGACCCGTGCCGTGCGCGACGGTGACTGGCGGGTCGCGTCGACGCCCGACGACCTCCAAGATCGCCGCGTCGAGATCACCGGCCCGGTGGACCGCAAGATGATCATCAATGCGCTCAACTCCGGCGCCAAGGTGTTCATGGCCGACTTCGAGGATGCGAACGCGCCGCTGTGGGAGAACGTCGTCCAGGGCCAGGCGAACGTGCAGGACGCCGTGCGGCGCACGATCACCTTCGACGCCCCCGACGGCCGCACCTACCGCCTGCGTGACCGCGTCGCGACGCTGCTCGTGCGTCCGCGCGGCTGGCACCTCGTGGAGAAGCACCTCCGGCTCGACGGCGAGCCAGTGTCCGCCAGCCTGGTCGACTTCGGCCTCTACCTCTTCCACAACGCGCGCGAGCTGCTCGCGCGCGGCAGCGGACCCTACTGCTATCTCCCGAAGCTGGAGAGCCACCGCGAGGCGCGGCTGTGGAACGACGTCTTCTGCGCGGCGCAGGACGCACTCGGCGTCCCGTGCGGCACCATCCGCGCCACGGTCCTGATCGAGACCATCCTGGCGGCCTTCGAGATGGAAGAGATCCTCTACGAGCTGCGCGCGCATGCCGCCGGACTCAACGCCGGCCGCTGGGACTACATCTTCAGCGCGATCAAGAAGCTCGGCCACGACCCGCGGGCCGTGCTGCCCGACCGCGCGCAGGTGACGATGACCGCGCCCTTCATGCGCGCCTACACCGAGCTGCTGGTGAAGACCTGCCACCGCCGCGGCGCGCACGCCATCGGCGGCATGGCGGCGTTCATCCCGAGCCGTCGCGATCCGGAGGTGAACGCGCGCGCACTCGCCGCCGTCCGGGCCGACAAGCAGCGGGAAGCCGGCGACGGCTTCGACGGCACCTGGGTGGCGCATCCCGACCTCGTCCCGGTGGCGCAGGAGGCGTTCGACGCGGTCCTCGGAACTCGCTCCAACCAGAAGGAGCGCCTGCGCGAGGAAGTGCCAGCCGACGCGGCGGCGTTGCTCGACTTCCGCATCCCCGGCGGCCAGATCACCGAGGCGGGCGTGCGCAACGACATCAGCGTCGGCGTGCAGTACGTGGAGTCGTGGCTGCGCGGCACCGGCGCCGTCGCGATCTTCAACCTCATGGAAGACGCGGCGACCGCCGAGATCGCGCGCGGACAGCTGTGGCAGTGGCGACACCACGGCGCGACGCTCGACGACGGCCGTCCAGTGACGGCGGAGCTATACCGCACACTGCGCGACGACGAGCTCGGGAAGCTCCGTCGCTTCGAGGGCGATCGCTTCGACGACGCCCGCGCGCTCATCGACCGGCTCGTCCTCGATGCCGAGTTCGTCGAGTTCCTCACCATCCCGGCGTACGCACTCGTGCCGTGACCCCGCTCGACGACCTCTGTGCAGCGTGGCGCGCCGCGCGGACCGTCGTCGTCCTCACGGGCGCCGGCATGTCCACCGCGTCCGGCATCCCCGACTTCCGCTCGCCGGGCGGTCGGTGGTCGCGGTACACGCCGGTCACCATCCAGGAGTTCCTCGCCACCGAGGAGGCACGGGAGCGCTACTGGCGGTACAAGGGCGAGACGTGGCAGGTGATCAGCGCCGCGCAGCCGAACCCGGCACACCTCGCGCTCGCCGCACTGGCGGCCGCCGATCGCGTCGCGCTCCTCGTGACCCAGAACGTGGACGGGCTGCACGAGCGCAGCGGCTTCCCGGCGGACCGGCTGGTGAACATCCACGGCACCGACTCGGCGGTGGAGTGCCTGCGGTGCGGCCGGCGCGAGCCGCGCGCGGTGGCACAGCGGGCCTGGGAACAGGGGGACCCGGTGCCGCGATGCCCGTGCGGCGGACCGTGGAAGCCCGCCACCATCTCCTTCGGCCAGTCGCTGGTGCAGGAGGACCTCGACCGTGCGCTGCGTGCAGCCGCGACCTGCGACCTCCTCGTCGCCGCGGGGACGTCTCTGGTGGTCGGCCCGGTCAATCGGATGCTGCCGGCGGCAGGGCGAGGAGGGGCGCGCATCGCCATCCTGACCGCGTCGGAGACGCCGTACGACGACGTCGCGGA
>JBKPDC010000262.1:0-11591 GCA_046727715.1 Thermodesulfobacteriota bacterium
ATCGTGAGATCGCCCGATATCCGCACGCGCACGACGTCGGGCCCGTCGCTGCGCATCGAGAAGTTGAGGATCCCCCAATGGGTCGGCAGCCGGCGGACCGTGACGCCGCCCTCGCCCGTCACCCACTCCCGCTTGATGCCCGCGCCCACCACCAGGGCCTGATCGGCCTCGCGCTCGTAGACCAGCATGTTGCGGATGGCCTGCACGAAGCCGGCCCCCACCCAGGTGTGCGGCATGTCGCCGATGAAGCGGGGCACGTCGCGGTCCAGCCAGACCACCTCGGCCCACTGGTTCCAGGCGGCGGGCCGGCGACCGCCCATCAAGTACTCGAGGAGCGCGTGGGCGCGGTCGCGCTCGCCGAGGCGTACGAACGCGGTCACGTTGCGCAGCTCGTACGGCGAATACGCTTCGCCGCGCCACGCGCCACGCCGGCGCTGCTCGATCTCCGCCCAGTAGCGATCGTATGTGCGCTGCACCGCCGCGGCGGGCAGGTGCTCGAGCTCGCCGCCCGGCACGATGGCGATGCTGGTCGACGTGGGATCGAAGTCGCCCAGCTCGACCGAGCCGGGCAGGTAGTCGATGCCGCGCTGCGCCATGGTGCGGGCGAGCGAGGCGAGGAGCGTCTCGCGGAACTCGTCCCGCCGCTTCGCGTACTCGGTGGCGTGCTCGTCGTCGCCGACGACGACGGCGAGGGTGGCCGCGTCCTTGAGGCCGCGCAGCGCGAAGAAGTCGTCCCAGTACGAGTGCACCGGATGTCCCGAGTAACCCTCGTGGCTGATCGACTCGGGCAGGAGGCCGTAGTACGCCGCGCGATCGGGCTCGCGGTACGTCGCGGTCGTGCGCTCGGCGCGCAACGCGGCGAGCCGGTCGAGGGCGCGCACCACGTTCGGCCACAGCTCGTGCACGAAGCCGGCGTCACGCGTGTAGCGGTAGTACTCGGCCACCGCGTACACGAAGGCGCCGATGCTGTCGTACTCGGGCGTCCAGTCGGCGCCCCGGCCGTCGACGCAGCACGGGATGCGCCCGTCGGGAGCCTGGAATCCCGCGTACCAGCGCAGGAAGTCGCGCACCTCCTGCGTGAAGCCCATCTGCAGCAGTGCCTCCGACTCCATGGCGCCGTCGCGGATCCAGGAGCGCGCGTAGGTGCGCGGCCCGGGATGCAGCGCAGGGCCGTCACGATTGACCAGCGTGTAGGCGATCGTCGACCCGAGCGTACGCTCGATCCCCGCGGCGTCCGGCGGCAGCCCGACGTGGACCCGATCGAGGAGCCGCGCCCATTGCTGATGCACCAGGTCCTGCAGCCCGGGCACGCGCGCAGCCTCGACCGCGGGCAAAGGCTTGTCCGCGACCTCGTCGAGCGGGATCGCGAGGGTCGCCTCGCGCGTCTGCCCGGGGGCGAGCCGGAGGTCGAAGCCGAGGGCGCCCGACGCGAAGCCGAACGGGTCGCGCACCTCGCGCGCATCGGGGGGCACGCCGAGCGCGAGGAACTCGGTGATCGCACCGTCCTCGAAGGTGGCCGCGCCGAAGTCCGCGGGCGGCGTCACCGGCACGACGGCGCGCACGCGATCGACCCACACGGCGCGGCCGTCGAAGCGCAGCTCCCCGATCTGCGCCACGCCGCCCTGCACGTTGAGCGCTTGCCAGGGGGGCAGCACCTGGAAGGGCCGGATCGCCAGGAAGAGCCGCACCTGCTCGCGGGCGCCGCCCTGGTTCTCGACCCGGTAGCGCAGGAAGAGCGTTCCGGCCCCCTGCGTGCCGGCGGCGAACGCGGTGACCCGAAGCCGGAGCCCCTCGTGCCGCCAGACGACCGTGGGAATCGGCAGCGCGCCGTCTTCGAGCTCCTGCGACACCTCCGAGTCGTGCCAGGTGACGAGCTTGCCGCGCGTGTAGAGGAAGGGCTCGATCGAGAAGGCGCGGTCGATCTCGACCATCCCCTCCTCGTTGACCAGCGCCTCGTGCGGGCCGCCGTCGACGCCCGCCACCGTCCAGTACGTCTGCTTGCCGAGCAGGTACTTGGGATAGAAGCCGGGGGGAGCATCGGCGGCGATCCAGGAGAAGAAGGCGTTCGGCGATTCCGAGAACCGCACCGGCTTCACGATGACGTCGGCGATGCCGAAGCCGCGTCCCCGGCTGCTCCGCTCGAGGACCAGGCGCACGAAGCGCGACTCGGCGTCGGGCATGTACACGTAGGCGCGCCCGTCCTTGCCCGTCTCGGTGTGGAATGCGCGCGTCCACGCCGTCCCGTCGGACGACACCTCGACCCCGTACGCCACCGCGAAGTCCTCCGCGTCCCAGTCGATGATGAGGCCGCCGAACTCGCGGTTGCGACCGAAGTCGAGGACCAGCCACTGCGGGTCGGCCACCGCCTCGCTCTTCCACTGCGTCGCCGGTGAGGCGTCGACGGCTCTCGCCGGTTCGAAGCCGGGCCGGAAGCTCGAGGCCTCGACCTGTGGGAGCACGTCGTCCGGAGCTGCCGGCTCACGGGGCTCGAGCGCCAGATCGTCGATCCACAGGGTGCCCGGCCCGGTCCCGCCACCGCTCACGGCGATCTCGATGGCACGGACCTCACGCGGGCCGCCGCCGCTCAGGGAGCCCCAGGCGAACCCGAGTCGCGAACGCCGCACCACCATTGGCTGCCAGGCGAGCGGAAAGGCGAAGTTCGACCAGCGTCGCCACCAGACGTTGCCGTCCGAGTCGGCGATCTTGAACTCGAGGGTGCCCCGGGGCGCCGCGCCGCGCAGCCGGAACGTGAAGGCGAAGTTCTCCGGCAGCGGGAGCCGCACCTCCTTGCGCAGGATGACGAAGCCCGAGCTGTTGGCCAGGTTGTAGTCGAGGCGCAGCGCCGACCCGGCATCGTCGCGCTCCCAGACCAGCTCGGCCTTCGTCCCGGGCGATGGCGCGACGGTCCAACCCTCTGCGGTCTCGAAATCGTCGATCTGCACGGGCTCCGAAACAGGGGCTCCTACCCCCGTGGCGACGGTCACCACGAGCACCGCCGCCAGCGCGGCGAGGAGAGCCGGGGCGGCACGGCCCACCTCCTCACTCCTTGACGCCGCCGCTCGTGATGCCCGCAACGTACCAGCGCTGGAGCGTCAGGAACAGCACGACAACGGGCAGCACGGTGATCACCGCACCGGCCATCACCAGCTCCGTGTCCTGCACGTGCTCCCCCACGAGGTTCGCGAGCGCCACCGGTAGCGTGTAGCGGCGGTCGTCGGCGAGCACGATGAGGGGCCAGAGGAAGTCGTTCCACGACCCCATGAACGTCACCAGCCCGAGGGTCACGAGGATCGGCGTCATGAGCGGGAGGGCGACCGAACGGAAGACGCGCAGCTCGCCCGCCCCGTCGACGCGTGCCGCGTCCAGGATGCCGTCGGGGAGGCCGCGGGCGTACTGGCGGACGAGGAAGATGCCGAACACGCTCGCCATCCCCGGCACGATCACGCCGAGCCAGGTGTCGATCCAGCCGAGCGCACGCATGAGGAGGAAGAGGGGCAGCATCGCCACCTGTCCGGGGACGACGAGCGCGCCCAGCAGGAGGCGGAAGGTTCGCTCGCGACCCGGGAAGGGCAGCTTCGCGAACGCGTAGCCGGCGAGCGTGTTGCAGGCGAGGGCGATGACGGTCGTGGCCGCGGCCACGCCCGCGCTGATCGCCACGTGCCGTGCCACGTCGAGGCGCGCGAAGAGCGTGTGGTAGTGCTCGAGGGTGGGTGCGCTCGGCCACAGCCGCAGCGGCAGCGCGCTCGCCTCGCCGGCCGGCATGAGCGACGCCGCCACCATCCAGACGAGCGGCAGCAGCGTCAGCACGGCGGCGACCACGAGCACGACGTGGACCGCGACGGCCTCGAGACGTCGCCTCATCGCCCGTCTCCACCGGCAAGCGCCCCGCGCTGGAGCCAGAGCTGCACGAGCGACACCACGAGGATCAGCGCGAACAGCACGAAGGCCACCGCCGCCCCGTAGCCCAGGTTCCACCAGCGGAAGCCTTCCTCGTACATGAGCAGCACGACGCTGAGTGTGCTGTTCGCCGGCCCGCCCTGCGTCATCACATAGGGTTCCGCAAAGAGCTGCAGGTAGCCGATGGTGGTAATCACACTCACGAAGACGAACGTCGGCGCCAGCATGGGGAGTGTCACGTGCCAGAGCTCCTGCCAGCGCCCGGCGCCGTCGAGCCGTGCCGCTTCGGAGAGGCGCTCGGGAATCGCCTGCAGTCCGGCCAGGAAGACCAGCATGCTGAAGCCGAAGTTCTTCCAGACCGCCAGGAGCGCGAGGGCGGGAAGCGCCCAGGCGGGATCGCCGAGCCAGTCGATCGGGGGGATGCCGACCACGCCCAGGAGCTGGTTCAGCAGCCCGTACCGCGGGTGGTAGAGGTAGCGCCACACGACCGCCACCGCCACGAGCGTCGTCACCACGGGCAGGAAGAAGATGGTCCGAAAGATCGCGCGGCCGCGCACGACCTTCGCGTCGACCACGAGGGCCGCGGCGAGCGAGACACCGATCGACACCGGCCCGGCCACCAGCACGAACCAGATGGTGTTCCGGAGCGCGATCCAGAAGCGGGGGTCGTCGAGCAGGCGAACGTAGTTGGACGCACCCGCCAGACGGAGGCGTCGCAGGTCGGCGACCGCATAGACGTCGAAATCGGTGAACGAGAGGAGCAGCGCCGCCGCCGTCGGCAGCAGGAAGAAGACGGCGAGGAGCCCCAGGGCAGGAGCGACGAAGCCGTAGGCCGGGTGCCAGCGCGGCCGCACGTTCTCACACGTTCCGCTGCTCTCTCGTCAGCATACCGTGCCGGTAGAGCAGGACGTTGGCGGCGAGGAGCGCACGCATCCCAACGGTACCGGTCGGCATGGGATGGTCAATGCCGAACGCGATACCCGCGACGATCAGGACAGCCCTCACGAGCCGAGGGGCAGAGCATTGTCTGCTGCGCATCGTCTGGTGTGCGAGGTCGAGCCGGGCCGCCGCACGAGTCCCGACTGCAGCGCTCCCTCCCTCCGAGGAGGTGGGGTTCTCGGTGGAACGAGCGGACCGTCAAGCACCCGCGCTACCCCTCCGCCGCCCCGCAGCGGCCGAGCCAGCGCCGTTTCTCGAGGATCGCGTCCACGTCGACGTCGAGCGCGGCGAGGGCCGCGTCGATCCCCAGCTCGCTTCGGACGACAGCCTCCGCGTACTGCGTGATCTTCGCCGCGATCCGCTCCCACTCCGGGATCTTCGGCGTGGCGCGCACGTGCTCGAGCTGCGTGCGGAAAGCCGCCACGCGGGCCGCGCCGGCCAGGGTCGGGTCGTGCCAGGCGGCACGACGCGCCGGCAGGTCGCCGGTGAGCGCGTACAAGCGAAGCTGCTGCGCCGGCTCGGACAGGAACTCGATCAGCCGCCACGCCGCGTCCGCATTCGGCGTGCCATGCACGAGGGCCAGGCTGGCCCCGCCCGCCAGCGACGGGCCCGGCGGCGCACCGGCGGCGGCCGGCATGGGAGCGGTAGTCCAGTCGTTCGCCAGCGCCGCGGGCAGCCGGCGTGCGAACTCGCCGAGGTTCCACGGTCCGGTGATGAAGAAGGCGACGTCGCCGCGCGCGAAGTCCTGGTAGACGTTGGCGGCGCTCGCGGCGCCGGCGAGCGGCGCCAGGCCGCGCCGGAACAGGCCGACGTAGCGCACGAGCGCCGCGCGGAACGCCGGACTCCGGAAAGCGCCGCGGCAGTCGCCGTCGGCGAGGAGCGTGGCGCCCTCCGCGAAGGCCAGGAGCACGAGCGGCTGCCACTCGGTGACCGGGAGCAGGATCGCGTGCGCCTCGGGGCCACGGCGGGCCGCCACGGCCGCCATCGCGGCCTCCGCGGCATCCCAGGTGCGCGGCGGCTCGGCGTAGCCGGCGGCGGCGAGCAGGTCGTGGCGGTAGAAGAGGACTCGCGTGTCGACGTACCACGGGACGCCCCACGTGCGGCTGTCCACGACGTTCGGGTCGAGGACGCCGGGGAAGTAGTCGGCGCGGTCGATCACCGCGGACACGGCCAGGCGCGTATCGAGGGGCTCCAGCGCTCCCAGGACGACCAGCTCGGGGATCCACGTGTTCCCCACCTGCACCACGTCGGGCATCGCACCGCCGACCCAGGCGGTCAGGAGTTTTTCGTGCGCCGCGCTCCACGGGACACGTTGCACCTCGACCCGGTCCTCCGGGTGACGCCGCTCGAACTCCGGGACGAGCTGCTCGACCACCTCGCCCTCGCTCCCCATGGCCCACAACGCGATCGTGCCAGGCGCACGCTCACTGCCCCCGCAGCCGGCCGCCAGCAGGAGGACCAGCGCGCCGACGCCTCTCACCCCACCGCCGGCGCGCCCGCCCCCGGCCGCCCCCAGCGAGCGGCGCCGCTTCGGTCCTCGAGCGCCCACACCTGCTCGTGGAGCGCGTCCGCCGCGTCGGGGTCGAGCAGGAGCACGCGGCGATCCGCCACCCCGAGTGCTTTCGGACCCTCGGCCAGCGCCCGATCGACCAGGGCGCGCCGCGTTGCGCGCACGTCGTCGTCGAGCCGGCGCGGCGCGCGCAGGAACGCACGATGGATGGCGTTGACGTACGGATCGACGACGGCTCGCACGAAGCCAGCGCGCTCGAGCCGCGGCAGCGCCGCACGCCGGGCATCCGCTTCGGCGGTGAGCTCCACCACGTCGCGCAGCTCGAGCGGTGGCGCCGTCTCCTCCGGGATACGGAACAGGCCCCAGCGACGCGTGACTTCCCCCAGGCGCGCGCGCCCGAGGACGACCGACAGCGGCATCGACAGGATGAGCGCCCCGACGATCGGTGTGACCCACCAGAAGTAGCCCGGGTTGAGCCAGTAGAGCCCCGCGCCCCAGGCGCTGGCCACCAGCGAGTCGAGGCCGTGGTGCCGCAACGCCTCGCCCCAGCCGGTCTCCGTCTCCTGCCGCCCCGACGACCGCCAGGTGACCGTGCGGCCGAGCAGGTTCGTCAACACGAAGCGCGTGTGGAAGGCCATGCGGATGGGCGCGAGCAGGCTCGAGAGCACGATCTCGAGCAGGACCGACAGCGACAGCCGGGCGAGGCCGCCGTAGGCGCGTGCCTCCCTGCGCTTCAGCCAGATGAGCAGGATGGCGAGCGCCTTGGGGAGGAAGAGCAGGAGCCCGATCACCGCCATCAGCGCAAGCGCCCAGTCGGGCCGCCAGATCGGCCACTCCGGGAAGAGGCTGGGGCCATGCGGGAAGTAGTCGGGCTCGCGGAGCGCGTTGTCGATGGCCTCCACCGTCGAGAGGCTCAGGAAGCCGAACCAGAGCACCGCCGAGACGTAGGCGAAGACGCCGTTCAGGAAGAGCGCACGATGCGCACCGAAGAGACCCTCGGTGAAGAGGAGCCGCAGGTGCTGGAGGTTACCCTGACACCAGCGCCGATCGCGCTTCATCTCTTCCAGCAGCGTCGAGGGCACCTCCTCCCAGCTGCCGCCGAGGTCGTAGGCTAGCCAGATGCTCCAGCCGGCGCGTCCCATGAGTGCCGCCTCGACGAAGTCGTGGCTCAGTATCTCGCCGCCCAGCGGCTCGCGCCCGGGGAGCCGTGGCAGCCCGCAGTGCGCCATGAAGGGCGCGACCCGGATGATCGTGTTGTGGCCCCAGTACTGCCCGTCCCCGAGCTGCCACCAGTGGAGCCCGGCGGCGAACATCGGCCCGTAGACGTGCGTCGCGAACTGCTGCATGCGCGCGAACAGCGAGCGGCGGTTCACCGCCGCCGCGGCGGTCTGGATCAGGCCGACGTGCGGGTGTGCATCCATCAGCTCGACGAGGCGCACGATGGTGGCACCGGCCATCACGCTGTCGGCGTCGAGCGTGACCATGTACCGGTAGTGCGCGCCCCAGCGCCGGCAGAAGTCGGCGACGTTGCCGCTCTTGCGCTCGACGCGCGCGCGCCGCCGGCGGTAGAAGATGCGCCCGAATCCACCCACGCGGCGGCACCATGCGGCCCACGCCGCCTCCTCGTCCACCATCGCGTCCGGATCGCTCGAGTCACTCAGCACGAAGAAGTGGAAGCGCTCGACGGCGCCCGCACGGTCGAGCGATCGGTACATGGCCTCGAGGCCCGCGAACACGCGATCGACCGGCTCGTTCGCGATCGGCATGATGATCGCCGTCGGTACCGCGGATGCGTCGGTCGGCGCTGACGGCAGCGTCGGCTCCACGGGGTCGCCCTCGGCGAGGCCGGTGATCGCGAAGCGGTCGCGGCCGCGTACGAGCGTGACGAACCCGAACAGCGCGGTCCAGAAGCCGACCGACACCCAGCCGAAGAGCAGGCCGAAGAAGACGACGATCGCCAGCTCGAGCCAGGTGCGGCCCTGCTGCGGCAGCACGTCCACCATGAAGGCGCTGGCGACCGCGGTCGGCACCAGGACCAGGAGCACGAGCAGCAACCGGCGCCGGTGGGCTGCGCGCGTCCACGCGAAGGAGCGCCGCAGGCGGCGCAACGGGTTGCCGTACAGGACGCGTTCGGCATCGGGTCGGGTCTCCAGCCGGCGACGGCCGAGGCGGTCGCGGAGCCGGCGGCGCACGAGCTCGTAGCCCATCGGCTGGCGGCGCAGCGGCGGGGTGGCAGCGACGCCGGTCGCGTCCGCACCGGCGCCGAGGGCGCGCCCAAGCCGCCAGGCGAGGAACGCCGGCGCGCCGCCGGCGAGGCGCCCCCGCAGCACCCCGAGGGTCGCGGCGACGACGTTGCTCGACGGCGTCCACGGCCGTGCCGACGCCTCCTCCACGACCCGGAGCGCGAGCCCGGAGCGCTCCGCCTCCGGCACGCCAAGCGCCGTCAGGTAGGCGAGCGCGCGCTCATGCGCGTCCTTCCAGTTCTGGACGAGCCGGCCGACGGACGCGGCACCACCGGTGGCGACATCGGGGCGAGGGGCCGCGCTCGGCTGGGGATCGCCCATCGTCATGGCAGGATAGCAGAAGACCAGGTCTCCGTGAGTACCTCGTCGCCGCGTTCGAGGAACGCCCGCAACTCGACCGGCTCGCGCTTTTTCGGCAACACCTGGAAGCTGAGCCGCCATCCGCCGACGTGGGGGTTCGCCACCACGTGCTGGTTCTGGACCTCGGCGACCTCGTCTCCGCCCGCCACGGCGACGACCGCGCGCAGGACCTCCTCCGCGGGCAGCGTGCCGAGCTTCCCGCCCGCGAAGTCGATCACGAATCGGGTCCCGCCGATGGTGCCGGCGTCCCGCCGCGTGCTCACCACCCGGCCGCCCGGCGGCCGGGTCGGGTCCTCCCCGTACCACCACTGCGTATACCCGAAGTGCAGCCCCTCGTCCGGCTTCGGCATGCGGTCGGGCACGAAGTACGTCACCAGGTTGTCGTTGGTGTCGTCGTTGGTCGGAATCTCGACCAGCTCCACCCGTCCCGTCCCCCAGGCGCCCCACGGCACCTGCCAGACGCTCGGCCGCCGGTCGGCGGCGGTCTCGAGGTCCTGGTAGTGGTCGAAGTCGCGGTCGCGTTGCAGCAGGCCGAAGCCCGCCAGCGCCCCAGCGCGGAGCCCGCTCACGCTCAGGCGCGCCGGATTGTCGGCCGGCCGCCACAGCCACTCGCCGCTGGCCAGGTGCAAGAGCAGCCCGTCCGAGTCGTGGACTTCCGGCCGGAAGTCGACGAACTGCCGCACCGTGTTCTCGCCGTGCAGGAACATGCTGGTGAGGGGTGCAAGGCCGAGCTTTTTCACCTCCGCGCGCAGGAAGAGCTGGCACTCGACGTCGACCCTTGTCTGCTCGCCGGGCTCGACCACGAAGCGGTACGCACCCGTGACGCGCGGGCTGTCGAGCAGGGCGTAGAGCGTCATCGTCGTCGCCTTCGCCGGCGGGCGCACGAGCCAGAACTCGTGGAACCAGGGAAACTCCTCGCCCCACGACTCGGCCGTGTCGATCGCGAGCCCGCGCGCCGATAACCCGAACACCTCGTCCTTCCCGAGCGCCCGGAAGTAGCTGGCGCCGAGGAAGACGATGACCTCGTCACGATAGTCGGGTTTCTTGATCGGATAGTGGATCCGCAAGCCGGCGAAACCGAGATCCTGCGGCACGCGGCTGGCGAAGTCGTTGTGGCCATAGTCGAAGAGCGACGGCGAGAACGCCACGGGCGTCACGCCCTGCTCGTCGACCACGTTGATCGCCACCCGCCGGTCGTAGAACCGCCCGGGGTGGAAGAGCTGCACCTGGAACGGCGACGGCCCGTCGGCCCAGAGCGCGCGGTCGGGCCGGAAGCGGATGTCGCGCCACTGGTCGTAGGTGATGCCGAGCAGCCAGTCGGGGACTTCCCCCTTCGGGTCGCGATACGGCTCGGCGGCCAGCTTGCGTGCTTGTTTCGCGACGCGCTCGAGGTCGAACTCGGGCGCGGCGGCCTTCGGCACCTCCTTCGCACCCTTCGCCTTCGGCGTCTTGGTCTCGCTCGCGGTGCCAGTGACCGCGAGCCCGACGAACGCCGCCATGCCGGCGAGTGCCGCGAGTCGCACCATGTGGTTCCGGTTCGCCACGAGTGCCGGGACGCGGTCTCATAAGGAACGACGAGCGTCAAGCGCCGGTCGTGATGATGCCGGGCCTCAAGCGCGGCGGCGGCGTCGCTCGCCGAACCACTCGCGAGAGCGTCGCATGCGCTCAGCCTGGTCGGCGGGGGCGTGACGGCGGCAGGTCTCCTCGCTCGCCGACGGGGCTCCCCAGCGCGCCTCGACGCAGTCGTTCGGGTTGCAGGCGATCTCGAGCGCGCGTGATCGCTCGAACACGTCCGCCAGCGTCAGCGTCCAGGCCGAGCCGTCGCTCCGCGTGTCGGTGAAGCACCGCGGCGACATCTCTCGGGTGAGGAGCCCGCGTGCGCCATCCTCGCCGAGGCCATGGCACGCAGCACGCAGCCGGGTTGGGGGTCGCGCGGGCTCGCGGAGGACGGCGACGGCGTCGGAATCCTCCCTCGCACGGCGCCGCCGTTCCTGGCTCGGCCCGTGCGGGAGATGCCCCACCCGGGCAGCGTACGAGGAGTGGCGCGGCGCGCATCACGCCTGCGCCGTTCTCGCAGCCGACAGGGCCTCATCCGAGAGCACGACGTTACGCTTTCGAACTGGCGGAGCGATCGATTCGTCATCTCTGCCACTACGACATCCCTGCACCCGGGGTAGCCGTCGTGGCTGCTCGGATCCCAACGTGCTCTGCCTCTGGGCCTTGCGTTCGTCGTGCTCCCGAATCAGGCCCCATCCATGACGCTGCGTTCGGGAGATCAGAGAGCAAGAAGCTTGCCCGCCGGCGTCGTCGGGCGCTGGCTCGTGTCGAGCGGCTCCGACGGGGTTCCTCGTCGCCATCCGTTCCATGGCGGCGTCGCTGTTCGTACAAATTACCGCTCCCGGAGCCCCGCATGCGCCCTGCGTTCGTGAACGGCATTCCCAGTCCTTGCCTTGCTCTGTTCGCAGCGCGACCTGTGCGGCGGTGATGGTGCCGAACGTCACAGCATCTGCGCGCTGCTGCTCGCACCCATGAGCGGTGCGCGATCACGCAGTCTGCCGCGAGCTTCCCCCTGCGGCGACGGAACCCCGTTCTCGCGCCGTCGGTCGCCTCTTGCGGCAGCAAGGCCGGTGCCAGCAAGCAAC
>JBKPDC010000263.1:0-6014 GCA_046727715.1 Thermodesulfobacteriota bacterium
CCGTCGTGGCGCACCGACCACGCCGTGCCGCGCAGCTCGGCCTTGCCGACGGTCCCGGGCGGCAGGTCGTCGAGCAGGACAGCGACGTCACCGACGAGGCCGCCGCTCACCGTGGCCTCGCCCGATGCCCGCAGGCGCTCAACCAGCCGGCGGCGGAACAGCACCAGCGAGCCCACCGAGAGCAGCGAGAAGAGCAACCACTGGAGCCATGCGGGCCCGGTCACCCCGAGCCCCGCAAGAGCGCCGACCACGAGCGCCGCGAGGCCGAAGAACAGGACGAAGAAGCCGCCCGGCGTCAGCACCTCGATCCCGAGCAACCCGAGGCCGACGAGCACCCACGCCCACCACGTCATGCGTTCCGGGACGGTATGCCCAGTCCGCCAGGGTCAAGCAAACTGGGCGGACACCTCCGGTCCGGATGCTCTTCCCCATAGGCGTGGCGCCTACGCGCCGCGCCTCCGGGCCGCCGCCGGTGCCGGCTCCTCTGCCGCCCCGGAGGGCTCGGGCGAGGGCTCGCGCTCCCCGCCGCGCAGCCGCTCGACGACGTAGAACGACACCGGGATGACGAAGATGCCGATCAGCGACGCGGTGAGCATGCCGCCCACCACGGCGCTGCCGAGGATCCGGCGCGAGATGGCGCCGGCGCCCTCGGCCGTGGCCAGCGGCAGGACGCCGAGGATGAAGGCGAACGCCGTCATGAGGATCGGACGCAGTCGCAACCGGGCCCCCTCCAGCGTGGCCTCGAGGAGCGGCGTGCCCGAGTCGACCCGGGCCTTGGCGAACTCCACGATGAGGATGGCGTTCTTCGCCGCCAGCCCGATCAACATGACGAGACCGACCTGCGCAAACACGTCGTTGTCGAGCCCCCGGAGCCAGAGCGCGGCGAAGGCGCCGAAGACGGCGATGGGCGTGGCGAGGAGCACGCTGAAGGGCAGGCTCCAGCTCTCGTAGAGCGCCGCCAGGATGAGGAACACGGCCAGCAGCGAGAGGCCGAAGACCACCGCCGGTGAGACGCCCTGGGACGCCGCCTTCTCCTGGAACGACATCCCCGAGTAGTCGAAGCCCATCTCGGGCGGCATCGTCTGCCGGAACACCTCCTCCACCGCCGCCAGGCCCTGTCCGGTCGAGTAACCGGGCTTGAGCGAGAGATTGATGAGGGCGCTGCGATACTCGTTGAAGCGGATCGTGAATTCCGGACCGTAGGTGGGCTCCATGCTGACCACTGCCGACAGCGGCACCGATTCGCCGCGCGTGTTGCGGACGTAGAACAGCCCCACGTTCTCGGCCCGCGTGCGGTACTCGCCCTCGGCCTCGACGTATACCTGCCAGGTGCGCCCGTACCGATTGTAGAAGTTGACGAACGCGCCGCCCATGAAGGCCTGGAGCGTGGTGTAGACGCTGCCCAGGTCGACGCCCTGCTTGAGCACCTTGTCGCGCTCGACCCGCGCGAAGTACTGCGGCGTGGCCGGCGTGAACGCCGTGAAGGCCGTAGCAAACTCGGGCCGCTGGGTCGCGGCCTGCATGAACTTGCTCGTCTGCTGGGCCAGGAACTGGATGTCGCCGCCGCTCCGGTCCTGGAGCACGAAGCTGATGCCGCCCGCGGTGCCCACGCCCGGAATGGCAGGGGGCGAGAAGGCGAAGGCCGTCGCCTCCGGCAGCTCGCGCAGCCGCGCGTTCAGGTTCCGCATGATGACGTCGGCCGACAGCCCGTGCGCAGTGCGCTCCTCCCAGGGCTCGAGCGTGACGAAGAAGAAGCTGTTGTAGGTGGTGTAGACGAGGCTCAACAAGCTGAAGCCGACCACGGTGTTGTAGCTCTTGACGCCCGGCTCCTCCTTCAGGATGTCCTCGATACGCTTCGACACCGCGTCCGTACGCTGGAGTGAGGCGGCGTCGGGCAGCTGCACGTTCAGGTAGAGGTAGCCCTGGTCCTCCTCGGGCACGAAGCTGGTCGGCAGGCGGGCCCCGACCAGCAGCGCGACCGCGGTCACGGCCGCGAGCAGCATCATCGAGAAGAACGACTTGCGGATCAGGTGGTGGCTCCAGTTCACGTAGCCGTCGGTGGCACGGCCGAACACGCGGTTGAACCACCGGAAGAACGCGGCGAGGGGCCCCCGCCCCTCCCGCTTCGGGCGGAGCAGCAGGGCGGACAGCGCCGGGCTGAGCGTGAGCGCGTTGAACGCGGAGATGACGACCGACACGGCGATGGTGACCGCGAACTGCTGGTAGAGCCGGCCGGTGATGCCCGGCATGAACGCCGTCGGGATGAAGACCGCGCACAGGATGATGGCGATGGCGATGACGGGGGCCGAGACCTCCTCCATCGCCTTGAACGCCGCGTCCCTGGGGGACATGCCCTCCTCGATGTGGTGCTCCACCGCCTCGACGACGACGATGGCGTCGTCGACGACGAGCCCGATGGCGAGCACCAGGCCGAAGAGCGAGAGCGTGTTGATCGAGAAGCCGAGTAGCGGGAAGACGGCGAAGGTGCCGACCAACGACACCGGCACGGCGAGGAGCGGAATGAGCGTGGCCCGCCATCCCTGAAGGAAGAGGAAGACCACGATGATGACGAGGGCCAACGCCTCGAACAGCGTCTTCACGATCTCCCGGATGCCTTCGCTCACGGCCAGCGTGGTGTCGAGCGAGGTCACGTAGTCTATGTCGTTCGGGAAGCGAGTCTTCGCCTCCTCCATCAGCGCCGTGGCGCGCCGCACGGTGTCGATCGCGTTCGACCCCGGTGACTGGTAGATGGCAATGATGGCGGCCGGCCTCCCGTCGAGACGACTCGAGCGGTAGTAGTACTGCGCGCCCTGCTCGACGCGGGCCACATCCTTCATGCGCACGATCGAGCCGTCGGGATTGGCCCGCACCACCACCTCGCCGAACTCCTGCGGCGTGATGAGCCGGCCCTGGGCCCGCACGGTGTAGGTCATCTCCTGCCCGGGCGGCACCGGCTCGGCCCCGATCTGGCCGGCCGGGTTCACGACGTTCTGCTGGTTCAGCGCATTGATGATGTCGGTGACCGTGATGTTCAGCTTGGCAAGGGTGTCGGGCCGGACCCAGAACCGCATGGCGTACTGGCCGGCGCCGAAGATGGACACCTGCCCGATGCCGGGCACGCGCGTCATCGGGTCGTTCAAGTTGATATACGCGTAGTTGGACAGGAACAGCGAGTCGTACGTCCCCTTGGGCGAGTAGATCGAGAAGAGCGCGAGCGGGCTGGTCGCGCTGGTCACGATGATCACGCCCTGCGCCTGCACGGCGGGCGGCAGCTGCGCCTGCGCCTGCGCGTAGCGCATGTAGGCCAGGTTCTGGTCGATGTACGCGTCGGTGGTGACGTCGAAGTCCACCCGCAGCGTGCACACCCCGTTGCTGGCGTTGACCGAGTACATGTAGATCATCCCGGGCACGCCGCTCATCTGCTGCTCGATGGGCGCCATCACCGCGCCCTCGCAGGTGAGCGCGTCGGCGCCGGGGTACGTGGCCGTCAGCTGGATCTCCGGCGGCGCGATCTCGGGATAGAGCGCGATTGGCAGCGACAGCATCGCCACCGTGCCGACCAGGACCATGAGGATCGAGATCACCATGGCGACGATCGGCCGGTTGATGAAGAAGCGTGCCATCTTTCCTGAAGCTCGTCGTTACCCGGCGGGTGCCGGCGTGGGCGTCGCGGGCGTGCTGGCCTCGGCGACGTACGGCTTCGGCTGCACGGTGAGGCCGGCCTTCACTTTCTGCAGGCCCTCGACGACGACGCGCTCGCCCGGCTTGAGGCCCTCGTCGATCACCCACAGCGTCTCCTGCCGGGGGCCGACCTTCACGGGACGGATCTCCACCGTGTTGTCGGACCCGACCACCGCGACCTGGTAGCTGCCCTGCACCTCCTGCACCGCACGCTGCGGGACGACGAGCGCGCCCTTGCGCGTCTCGGTGACTGCGCGGATGCGCGCGAACCCGCCGGGCCGGAGCAGGTTGTCGGGGTTGGGGAAGAGGGCCTCGATCCGGATGGCGCCCGTCTCCAATTCGACCTGACGGTTGACGGCCGAGGGCTTGCCCTGGCGTGGATACAGGGTGCCGTCGGCGAGGATCAGCTGGAGCACGGGTGCCTGGCTGTCGTCGCCTCGGCGGAACCGCTCGATGCCATCGGCGAACTTGAAGTACTCCTGCTCGCTGATCGGGAAGTAGACCTTGATCGGATCGAGCTGCGACACCGTGGTCATGAGGGTGGTCTCGGCGATGAGGTCGCCGACCTGCGACTGCGTGATCCCGGCCACGCCGTCGATGGGCGAGATGATCTTCGTCCACCCCAGGTTCAGCTTCGCCGCGGCGACAGCGGCCTCGGCGGCCTCGACGGCCGCCTGGTCGCCCAGCACCTGCTGGACGGCATTGTCGTACTCCTGCCGGGTGATGGCGCCGCTCGGGAGCAACGGCCGGTACTTGTCCACGTTCTGCTGGTCTCTCACCAGGTTCGCCTTCGCCTGCTGGAGCTGGCCGAGCGCCTGGTCGAGGGCGGCCTGGTACTGGCGCGGGTCGAGCTGGTAGAGGAGCTGGCCGGCCTTGACGGTGGCGCCGTCGCGGTAGTTCCTCGTCAGTAGGTACCCCGTCACCTGTGCGCGGATCTGCGCGTTGATGTAGCCGTCGGTCGTGCCGACCCACTCCGAGGAGACAGGGACGTCCTGCTGCGCGACCTCAGCGACCATGACGGCCGGGGCCGGCGGAGCGGCGGGCCCTTCGTGCCGCGTGCAGGCCATCGCCATGGTGACGGCCGCGGCGATCGCTGCACGTCGTGAGCTCGACCTGCGGAACCTGGTGTGGGATCGGCGGAGGAGAGGCCGCGCTTGCCCCTGTGGCACGCGCGCACGTGTAGCACCTGTGCGCGCAGCGGTCACGCCCTCGGCGGTTGACAGACGCCCCGTCGACCGATGTAACCGCCGGCGATGGGCGAGCGGACGCAGCGCTATCGCGTGGAGGTGTCGTCGGACTTCCTGCGCTTCGCGGCGGCGCATTTCATCGCCTTTCCTGGATTCCGCGAGCCGCTCCACGGCCACAACTACCAGATGTCGGTCCGCGTCGACGCCGCCCTCGGTGCAGACGGCTACGTCATCGACTTCGGTCTCGTGAAGCGGGTCGCCGAGGGGCTGTGCGCCGAGCTCGCCGAGCGGACGCTCGTGCCCATGCGCAGCGACTGCCTGGTGATCGAGACGTTCGCCGGCAGCGTGCGCATGACCACGCTCGACGGCGGGCGCTTCGAGTTCCCGATCGCCGACTGCGCGTTGCTGCCCATCGTCCACAGCTCGGCGGAGGAGCTGGCAGCCCATCTCCTCGGCCGGCTGCGCGACGCGCTCGCGGCGGAGGTCCGCGGGCGCGACATCCGCGCGATCGCCGTCGGCGTGGCGGAGGCGCCCGGGCAGATGGCGTGGTGCGAGGAAACCTTCTGAGGCGCGCGAGGGCTGCCCTCCTGGCGGGGGCCCTCGCGGTGGCCGCCGGCTGCGGCCCGTCGTTGCCCGACCCGGAGTCACCGGGCGCCCGCGTGCTCGCCGCGCGCTGCGGCGGCTGCCATCGCGTCTACGCCCCGGGGTCGATGACCGCCGAGATGTGGCGTGTCCAGATGGAGCGCATGCGCGCTCTCTTCGCCCAGCGTGGCATCCCGTGGCTCAGTCCCGCCGACGAGCAGGCGGTGCGCGACTACTTGACGGCCCACGCGGGCTCCGCTTGAAGCGGCGAGGCGCTACGGGCAGTCGGCTTCCGCTGCGCTCGCTCGTCGCGCGTACATTCGCCATTGTCGCTTGCGCCCTGGCTTCGCGCGGATGGCCCGGCGTCGTCCGTCCGAGCGCTTCGAGTCTTCCGTGAGCGCGACTCAACCACGCCTGCAATCGGCGGTGAGCCATCCTGCGGCTTCCAGCTCGTTGAGAAGCGGGGAAGCCTCGGGTTCAGGGACGGCCAACAGCTCGGCTACGAGTCCGAATCGGGTGCGGCGTCGGCGTTGGGCTGGCTGATTACCACCGACACAAGACACC
>JBKPDC010000264.1:0-4587 GCA_046727715.1 Thermodesulfobacteriota bacterium
CGCTCGACTACGCGAACCACCAGTCGAGCCTGAACGGCCACCAGGCCGAGGTCGATCCCGACGGCGTGTTCCGCGTCGCGGGCCGCCGCGAGGGCGTACGGCGTCGCTTCGCGCGGCCCGACTGGTGAATCCGCCCATGAGCCGGCCGATCATCGTCGGCGTCCTCCGCGACCTTCCGACCGCGGGCGGTGCAGCCTTCGTGCGCGTCGTCCGCCTGGCCTTCGCCGACGTGCGCGCGAGCGGTCGACTCGCGCACGATCTCGAGCTGGTCGAAGAGCAGGCCGACGGGCTGCCGCGCGGCACCGCGGCGTCGGTCGAAGCCGCCTTTCGTCGTCTGGTCGAGCGGGACGTCGCCGTCGTCATCGGGCCGGCGATCACCGACAACGGCTTGATCGTGCGCGACCTCGCCGACGCGGCACGACTGCCGTGCATCAACTGGACGGGCGGCGAGCAGACCCGCAGCGAGTGGATGTTCCACTACCAGGTGGGCTCGCTCGAGGAGGAGCCGGCCTTCTTGGCGTTCCACCTCGCGGAAGCGGGCGTGCGTCGGATCGGGCTCGTCACCGACGGCTCGATCGTCGGCCGCCGCTACGTCGAGTTCTTCACGGAGGCGGCGACACGCTTCGGGATCGAGGCGGGACGGTGTGGCGAGGCCACGACCGATGGCGAGCTCGCCCCGCTCATCGAGCGTCTGCGACGCGACGACCCGCAGGCCCTCGTGTACCTCGGTCTCTGGCACCTCGCCCACGAGCTCGCCGTCGGGCTCGTCGCGTCCGGCTGGCGGCCGCGCGCCTTCGCGAACTCGGCGCTGATGTACGGCCATGCGCGTCCCGAGTGGCGTCGCGCCTGGGAGGGCTGGCGCTACGTCGACGCCTACTCGGACCGGAACCCGGTTCTTCGCATGGTGATGTCACGCCTCGGCGCGGAGCAAGGGACTGCACCCGTGACCGTCGGCGCCGCCTACGACATGGGACGGCTCGTCGCCGAGGGCATCGCCGCGGCGGCCGAGCCGACGCGGTCGGCCGTGAAGGCCGGGCTCGAGCGCGTGAAGCTCGTCCCGGCCGCGCTGGGCGCCGCCGGGACGACGATGGGTTTCGGGCGGTGGGACCGCGCGGCGTTGAAGGGCAGGTATCTCGTCTTCAGGCAGTGGTCCGGCGGCGCGTCGATCGAGGTCGACGGGTAGACTCCCTCAATCCGCCGCGGGACGATCCCGGCGGTGGCCGGTCGGCGCGTGCGCCGTCGCCGCTCGTTCCACCGCGAATGGGAGGTCGAAGTCCCTCTCGAGGTCCAGCTCCTCTCCGCAGTGACGCACGCGTCGCTCTCACGGTGCGCTGCTCTCGTCGTGCTTCTCACGCGCC
Source organism: Thermodesulfobacteriota bacterium (assembly GCA_046727715.1). GTDB lineage: Bacteria > Desulfobacterota > Binatia > DP-6 > DP-6 > CAVQLX01. Next base: position 1,359 of record JBKPDC010000264.1, read on the forward strand.
CCGAACGTGATCGGCAGCCGCAGCGGACCCGTGATGCCGACGCCCGGCTTCCATGCCGCGTCGGCGCCCACCGTGGGGCACGTGATGCGCGACGTCAGTACCGCCAGAGCCTCCTGCAGCTCGGCGCGCGCGAGCGCGGCGCCGAGGCAGTGGTGGGCGCCGTAGCCAAACGCCACGTGCGGCGTGTCGCGGTGCGCGGCGACGTCGAACGTCTCGGGTTTCGGGTAGACCGCGCCGTCGTGGTCGGCGCCCCAGAGCGACAGGATCACCGGGGTCCCCTGCTCGAGTCGCTCGCCCTCGTGCGCGACGGGCTCGGCCGTCGTGCGGCCGACGCCGGTCACGGTCGAGCGGAAGCGCAGCACCTCCTCCACGACATCGGTGACGGCGGCAGCATCTGCAGCCACGGCGTCCCACACGTCGGGATGCTCGGACAGCGCCGCGACCATCCAGCCGAGCTGGTTCTTGGTGGTCTCGTGCCCGGCGAAGACGAGGCCCGCGATGAACCCGCGCACCTCCTCCGTGCTCCATCCGTCCTCGCTCGCGGCCTGGGCGATGCGCGTGACGAGATCGTCTCGCGGCTCCACGCGCCGGGCCTCGGCGAGCGCGCCGGTGTACGCGAGGAGCCTGGCGAGCGCCTCGTCCACCTCGCCGATGCGCGCCGCGAGCTCGAGAGGACTGAAGCCGATCCCGATCGTGTTGGCCCAGCCGCGGAAGCGGTCCCGGTCTTCTGCCGGCACCCCGATCAGCTCGCAGAGCCCGAGCGACGGGTATGCGTCGGCAAACTCCGCGACGAACTCGCAGCGACCGCGCTCGGCGAAGGCGTCGATCAGGTCGTGTGCGGCCTGCCGGAGGAACGGCCGGATTCGCTCCACGCTCCGCGGTGTGAATGCGCGCGACATGAGCGCGCGCCACCGGAGATGCTCGGCGCCGTCCTTGTTGAGCGGGGAGATCGCCATCCACTCGTAGAACGGACCGGACGTGATCCCGAAGCTCCGCAGGAAGTCCGTGAAGTTGGCATGCAGACGCGAGTCGGTGAGCAGCGTCCGGACCTCGTCGTACCGGACGACACCGAGCGTGATCCCGAAGTCGGCGAGCCATCCGGTCGAGCGCGCACGCTCGAGCGACCCGAATGGATCGGCGAGGAACTCCGGCATCTCGACGTGTGCCTTTGCCATTGCTGGTCTCCTTGCGCTCGCGATCCCCGCATGGTCAGGCCGGTGCCGCGGCCTCGTGCTGCAGCAGGTCGTCGGTGATGTCGTACCACGGGGCCTTCGAGCCGACAAAGATGTGGCATTGCGGGCGGATCCCGGGGTCGTCATCGAACGCGCCCATGGGGACGATGGCGATCCCGCGCTCGCGATCGATCCGCGGCATCTTCGAGCCGCAGCGGCGGCAGAAGACGGTGGTGAAGTAGCGCGCCTCGGGAACCTTGTACGCCATGAGGAGGTCCTCGCCCTGCACCATGCGGACGCCGTCGGCGGCGGTGAAGAGGTTCGAGGCGAAGGCCGCGCCGCGAACCTTCCGGCACCGTGAGCAGTGGCAGTTCCAGGCCCGAATGGGCTGGCCCTCGACGACGAAGGCCACGCCGCCGCAGAGACAGCTGCCGCGCGGGGCGCCCGCGGGCGCCAGCGGTGGGGCGATGTCCGACAGCACGGGCGCGTCGACTCCTGGCGGGAACGCCTCGAAACGCGGGAGATCGTCGCCGATGTCGAACCACGACGCCTTGGACCCGACGAAGATGTGTCCCACGGGCCGGATGCCAGGGTCGTCGTCGAGCGAGCCGGCGGACATGAAGGTGAAATCCTGCCACGCCGCCTCGGCGTCCGTCACGACCGACCCGCAGCGGCGGCAGAACTTGCGGAAGCCGCCCGGCGAGGACTCGAAGCGCGCGATCTGCTCGTGCCCGCGCACGAGCCGGGCGTCCGTTGCCCGGCACATGAGGTCGGTCGTGAACGCCGCGCCATTGAGCTTGCGACAGCGGCCGCAGTGGCAGTGGTGCATGAACTCGAGCGGGCCGTCCGCCTCCCAGGCGACGCCGCCGCAGAGACAGCTGCCGTGGACGGTCATGGCGTACCTCCTTCTCTCGTGCGGACGTCGACGCGCCCGTCCGGATGGCCCACGAGCACGCGCTCGGCGGTGCCGAGGAAGAGCCCGGTGTCCACCACGCCCGCCAGCCCGAGGATGGCCGCCTCCAGCGCGCGCGCCTCGGCGGCGCTGGCGAGTGGTGTGGCCGGCGCGCAGTCGAGCGTCAGGTTGCCGTTGTCGGTGTGCGCGGGAGTGCCGTCGGCGTGCAGACGTACCGTCGGCGTGAGGCCGAGCCGGCGCAGCTCGCGGCTCACCAGCCCGCGCGCGAGCGGAATCACTTCGACCGGAATGCGCCCGCGCTGCCCCAGTCGCGCGACCAGCTTCTCCGGGCCCACGAGGATCACCTGCCGGCGAGACGCCGCCGCGACGATGCGCTCGCGCACCAGCGCGCCGCCCCAGCCCTTCACGAGATCGAGGTTCGGTGCTACTTCGTCGGCGCCGTCCACGGTGAGGTCGAGGATCACATCCTCGGCGAGCTCGATCGCCGGAATGCCGAGCGCCTCCGCCTGGCGAGCGGTCGCCTCCGAGGTGGCGGCGGCGGTGATGTGCAGTCCCTGGCGGACACGCGCGCCCAGCTCGGCCACGAACGCCGCGGCGGCCCGGCCGGTGCCGAGCCCCACCTTCGCGCCGTCGGCGACGAGACCGGCGGCGTGGCGCGCGACGGCGAGGACGGCGGGGTCGGGCGTCCCGGGTGGCGGCATGCGGTCCTCTTTAGCCTGCCTCGACGATCAGTGCAGCCTCCCAGAGCGCCGTCGCGAGGCTACCGCGCCCACAGGATGTGCGGCGCCTCCAGCGGCACCACCGCACCCGGATGGTCCGGCACCACGCGCGGCGTCCAGTCGCTCGCCGGCCGGAACGCGGGGACCGACGCGGTGAAGACGTAGCCGTTCGCGCTCCCCTCGACGCGCCGGCCCCGCGTCATCGGTACGCGCAACGCCCCGTCACCGTCCGCGTACAGCTCGACTCGCACGGCGTCGGGCGGTACCTCACCCAGCTGCACCTCCACGGCGAAGCGATACCCGCCGTCGTCGCGTTCGACGTGCGTCTCGCCGAACCGGACGTCCGACCAGTGCGCCGCCAGGGTTTGCTGCCAGGCGGCGAGCCCGCCGCCGGCCGCGCCGCCGCCGGCCGCGCGCTCCTGGTA
>JBKPDC010000265.1:0-4148 GCA_046727715.1 Thermodesulfobacteriota bacterium
GACCACACCGTCGTCTGTTCGTCGACGGCGAGCGCGGCGATCAGCAGGTCCGCGAAGCCGAAGCGCTCTCCGACCGCCACGGCTGTTGCTACCCAGCTCTCGATCCGGAGCCACGTCTCCTCGTGTGGATATACGATCGGCAAGGCCGACAGCAGGCGTTCGAGTCTCGGATGGTCGCGGCGCGAGGCGCCAGCCAGGAGTTCGACGCGAACCGGAGCAGGCAAGAGCACCTCGTCGGCGTCGAGCAGAGCCCCCAGATGCGCGACGACGCGCCGATCCGACGATCGAAAGAAGGCGATCCAGACGGAGCTGTCGACTGCGATCACGCGTGGCGCCGAGGCCGCCGGCGCGACTTCGGAAGGTCGATCTTGAGCTCGATCTTGCCCGCGAGGTCCTTGAGTTCGTCGATCCGCCGCCGCCGGATCAGCTCACGAAGCGAAAGGACCACCGTGTCGGTCTTCGACTTGAAGCCGAGCAGCTTGCGCGCTTCCTCGACGAGCTCCTCTGGCAGGTCGAGAGTAGTGCGCATACGATATCGGCTAATCCGTATGCGCAGGAATGTCAATGATTCGCCCCAGAGCTATGCCCGCGCGCGCTTGACCTCGAGGTGACACCTGGGGCACGGAGGCCCATGCCCTATCGTGTCATTCAGTGGAGCACCGGCAACGTCGGCAAGCTCGCGCTGCGCGGGATCATCAACCATCCGGACCTTCAGCTCGTCGGGCTGTGGGTGCACGGCGCCGACAAGGTCGGACGCGACGCCGGCGAGCTCTGTGGCCTCGGCCGACGCATCGGCGTGACGGCGACGAACGACGCCGCTGCGCTGCTGGCGCTCGACGCCGAGTGCGTGTCCTACACCGCCACAGCCGACGTGCGGCTGCCGGAAGCGGTCGACGACCTCTGCCGCATCCTCGAGGCGGGGAAGAACGTGGTCTCGACCTCCGTCGTGCCGATGGTGTTTCCGCCGGGTGCGCCCGCCGAACTCGTCGCGCGGCTCGAGGCGGCGTGCCGCAAGGGCGGGACGTCGTGCTTCACCTCGGGGATCGACCCCGGGTTCGCGAACGACGCGCTGCCCATCATGCTGCTGAGCGCGTGCGAGCGTGTCGACTCGGTGCGCGTGATGGAGATCCTGGACTACGCCACCTACGACCAGCCCACCGTGCTCTTCGACACGATGGGGTTCGCCAAGCCGCTGGACCACACGCCGCTCCTGCTGCTCCCGGGCATCCTCACCGTCGCGTGGGGGCCGGTCGTGCACGCCATCGCGGCGGCGCTCGGCACGAAGGTGGACGAGATCCGCGAAACCTACGACCGCCGCGCCACCGACACGGCGTTCAGCGTGCCGTCGGGGCCCGTGCCCGCGGGCACCGCGGCTGCGCTGCGCTTCGAGGTGCAGGGCATCGTGCGCGGGCGCCCGGCCATCGTCATCGAGCACGTCACCCGGCTGCGCCCGGACCTCGTGCCCGAGTGGCCGCAGCCAGCTGGCGGCGGCTGCTACCGCGTCGTCATCGAGGGCTCGCCGTCCATGATCTGCGATCTCCAGCTGCTCGGCGAGGACGGCGATCACAACACGGGCGGCCTGGTCGCCACCGCGATGCGCATCCTGAACGCCGTCCCCGCGGTGTGCGCGGCGAAGCCGGGGCTCCTGTCGGTGCAGGACCTGCCCTTCTACAGCGGGCGCGGCGTGCTCAGCTGAGTCGCTGGATAGGTCGCCCCACGGCATAGCCGCCGCCTACGCCCGGGAGTTTGGGCCCACCCGCTGCAGCAGCTCGGTGGAGTTCACCAGGTCGGTGAACAGCAGGGTGACCCGCCCCCGCCATCAGCCGGCTGCATACCATTCCGGCGTGCTTGCCTGGAAGCACCCGGCGAGTTGACGCGGCCTCCGGGCGCCCGGCTGGGTTAGCTCGTACTCTGGTTCTCGGTGAGCGCGGCCAGCCGCTCCATCAGCGACTCGATGCCGGGCGGCGGGAGCAAGCTCGGATTCTCCCCAGCCAGAATGCTCTGCATGCGCCGCTCGATGAAACGGTTCCAGTCCGGGTGGGTCAGTATGTAGAAGCGGTCTTCGCGGATCGCCGCCAGCACCTGCTCGCCGACCTGGCGCGGGTTGAGACCCTGCTTCAGCTGCTCCGCGAACCACTCACGAAACGCGTCGACGACGGGTCCGGCCATCGGCGCCGCGGTGTCGGACAGCTCGGGCGGCCGGTTGCGGGCGCAGTCGAGGATGTTCGTGTTGACGGGGCCGGGACACAGGACCGAGATGCTGGGTCGGTGGCCGCCCTGCTTCAGCTCGAGATACACCCCCTCCGACAGGGCAACCACGCCGAACTTGCTCACCGCGTACGCGGTGTTCCCGCCCGTGACCAATCCCGCGAGCGACGCGGTGTTGACGATGTGGCCACCGGCTCCCTGGTTGATCAGGATCGGCAGGAAGGTGCGTACGCCGTAGATCACCCCCATCAGGTTCACGCCCAGCACCCAGTTCCAGTCGTCCAGCGTGCCGCTCCAGCTCGGAATCGTCTCGGTGGCGACCCCGGCGTTGTTGCAGACCACGTGGACCGCGCCGTACCTGCGCAGCGTCTCGTCGGCCAGCGCCTCGACCTGCGCCGGCTTCGAGACGTCGGTCACCACGGCGTGCACGTCCGCGCCGCCCGCCCGCAGGGTCTGGGTGGTGAGCTCGAGCGCTTTCTGCTCGACGTCGGCCAGGACCACCCGCATGCCGGCCTGCACGAAGGTCTCGCACATGCCGCGACCGATGCCGCTCGCGGCGCCGGTGACCACGGCGACTTTTCCAGCGACGTCTTTCATCTGGTCCTCCCCGAGGCGCGTAGTCTCCTCGACGTCTTTCGGATCGGTGGTCAGAAGACCTATCGAAGTCGGATCCAGGTGTCCTGCCGATGGGACCGGGATTCAAGGGGGCGAGGCTTGCTGCTCCAGCTTCGGTTGCTCGCCTACCGAAGCGCGCCTGGTCTGCGTCGTTGCCCTGAGATGTCCGTAGTCCGCCGCAGGTATTGCCGCCACGCCCAACCGGGAGTGGGCATCGCCGCATGGTCGATCCCGCCCTCCAGGATCCGGTGGTTCCCGCTCGCAGGATCACCTCACCAAGGCGCCGATGTACGCGGCGGCAAACCTGCCGGAGTACTGGATCGTCAACCTGCGCGACGGCGGGGTGGAGGTGCGTCGCGATCCGGAGCCGAAGAGCCGCCGCTACCGCAGCGTCGCGATCTGCAGGCGAGGGGAGCATGTCGAGCCGCTCGCACTCCCCGGCGTGCACATCGCCGTGGACGACCTGCTACCGAGCGGCCTCGGGTAGCGCGCGCTCAGGCGGCGCGCGCCAGCCCGGCCTGCCGCAGCAACGCCGCCGTGCTCGGCTCCCGGCCGCGGAACGCCTTGAACACCTCCATGGGATGCCGGCTGCCGCCGAGCGCGAGCACGGTGTCGCGGAATCGCCGCCCCGTCGCTGCGACCGCCCGCGGGTCGTCGAGCCCCGCCTCCTCGAACGCCGAGAACGCATCGGCCGACAGGACCTCGGCCCACTTGTAGCTGTAGTACCCTGCCGCGTAGCCGCCCGCGAAGATGTGGGTGAACGCGCACAGGAAGCGGTCTTCCGGGAGCGGCGGCAGCACGGTGGTGCGGGCGGCCACCCGGCGCTGCACGTCGAACACCGACGCGGCGCCGTCGGGCGTCCAGTGGTGATGTAGCTCGAGGTCGAGGCAGGCGAAGTAGATCTGGCGCAGCATGTCCGATCCGGCGCGGAACGTGCGCGCGGCGACCAGCTTCTGGAACAGCTCGTCGGGCAGCGGTGCGCCCGTGTCGACGTGGCGGGACAGCCCGAGCAGGGTCTCGCGGTGATAGCACCAGTTCTCCATGAACTGGCTCGGCAGCTCGACGGCGTCCCATTCCACGTTGCGGATGCCGGCGGCGAGCGGCCGCTCCACCGTGGTGAGCATGTGCTGGAGGCCGTGGCCGAACTCGTGGAAGAGCGTGTGCAGCTCGTCGAAGGTCATGCACGACGGGCGATCGCCCACCGGCGGCATCTGGTTGCAGATCAGGTAGGCGATCGGGAGCCGCGCCGGTGCGCGGCCGACGCACTCGTCCATCCAGGCGCCGCCGCGCTTCTCGGCGGGCCGGCTGTACGGATCGAGGTAGAA
>JBKPDC010000266.1:0-37270 GCA_046727715.1 Thermodesulfobacteriota bacterium
GCCGCCTGCGCGCGCTGGCGGAGAGCAGCAGCGGACCCGACTTCGCGCAGGTGCCACCGCGCTTCCTCGAGCGCACGCCCACCCCCGGCATCCTCGCCCGCATGCTGCGCAACCTCCTGCGTATCTATCTCGAGAAGCGCGCGCATGCGCAGGCGCTCGCCGCGGTCGATCTGCTGCTCGTCCTCACGCCGCGGTCAGCCGAGGACCTGCGCACGCGCGCGCGGCTCTACGAGGCGCTCGAGTGCTTCGCGTCGGCGGCTGACGACCTGCGCCGCTACCTCGCCCTGATGCCCCAGGCCGACGACGCCCCCGAGGTGCGGCAGACACTCGACCGGCTCGCGGCCGACGCGCCGACCCTGCACTGAGCGACGGCGCTCAGGGTTCGATCGCGAGCTGGCGGTGCCCCCGCCAGAGCATCCAGGCCATCCCGGCCGCCGCCAGCAGGTTGCCGACCACGACCGCCGGCCAGGCGAGCCGCTGCAGCACGCCCTCGGCGAACACCATGCTCGCCAGCAGGAAACCGAACTCGAACACGGCGAAGAAGAGGACGATGCCGAAGCCGAGATTGGGATTGCGCTCGACGAGCGCCATCAGGCGCGCCGCGCCGACGCCGATCAGCATGAAGACCAGGTAGTGCACCCAGGTGAACCCCGCCACGAGCTCGAGCGAGGGCGCCACGGTGCCGCCCCCCTCGAGCCCCGCGCCGCCGCGGAAGAGCGCCTCCCCGAGCACGGTGGGGGTGTAGAGGGGGTGTCCGGCGATGGTGTCGACGAGGAGGAACCAGAGGGCGATGATCGATGCGCCGACGAGACCCGCGCGGATGCCCTCGAGGTAGACCGTCATGGGCACGGCGGTGTCCCGCTCCACTCCAGCGTGCTGCGAGACCGACTCCGCGGGCATGGGCCGACTCCTTTCCGGCGCCACGAGACGCCGCTCGACGAGCGCCGACACCCGAAGCTACGCCCGCACCGCCGCAGGCGCAAGCTTGGGCCGACCCGCGACTCCGTTCCGGATCGGTCTCCTACCCGAGCGCGACGACGGGCACCGGTTCGTCGCGCCCGCGCAGGGTGACCGCCGCCTGCATCACCACCACCCGCCGCTCGCCGCCGGCGGCGGCCAGCTGGTGGGTCGTTGCGGAGACCAGCAGCTCGCGGCCATGCTGGCGGCAGAGCTGCTCCAACCGGGCGGCCACGTTCACCGTGTCGCCGATCACCGTGTACTCGTGTCGGTCCGCCGCGCCGATGGTGCCCGCGACGACGGGGCCGGTGTGCACGCCGATCTTGAGCGCCAGCGGGACGCGCGCGGCGCCCACGCGCGCCGCGTTCAGGCGCGCCAGCTCCGCCCGCATGCCGTCCGCGCACCGCAGCGCCGCCGCGGCGCCCGCGGCACGGTGCTCCGGGTCGTCCGCGTCGAACAGGCCGAAGACCGCGAGCAGTGCGTCGCCGATGAACTTGTCCACGAACCCGCCCGCGGCGCGCACGCGTTCGGTCATCGCGCCGAAGAACTCGTTCAGGGTCGCCACCACCTCGGGCGCCGGCGCCCGGGCGGCCAGGCCCGTGAAGTCACGCAGGTCCGAGAACAGCACGGTGACGGTGCGTAGCTCACCCCCCGGCCGGGCATCGTCGGCGAGCAGGCGGTCGCGGACCGCGGGATCGACGACGCGGCCGAAGGCCCGCAGGATGCGCTCGCGGTCGCGCAGCGCGCCGGCGAGCGCGTTCACCCCGTCCTCGAGCACGCCCACCTCGTCGCCGGCCGTGACCGCCACGCGTGCCGACAGGTCGCCCGCCCGGATGCGTCGCAGCGCGCCGGCCAGGGCACCGAGCGGCTCCGTGAACGTGCGTGCTAGGGCGATGGTGAGGGCGATGCCGAGGACGAGGAACACGCCGAACGACACCGCGCTGGCGTGCGCCAGCTCGGGCACGACCGTCTCGATCGGCATGCCGGCGGCGAGCCGCACGACCGCGGCGCGAACCAGGCCGAAGAGCGTGAAGAGCGGGACGAATCCGACCGCGACGAGAAACGCCACGAGCCGACCGCGCACGCTGAGCGCAAGCGCACCGGGGACGTCCGAGAGCCGACCGTCGGGAAACACCTGCGGCACCACGCGACGCCGGAAGACGAGGTCGACCAGGAGGTAGGTGCACGTGGCCGCGAGGAAGCCGTTCACGAGCGGGGAGAGGATTTGCTGCGACATCAGATCGGGCGACCAACGTCCCGTGCGGAGCACCGTCAGCACCGGGAACACCACGATGCCGCCCATCCAGCCCGCGAACCCCAGGGTGGCGACGACCAGCGGCGCGCTCACCACGCGACGCTGCACCCAGGCGGGCACGCGCTCGGCCGTCGCTGGCTCCCAGCGGGCAATCGGCCAGAGGTACGCGACGACGAGCGGCGTGAGGACTGCGTACGCGACGAGCCGGTACCAGGGCAGCAGCCGCAACTCGTGCCGGCGCGAGTCCTGTGCGAACTCGCTCACGCCACGCATGAGCTCGATCGTGAGGGTCGTCGTGTAGTTGGCGAGCAGGTTGGCACCGATCGCCACCAGCGCGGTCGCGACCAGCCACCCCGGAACGGGCCCGCGCCGCACCATCATGTCGGACGACCGCCCCGAGCGCTCAGTACCCGTCGAGCCGGGCGATGCGGTCGCGATGGAAGACGGCGTCGCCGAAGGTGACCTCGGCGGCGCGCGCGCGCTTCAAGAAGAAACCCACGTCGTGCTCGTCGGTCATCCCGATGCCGCCGTGCATCTGCACGCCCTCGTTGCCGACCAGGACGAACGCATCCGAACACCGCGCCTTGGCGGCACTCGCCAGGCGGGCGACGCGCGCCTCGTCGGCGTGATCGTCGAGCGCCCGGTGGGCGGCGAGCACGATCGAGCGCGCGAGCTCCAGCTCGACGAACAGCCGGGCGGCACGGTGCTTGAGCGCTTGGAAGCTGCCGATCGGGACCCCGAACTGCTTGCGCGTCTTCAAGTACTCGAGCGTCATGTCGAAGCAGGCGGCCATGCTGCCGAGCATCTCGGCGCAGAGCCCGATGGTGGCGCGATCGAGCACGCGGCCGAGGACGGCCGCCCCCTTGCCTTCGCCGCCGACGACGTCATCGGCCCCGACCGCGACGCCATCCAGATGGAGCAGCGCCGCGCCGCGACTGTCGACCCGGCGCTGGGCCTCGACGGTGAGCCCGCGCGCGTCGCGCGGCACCAGGAACAGGGTCACGCCGGTCTCGTCGTGCGCCTCACCGGCGGTGCGCGCCGAGACCACGAACCAGTCGGCGGCGGTGCCGTCGAGCACGTGCACCTTGTGACCGTGGAGCCTGAAGCCACCGCGCGCGCGCTCCGGCCGCGTCTCGACGTGGTGGTGCGCGTAGCGGCTGCCGGGCTCCTGGTAGGCGACCGCGAGGCGCCGTTCGCCGGCGACCACCGCCGGCAGGTGCGCCTGGCGCTGCGCTTCGCTGCCGCCGAGCAGCAGCGCCGTGGTGCCGAGCAGCACCGTGCCGACGACGGGCTCCGGGATGAGGCCGCGGCCGAGCTCCTCGAGCACGACCATCAGGTCGGTCCAGCCGAGCCCGGCGCCGCCGTACTCGTCGGGGACCACGATGCCGAGCCATCCGAGCTGCGCCATCTCCGTCCAGAGCGTGGGCGAGAAGCCGGCGCCCGCCGCGTGGTCACGCAGCGCCCGGACGCGCTTCCACGACGACTTCGCCTGCACGAACTCCCGCGCCGTGCGCTGGAGGATCTCCTGCTCCTCGGTGAGTGCGAGCGGCATGGCTCAGTCCGGCAGGCCGAGGACGTTCTTGGCGATGATGTTGAGCTGGATCTCCGACGTCCCCCCTTCGATGGTGTTGCCGCGCGATCGCAGCCAGTCGCGTGTGAGCGTGAGCTCCTCGTCGCTGAAGCCGGGCCCCTCCCAGCCGAGGCCCTGAGGACCCGCGAGCGCCATCATCAGCTCGCGGCGGCGCTGGTTCAGCTCGGTGCCGTAGAGCTTGAAGATCGACGCCTCGGGACCCGGCGGCTGTCCCGCTTTCAAGCGATCGCGCGAGCGCGAGAGTGTCAAATCGAGGCAGAGTTGATCGAGCTCGACCTGGGTGAGTCGGTCGCGCAGCACGGGCTCGAGCAGCCGGCCATCGTCCCGCGCCGGCAGGTAGCGGCGTGCCATGCGCAGCAGCCGCGAGCGGTCGTCGCGCGCCTTGAAGGCGTCGGCGATCATGTTGCGCTCGAAGCGCAGCAGCATCTTGGCGATGTTCCAGCCGCCGTTCTCCTGCCCGACGACGTTGCGGCGCGGCACGCGCACGTCGGTCAGGAAGGTCTCGCAGAACGGCGACGAGCCGCTGATGAGCAGGATCGGCTTCACCTGCACGCCCGGGCTCTCCATGTCCATCAGGAGGAAGGTGATCCCGCCGTGCTTCTGGGTCGTGTCGGTGCGCACCAGGATGAACATCCAATCCGACTTGTCGCCGTACGACGTCCACACCTTCTGGCCGTTCAGGATGTAGTCGTCGCCGTCACGCACCGCCCTCGTCTGGAGTCCCGCCAGGTCGGACCCCGCGCCGGGCTCGGAGTAGCCCTGGCACCAGCGGATCTCGCCGCGCACGATGCGCGGGAGGTGCTCGCGCTTCTGCTCCTCGCTGCCCACCTGCAGGAGGAGAGGCCCGATCATCTCGAGCCCGAAGCCGATGAGCGGCGGGCGGAGCTTCCGCTTCGCCATCTCCTCGGCGAGGACCTTGGCCTCCTCCTTCGTGAGGCCGCCGCCGCCGTACTCACGCGGCCATGTCGGCGCGGTGAAGCCGCGTTCCGCCATCACGGCGAGCCAGCGGCGGACCTCGTCCGGATACGTTCCCTTCTTCCCGCCCCAGCATACCTCGTCCGGCGACCTCGGCGGCGTGTGCATCGCCGGCGGCGCGTGCTGCTCGAGCCAGCGGCGGGTGTCCTCGCGAAAAGCGTCCAGATCGGGCATGCGCGGACGCTAGTCGAGCCGGTCCGTGCGTGCAACGTCGCTCTGGGACTGTCCCGCGTGCGGGCGACCCAGAAGGGACGATCGTGCCGTCCGCCGAGCTGCCGACGCGGTGAAACCGAGCACCGACCCGCAGGTCGCCGAGTCCCTTGTCCTGGCTGGACTGGACGAATGGTCGCCTCTGCAGGCTCCGTGCGACGGGTCGATGGAGGCGTCACGGTGGCGGGCGACGATGGCCGCTGGCTCGAGCGGCCGTGTCGGTATCTGCGTCGGCCGCCCATCGCTCGGACCTCTCGACCGACGAGACCCCGCCCCACCCAAGCATCCTAGCGGGGTGCCGCGTCGGCACCGCCGACAGGGACCCCCCGAAACACCGTCGCGGGGGGTGAGGATCACTCCTCACCCCCGCGGCTTTTCGGCGCCCAGGAGCCGGCCCGCGAGAATCTTCTTGACCGAAGGAAAGCTCCTCGTATAGCCAGAATCGACATGTCGGTTCCTCCGCGTCGGACGCATCTCCCTCGCGCTGAGCGCCGAGACCAGATTCTCGACTGTGCGCTCGAGGCCTTCGCGCGGAAGGGGTACCACGAAGCGTCGATAGCCGACATCTGCGCCCGGGCGCGGATCGCGCGGGGGACGCTCTACCAGTACTTCAAGGACAAGCGAGACGTCCTTGCGGCGCTGATCGACCGCATCGTGCACCGCGTCATCGAGGCCGTGCAGCAATGGCCTTCCCTTGAGGTTCCCCCGGAGATGCCATGGACGGAGGACGACAACATCGCGTTCGTCGAAGGGCGCTGCAACCAGATCATGGAGGTCGTGTTCGCCGATCCTGACACGGCCAGCCTGATCCTCCGCATGGCGCGCAGTACCGGCTTCGTCCGCGACGCGCTGGCCCGCATCGACGAGCACGTGGTCGGTGCCATCGAGGCCGACGTTCGCACAGGGATCGACCGGGGCCATCTGCGCTCATCGTTCGAGCCCAACCTCGTCGCGCAGTTCATCGTCGGCGGCATCGAGAAGCTGGTCCTGACGGCTCTCGACGAGGGTCGCGGATCGGACATCGGGCGCACCACGCGGGAGATCGCCGTCCTCCTGTCTTCGGGACTCCTCGACCCCGCCCGGCCGCAGCCGACCGCGTCCTAGCGACGGTCGGTCGGTCCCGGGTTGGGAGACGGCGCCGGTGCCGGGCGTGAGTGGCCACAGCCGGCCCGGTCCCTGCAAGGCGCTCGGGGCGCGGCCCCGGCGCACGGCGCGTGCTCACCCCGTGATGCTGCAGGGCTTGCCACCGCCGTAGACCTCATAGCGCGGCGCCCGCCACAGCTCCGCCGTATCTCCAGGCCCCTTCCAGCCGAGGAACGACAGCTGCCAGCCTGCCGCGGCGAACAGGTCCGTGAACGCCATCTGGCATGGCGGGATGTCGTTCGTCAGCGTCGTGCCGGGCGTAAACATGCTCGCGCTGTACGTCTTGAGCGTGATGAACGCCATCGCAGTCTCGCCGAACAGCGACAGCTCCAGTCGGGGGAACTCGACGCCGAGCCCGAACCCGACCACGCCCCACCCCGCGCTGCCCGTGTCGCCCGTCACGGCAGGGGTGCTCTGGTGCAGGGTCCCGAACGGCGCCTGCCCACCGTTGTCCACGCTGAAGCCCTGATCGCTGCGATACGTGACGGTGAACTTTCCACCGCTCGAGGCTTGGTCGACGCGCAGCTCGGGCACGACTTGCAGCTCGGCTTTGACGGCGATCGTCACCGGGACCGGTCCGACCAGGAACGTGATCGGGAGCTTCACCGGAAGGGCGAACCGCGTGATCTCGGTCATGCCCTGATCGTTCGGCTTGAAGGCGTGCCACTCGAGCTCCATCTCGCCGGTGAGGCCGACGACCTTCGTGGTCATGGCCTGCGGCGTGCGGTCCTCGTAGGTGAGCAGCATCTCGTCCGTGAACCCGCTGATCCAGCCGGTGCCCGAAACGGTGACGGCCTTGGTGCCGGCGAGCGCGCGGCTCGCGACGAGCTTCATGTCCAGGCGGGCGGGACCGGGTGTCAGCTCGAACTCCACGTCCCACCCCATGATCGAGCCGGAGAACGGGATCGAGGACAGAGCCCGCGGCGTGAATGCGGGGGGAAGCTCCGCCGCGCGCGTGCGACCCACCAGCGGGACGGCATCGGTGAAGCTCGCGGCGGGCAGCCGGTCCCAGGCGATGTCGTATCGCCAACCCATGCTCCCCTGGCGGATGGCCTCGGCGAGCGTGGCGGGCTCGGTCTCGACGACGATCTCGCTGCCGGTGTCGGTGACCCGGCTCACCCGTCGCAGGGCGGTGCCGGCGAAGATGACGACCTGCCCGGGGACGAGGCTCCGCACGGCGTCCGCGGCGGCGGCGAAGCGGAAGGTCGCGCCGTCGTCGCTGCGGCCGAGCAGGTGCGCACGGACGGTGGCCTGGTCGACGACCACGGTGGCGTCGTTGTAGGTCACGTCGTAGGTCTGCTCTAGCCTCCCCGGCGCGCCGCCGGCGCAGCTCGCGCCGCCGGCCGCGCAGCACGGAAGGCATGCAGCACGGTAGTCACGACCGCAGACGCCCCGTGCGTCGCGGAACCGACGCCTCGCCTGCGAACGGCAGTCTCGTGCGCCGGCGCCAGGGACACACGCCGTCTTGGCGTGGGCGAAGCCTGCCCGCGCAGCGTGGCCACAGGCCACGCGCGCGCGACGACAGCCCTGGCGGCAGGTTGGCGCGGCGTGCACCTCCGTCGAGAGGCCGGCCAGCGTCGCGGTGACCAGCGCGACGAGCAGAAGGCGTTGCGACATGGAACAGATCCTCCCGACGCCCCGCAGAGCAACGGCCGTGCCCCCGTGCCCGCGCCCCGCAGGCATGCCGATCCCCGTCGCGTGCGCGCCGGTCGTGTCACTTCCCCGTGCAAGCGGGTTTGGGGTGTAACGTCCCTGAGACCGGCGCACACCGTCGCTCGCCATGCGAGGCCCGTGCGTGCTTGCCGCGACGTTGGCATGTGAGTCGCAACAGGTCCGGCCATGCGTACAGCACCATCGATCGGCGTCTCCATCCTCGTCATCGCGCTCGCTCTGCCGAGCGTCGCCACCGCCAGGCCGCGGTGCACGGGAGCCTTCAAGAAGAGCTGTCTCAAAACGCTCTTCAGCTGCTTCAAGCCGGCAGGAGCGTGCACCACCCAGACGGACCTCTCGCCGGACGTCCTCCAGACGAGCGTGACGACATGCTGGGAGAACGGCGCCTCCACGGTGAGCGCCTTCGACATCCAGAGCGGGACGGGAACGCTCACCGTCAGGAATGCCAACGGCAAGGTGTGCACCACGGCGAGCGTCGTCTCCACCGCTGACGGCCTCGCGTCCACCTATGTCCGCCGGCGAAAGCAGTGGGTCATTCGCACCGCCCACGATGGCACGCTGACGGTCACGTGCCCCAGCGGACGCACCGAGACCTACGCCGTGCTCGACCTGGCACAGGCGCAGCCTGGCTGCCTCGGTCGCGCGGCGACGCCCTGTCGGGCCGGATCCTGTCCCTGAAGCCTGGCCCAGTGCCGTCGCTCGGGGCCAGGCTACTTGGGAAGCCGCGCCCGCACCGGCTCGCGCCGCGTGTCGCCGCGAGACTCCGTCTCGGGGGCGGTCGTCAGAGCGGCATCAGCTGCAGCCCGAGGAACACCTGTACCCCGGACAGCAGCAGCGCCACCGCCCCGATCCACGGGTGCACCGCGCGCGCCCGCGGATCGCGATCGATGCGACGCGAGACCAGCGCCGCGAGGCCGTAGAGCACCACGAGCGCGCTGCCGACCCGGAAGTGCCCGCTGGCCGCCAGCTCGATGTCGCGCGGGTCGATCCACACGCTTCCCAGCCCGGCGAGCCAGTTGGTGACGACGAGTCCCAGCAGCCACGGCCCGAGGTGGCGATGTCGCGCCCGCAGCGCTGCCGCGCCCGGGCCGGGCGCACGACTGCGCAGCCCGAGGCTCGCCTGGCGCACGGCCAGCGCCACCGTGGCCAGCCCCAGCAGCGGGTGCACCCAGAGAACGGCCCGCAGCAGCGGGGCGCTCACGCTCGCTTGCAGAAGCGCGCGCCCAGGTCGCGCACGGTGGCCTCGAGCGCGGTGGCCGGGACCCGGGGCAGGATGATCAGCCGGTGGATGCCCACCTCCTCCGCCCGCGCCACGAGCCCCTCCGTGAGCGGCTCGAAGGTCGTGAGGGAGATATCGAACGGCTCGTCGGCGCGGCCGAGCTCGGCGCGCAGGCGGCGCAGCTCCTCCACGATGGACGCGGTCTGCGCGACGGTGAGCGCGAAGCCGTACCACCCGTTTCCCTCGCGCGCCGCGCGCCGTAGCGCCGGCGGCGCCGTTCCACCGACGACGATCGGCGGATGCGGGCGCTGGACCGGCTTGGGCTCGAAGCGGACGTCGGCGAACTCGGCGAATCGCCCCTGGAACTGGGGCTCGCCCTGCGTCCACAGCGCGCGGATCGCGCCCAGGTACTCGTCGGCCATGGCGCCGCGCCGGTGGAAGTCGACTCCGACGGCGCGGAATTCGGCCTCGACGTAGCCGCCGCCGAAGCCGGCGATGAGCCGGCCGCCCGAGATCACGTCGAGCGACGTCAGCGCCTTCGCGAGCAGTACCGGGTTGTAGTGCGGGAGGATGAGGATGCCGGTGCCGAGCCGGAGCCGGGTCGTGAATCCGGCGATGTGCGCCAGTGACAGCAGCGAGTCGAGGAAGGGGGTCTCGGCGGGAGTCTGGACGGGGTTGTCACGGATCGGCAGCACGACGTGCTCGCCGGTCCATACCGATTCGAAGCCCGACTCCTCGGCCGCCACCGCGATCCGCCGCTGCAGGTCGGGGTCGGCGCAGGATCCGAAGTTGACACCGAAGAGCCCGAAGCGCATGCGCGCGAAGCTGGCAGGGGGGCCCGAGGCAGTCAACCGACGTCGAGGCCCTTCAGCCGGCCGAAGAGCCGCGGCAGCTCGGCGGCGAGCTGGCTTTTCGCCAGCACGCGCTTGCACCCGAGCGCCTTGGCGGTCTCCATGACGTCGATCTCCGCGTGTCCGACGAAGCCGAACGACTCGATGCCGGCGGTGTCGGGATCACCGGCGAGCAGCTCCAGCGCCCGCATGGCGTCCGGGTGCCGGAGATCGATGATGATCAGCCGCGCGCCACGTGCAGCAGCCGCGAGGCCATCGGCGTCGCGCGCGCCCCGCACCGGGATCCCGAAGTGATCGGCAGCCTCGTTGATCCTGGAAACGAAGAGCAAGTCACGCACCAGATAGACCGCGTCCGCCATGTTCGGCGGATAGCGTCCGGCCGCTCCGCGATCAACCCGTCGCGCGCACCGGTCGACGGGAACTGCTCTGCGGGCTAACAGAGCCGGCATGCCGCGACGTCGCCGCCACCCGAGTCTGATCCCGCTCTCGCACCAGCACCGCGACGCGCTCCTGCTCGCATTCCGCCTCCACCACCCCGCACCGCCGGGCGCGGTGACGGCCATGACGCCGGCGAGCACGGCGCAGAGCCGCGCCGCGGATGCCCTCGCCTTCTTCGACCATCATCTGGTGGCGCACTTCCGCGCCGAGGAGGACGTGCTGTTTCCCTTCCTGCGCACGCGGCTGGGGAGCGACTGCGCCCGGACGGCGCTGCTCGACCAGCTGATCGGCGAGCATCGCCAGCTGGAAGCGCTGCGCGACCAGGTAGCGGCCGCCGACCGCGAGCCCGCGCTCGCGCCGGCGCTGGTCGCGTTCGCCGACCTGCTCGAGGCACACGTCCGGCGCGAGGAACGGGAGCTGTTCGAAGACTTCCCCGTTGCCGTCGCCCCTGCCGATGCCGAGGCGCTCGCCAGCGCGATCCGCGGCGTCCTCGGGGTGCCCGCCGGCGCGTGACGAGCCCGACCCGAGACCCACGTCCCAAGTCGCGCTCCTAGCGCCGGGGCTGGCCGTACCACCAGACGTAGCCGTCCGGATCGTCGAAGGAGAAGTTGCGTTCCCCCCACGGCTGGTCGCGCAGCTCGCTCACCGTGACACCCAGTTCCCGGAGACGTGCGTGCTCGGCGTCCACGTCGTCGAGTTGGATCGCGACGTGCATGCCGCCGGCGTAGCGGCGGGCTTCTCCCTGCCGATCGTCGGCGTGGATGACGAGGTAGCCGCTCCCGACGCTGAACCCGGCCACGTCGGCTTCATCGGTGCCCAGCGTCCAGCCCAGCGTCTCGCCGTAGAACTTCTTGCTCCGCGCCAGGTCCGACACGGAAGCGAACACGTAGAAAATGCCCTTGGCCGTCATGGCGTCCTCCCGGCGGCGAACGTAGCGCTTCAGCCCAGGGCATTCTTGCGCCATAGTGCCAACTTGTGTCGCGGACACGACAGATGTCGCTCCTCTGGCGTCCGGAGCCGCGGCCGGGCTGCGTGCGCGGCCTGTCCTACGACTACGCGAGCGATCACCGTGTTCCGGCGCACGTCCACGACTGGCACCAGCTGATCTACGCTGGGCGTTGGAGCGACGGCCGCGGCTCTCGAGTCGGGCCCTAGACGAGGCGCCCCGCCCCGCCGGTCTCGACCGGCAGCCCGCTGTCCTTCCACCCGGCCGTATCGTCCGTCCCGCCGAAGCCGCCCTGCACGTTGGCCAGGTCGGTGTAGCCGGCGTCGGCGAGCAGCTCGCACGCCCGCTGCGAGCGCATTCCGCTCTGGCACCCGACGAGCAACTTCGTCCCGGGCGCGAGATGACGCAGCACCACCGCGACGAAGTCCGCGTTGGGCCGCGGGCGGCGCGATGCCGGGTCCATGAGGAGCACGGGCACGTTGCGCGCGCCGGCGGGATGACCGGCGTCGAACTCCTCGGGCGTGCGGACGTCGAGGTAGACCGCCGACGGCTCGGCCGTGAGCTCGCACGCCGCCTCGGCTGGGACGACCTGACGGATCGCCATGGGACGACGATGCGACGCACCCCACGCGCGTGTCAATGTGCCCTGGAGCCCGTCTTGCCAGGCGGCGCCCGTCTCGGCATGTCGCCGGGAGACGGCATCCGTACCGTCCCGACGACCGTAGGTGGATCATGGACAAAGCGGCCATCGACACGTGGGCTCCCCGCTCCCGCGCCCTCGACCTCGACGGCATCGCGTGGGACCAGCTGCGGCACACGCCGCTCGGCGCCGACGCCGTGCGCGCGCTGCGCTACATGCAGGACATCGAGAGTCATACGATCGTCTACGTGCGCCAGCTCCTCGCGACGCGCGCGATCGACGACCCCGACGTGGCGACCTTCCTCGCCTGCTGGTTCTACGAGGAGACCTTTCACGGCCGCGCCTTGGCGCGCCTGCTGGCGGCGGCGGGGTGTGCGCCCCTCGAGCGTCAGCGTTCACGGCAGCCGTGGATGTCCCGCCTCGAGGAACGTGCCCTGGGCTTCGTCTCGCGCCTGTGGCCGGACTTCGTGGGAGTCCACATGGTGTGGGGCGCCATCAACGAGCTGACCACGCTCACCGGGTACCAGCGGCTGGCGGAGCTCGAGCCGCACCCCGTGCTGGTCGAGCTGTGCGCGCGCATCGGGCGCGACGAGTCGCGACACTTCGCCTTCTACTTTCATCAGGCGGCACGCCGACTCGGGAACCCGCGCGCCGGTCGCGTGGCGCGCTTCCTGGTCGACCGATTCTGGGCACCCGTCGGCAGCGGGGTGCAGCCCGACGCCGAGGTGCGCTTCCTGGCGGACTACCTGTTCGGCGGCGCCGACGGCCGCGTGGCCGCGCGCCGGATCGACGCGACCATCCGCCGGCTGCCTGGATTCGAGGACGTCGCGCTGATCGAGGATTGGATCGACCGCACCGCGCGTCACCCCATGCCGAAGGCACCCTCGAGGACGAGCCGGCGCCGGATCCACGATTGGGTGCAGGCGAGTCGCGCGGCGGTCGCGAGCGCGCGCGCCGGCAGGAGTCCGAGCAGTCCGCCGAGGAGCGGAGACGGGCTGCCGAACGCCTCCGCGATGCGATCCGGATAGGTGCCGGGCCCGTCCGCGACGAGGGCATCCGCGGCGAGGCGAGCGCTCCGCACCGCGGGGCCGATCCCCTCGCCCGAAAAATCGCGCGCCAGCGCGGCGGCGTCGCCGACGAGGAGAAAGCGATCGCCTGCCAGCCGCCGCGGCCGGCGCCGCCGCACCCCGTAGGCGTGGCCGCGAAACGGCGTCAGCTCGAGCCCGGCCGGCAGGCGTCCGCTGGCCTCGAGCGCCGCGCGCAGGCGCTCGAGCCGGCGCCCGATCGGCATGCCGCCGACGGCGCCGACGCCCACGTTCAGGAAGTCACCCTTCGTGAAGTACCAGCCGTAACCGTGGAAGTCAGGCTCGGCGAACAGCTCCGGCGAGCCGTGGCGGGGCGTGAGCGTGCGCAGGCGTGCGGCGCCGACGCGCGTCTCGCTCTCCTGCGTGACCACGACGTCCTCGTCGCCGCTGATCTCGCCGAAGGCTCGCGCCACCGGGCAGTGGTGCCCGCCGGCACCGACCACGATCGGCGTCGTGACCGTCGCCTCGTCGGTCTGCACGACGACGCCGCCCGGCACCGCATGCAGGACGCGCACGCGCTGGCCCTCGCGCACCGTCGCTCCCGCGTCCGCCGCGCGGCGCAGGAGAAAGGTGTCGAACTCGGCACGCACGATGCCGTAGCTCGCCACCCGCCCGAAGTGCGTTGCGTGCTCGGCGCCGTCCACGGCCACCGACACCGACGCGAAGGCCTGAACGGTCTCGGGATACTCCCCCGGGTCGAGGTCGAGATCGCGCCACACGGCGGGTGTCACCCAACCGGCGCAGAGCTTGACGCGCGGGAAGCGCGCGGCGTCGAGCACGAGCACGCGCGCGCCGGCGCGCGCCAGCCGCCAGGCGGCCGTGCTGCCCCCCGGCCCCCCGCCCACCACCACGGCGTCGAAGGTCACGCCTCCGGATGTAGCGCATCCGTGGCCGAGCGCGAACCCCCGATCGACGCCATCCGGCGCCGGTGCTAGGAGGCCGACCCGAGACTCCGTTCCCATGCAGCACAACCCGGGATTCCTCCGTCTGGTCGAGGCGGCGCGCCAGCGTATCCGCGAGGTGAGCATCGACGACGTCCGGGCCATGCAGCAGTCGGGTGACCGCTTCCATCTTCTCGACGTCCGCGAGCAGGACGAGTTCGCGCGCGGTCACCTGCCCGGCGCCCGCCACCTCGGCAAGGGCATCATCGAGCGCGATATCGAGGCCACGATCCCCGACCACGACGCGCCGATCGTCCTCTACTGCGGCGGCGGCTATCGCTCCGCCCTCGCCGCCGATGCCCTCCGGCAGATGGGCTACACGCACGTCCTCTCCATGTGGGGCGGCTGGCGGGGATGGACCGAAGCGGGCCTGCCGGTGACGACGGAGTAGCCGCGAGACGACGCGGGCGCCCGCAGCCCGCTGCGAGCGTCCAGCCCTACTTGGCCCCGCGGGTGCGGAGGTCGATCTGCTTCCCCGTGCGCTCCGCTTCTTTGATCTCGTCGAGGCTGATCACGTCGTCCCCGGTGCCCATGATGTCGCCTACCGTGACGCCGCGCTGGTCGGGACGTTTCTGGATGTGGAAGAACTCGACGTACCGCGCCAGCTGCGCCCCCACCTCGTCCGGTGAGCGCCGCGGCATGCCGTCGGGCCGCTGCTGGATCATGTCGCGTTGATACGTGGTGTAGATGTACGCTGCCCAGTTGAGCGAGATCTCGCCCGTGGCAATGCGGGACGACAGCTGTGTCACCAGGTCGAACAGCTCGGGCACCTGGGCGTCGGCGGGCGGCGGCATCAGCAGGTAGCGGTTCATCTGGGCCAGGATGCGCCGACGCTCGTCGAGGGTGCCCGACGCGTTCTCGCGGCTGGCGATGCGGCCCAGGTACCAGCGCCCCGCGCTGCCGATGAGCTGGCTCTGCCAGTACCACGCCGCCCCCCCGCCAACGGCGAGGACCAGCACGAGGGCGAGAAGCACCCGCTTCATGTCGACGACTTGGCCTCGCCCCCTGTTGGCTGTCAAGCGGGAGATGCTCGCCGGCTCTTCCGGACGTGCGAACGGGCTGCGCGTGTACTGTCCGCGAGGCGGCTTGCGTTCGTAGTAAAGTCACCTCGTGGACAGTACACTGGTCCCTGGCGATGGGACTCGGAGGGCGACACGCGCTCGTGACCGGCGGTGCCTCCGGCATCGGACGCGCCGTCGCCCACCGGCTCGGCCGTGACGGCGCCGGGGTGACCGTCCTCGACGTCGATCTCGGCGCCGCACGGACCGTCGCCGGCGAGGTCGCCGCCGCGGGCGCCGCCGCGCAGGCGGTGGTGGCCGACGTAGCCGACGCCGGCGCGGTGCAGGCGGCGGTGGAGGCCGCGCGCAGCGGACTCGGCGCCGTCCACGTGCTCGTATGCAGCGCGGGCATCGCGGGGTTCTCGCCCCTGCACACCATGACCGAGGCGCAGTGGGATCGCATGCTCGCCGTGCATCTCCGCGGCACGTTCCTCGTGACCCGCGCCGTGCTGCCCGACATGCTCGCGGCCGGCTGGGGTCGCATCGTCACCATCTCGTCGGTGGGCGGCCTGCGCGGCGGACCGAACCTGACGCACTACGCCGCCGCCAAGGCCGGGGTGATCGGGTTCACGAAGGCCCTGGCGCTCGAGGTCGGCTCCCATGGCGTGACGGCGAATGCCATCGCCCCGGGGCTGGTCGACACGCCGATGCTGCGGGGCTCGGGCATCCCGCCGGAGCTGCTCGAGCAATCGCGGCGGCAGATCCCCGTGGGCAGGCTCGGAACGCCAGACGACGTCGCCGCGGCCTGCGCCTTCCTCGCCTCGGACGAAGCCGGCTTCGTCACCGGGCAGGTCGTGAGCCCGAACGGCGGCGGCTGGCTCTAGAGGCCTCGCGGCTCACGCGCCGCGAAACCGGGGCGGGCGCTTCTCGAGGAACGCCCGGACTCCCTCGGCGTAGTCGGCGCTCTCGAAGCATGCGGCGATCAGTCGCGCCACGCCGGCCGGGTCGCGCGCCTCGGGGGCGCGCTGTGCCTCCAGGATGGCACGCTTGGCGGCGCGCAGCGTGAGGGGCGCGTTGCGGGCGATCGCCTCCACGTACTGCTCCGTGAAGGAACCGAGCTCTGCGCCCGATACCACCCGGTTGAGAAGGCCGATCTGGAGGGCCTCCGCCGCCGTGTACTGCCGCGCGGTGAAGAACAGCTCCGCGGCCGCCGCCGGGCCGAGCAGCGCAACTAGCCGCTCGACGCCGCTCTGGTGGTAGCCGAGGCCGAGCCGCGCCGCCGGCAGCGCGAGGCGTGCGTCGTGGGACGCGATGCGCAGGTCGGCGCATGCCGCGATCGCGAGCCCGCCACCGATGCACACCCCCCGGATCATCGCCACGACCGGCTTCTCGACCGCCAGGAGCGCCGCGAACGCGGCCGCGGTCACCTCCTCATACGCGGCGGCCGAGGCGGCGTCCTTGCGCCGGGTGGCGAACTCCGAGATGTCCGCCCCCGACGCGAAGGCCTCCTCGCCAGCGCCGCGCAGGACCAGCACCCGCACGGCCGGGTCGAGGTCCAGCGCCCGCACTACCTCCGGCAGCGCCTGCCACATCTCGAGCCGGAGGGCATTCAGCCGTGCGGGGTTGCGAAGCACGATCCACGCCACCCCGACCGCTGAGCGCTCGACGCCGATGCCGAAGTCGGCCATGGAGACCGGATATCATGAGGTCCGTCACGTCGCCCGCGGGCACGGGGGCAGCGCGGCGCGCATCAGCTTCGGGCGCCACGCCTTGCTGCTCGGCTGCTTCCGCACCGAGCGGGCGAAGAGCGACACGCACATCAAGTTGGTCTCCCCGCTGCCGTAGGCAGCAGCCGGCGCGTCGCCAGGTCGGCGCCCGCGCGCAGGGCGCGCAACTTGGCCCACACCACGTCGTCGGCGACCGTGCCGAGGCCGGCCGCGGTATCGAAGCCGCAGTCGGTCCCGGCGAGCACGCGGCGTGGGTCACCGACGGCGGCGGCGGCGCGTTCGAGCCGTTCCGCCACGACCTCGGGGTGCTCGACGTAGTTCGTCGTGGTGTCGATCACCCCCGCCACCAGGAGCCAGTCCGCCGGGAGCGGCTGGCGGACGAAGCAGCGGTGCTCGTGCGCGTGCCGCGGGTTGGCCATCGAGAGCACGAGCGCACCGACGCGCGCGCGGTAGAGGTGCGGCAGCAGCGCCTCGAGGGGGACGTCCAGGTCGTGCGGCCCCTCGTAGTTCCCCCAGCAGACGTGGAGCCGGACGCGGTCGGGGGCGCAGCGCGCGAGCGCGCGGTTGAGCGCGTCGATCACCAGGTCGACGAAGGCGAGGAACTCGTCCAGCGGGCGGTCGGCGAACCGCGTATGGCGCTCCATGGCGAGGTCGGGGCAGTCGACCTGGAGGACCAGCCCGCGTGTGACGATGGTCTCGTACTCGGTGCGCAGCGCGTCGGCGAGCGCCGCGACGTACTCCGGCAGGCCCGGGTAGTAGGCGTTCTGCATGGCGCACGCGACGATCCCGGGCGATGGCGCGGTTATGAAGGACTCGACGAACCCGGCGCCCACCTCGGCCACGATGGCGCGGTAGCGGTCCACCTCGCCAAGGGCCACCGCGGGATCGAGGTAGCGCACCGCGCCGACCGCCTTGGGGGCGCTCATCAGGCTCACCATCGGGCGGCTGAACTCGGGCAGCTTCTGCTCGACGAAGCTCGGGTAGCGCAGCAGGTCGCGCATGACGGGACGCACGCTCTCGCCACCGAAGCCGCTCAGCCGGTGGCGGACGTAGGTGAAGAAGCTCTCGCGCGACTGCTCGCCGTCGCCCCCGACGTCGATCCCGACGTCGCGCTGGCGCTCGACGACCCGCCGCACGGCGTCGCTCACGAGTCGCCGGAGCTCGATCTCGTCCACCGCCTCGCCACGACTCTGGCGGATGAACACCTCGGTGAGCGGTCGCGGGCGCGGCAGGCTGCCGGCATGGGTGGTGAGGATGTGGGCATCGCTCCGGCGCATGGTGCGCTTCTACGCCGGCCCTCCTGCCCGTGCTATCCGAGTCGTGACGGCGGACCTGCGACCTGCACGAACGGCTCGGCGCAGCCCTGTCGTGGTGGTCGAGTGCCACCAGCAGTGCCCGCGCGGTGGCGTCCGCGTCGACGAGGTAGCGGCGTGCGCGTACGCGTGCGCGAATCCGCGCCACGCTCGCGTCCATCGCTCCGCGCCCCGGGGGGGGCATCTCCTGCCGCGAGCCTCCCATGCCCTCTGCCTGTATCATCGACCGCCGATGGCGAGCGCTTGTGCGCGATCCGCTACCCGGCCTGGGCGACCTCCGCGAAGGGCTCTCTCAGCTGCGCGCGCAACCGCGCGAGGGCCTGCGCGTGCAGCTGCGACACGCGGGACTCGGTCAGCCCCAGCACGGTACCCACCTCCTTCATGGTGAGCTCATCGCGGTAGTAGAGCGACAAGAGAACCTGGTCCCGCTGGGGGAGCCCGCGGATGGCGTCCGCGATCAGGCGCCCTTGCTCGCGGCGCAGCAGGGTGGCGAGCGGCCCGGGCTCGTCGCGCCCGGGCGGGAACGCCTGGTCGTCCCAGCCCGCGCCGGGCTCGTCGAGGCTGACCACGCCGACGGGCGCGATCGCGCTCCGAAGCGCGCGCAGACCCTCGAGCGAGAGGGCGAGCGCCGCCGCCAGCTCCTCCTCGGTGGCTCGACGCCCGAGCCGCGCTTCGAGGACGCCGGCCGTGCGCTCGACTTGCGCGGCCTTCTCGCGCAGGCTTCGCGGCACCCAGTCGAGCGCGCGGAGCTGGTCGAGAATCGTGCCCCGGATGCGGAAGCGAGCGTACGTCGAGAACAACGTGGCGCGCCCGGGGTCGTAGCGCTCGAGCGCGGTGAGGAGTCCGATCGTGCCCCACGCGACCAGATCGTCGAGGTCTGCCGCCGGGGTCTTCTCCAGGTGACGCCGCGCCACGCGCCGTACGAGCGGCAGGTAGCGGCGGAGGAGCGTCTCGCGCTCGCCGATCGTGGTGGCCGTGCGCTGCGGCATGCCCTCTTCCCTCCCGAGCCTAGATCGCGTGCGCGGGACGCTACCCGAACGGCGGCGACCGCTGCGAGCCCAAACTGGCGCCCCCTCCATCCGCCGACGGATGGCCCCATGGATGCGCATTGGACGGTACAAACAAGCCACCCTATCCTGGCCGACTTGGCAATCCGGCCAGCGCCTGCCAGGAGAGGACGCAATGGCGGACGCCGCAGACTTGATCGCGCGGGACGCCCGGGCCGTGGGCTTCCCCCTCGCCGGCTGCGCGCCGCTCACCGAGCTGCCGCGTGCCGCCTTCCTGACGGACTGGCTCGCCGACGGGCGGGCCGGCGAGATGCGGTATCTGGAACGTCGCCCGGACCGTCGCATCGATCCCCGGCGGGCCTGGCCCTGGGCGCGGGCGATCATCACGCTGGCATACCCCTACCGGCCACCCCCGCCGCCGCCGGCCGACTGGCGCGCGACGCTGCGGGGACGCATGGCGGCGTACGCCGCGGGGCGCGACTATCACGACGCGATCGCGGCGCGCCTCGACCACCTGATGCGCCGCCTGCAGGCGCGCTGGCCGGGGAGCACCTTCCGACCGTACGTCGACACGGGGCCTATCCTCGAGCGCGAATGGGCCATGCGCGGAGGAGTCGGCTGGATCGGGCGCAACACGCTCCTCCTGCACCGGCATGCAGGATCGTATTTCTTCCTGGCCGAGTTGCTGACCGACGTGACGCTCGCGGCGGTGGCCCTTCCCGCCGACCATTGCGGCACGTGCACGCGCTGCCTCACCGGCTGCCCGACCGGGGCCCTCACGGAGTACGCGATGGACCCGCGCCGCTGCATCTCGTATCTGACGATCGAGCATCGCACGGCGCTTCCGGTGGCGCTCCGTCCGGCGCTCGAGAACTGGATCTTCGGCTGCGACGTCTGCCAGGAGGTCTGCCCGTGGAACCGCGACGCGCGGAGCGAGCCCGACGAGGCCCTCGCGCCGTTCCTGCCCGAGCTGCTGGCGCTCGATGCGGACGCATTCCGCGCACGCTTCGCGCGCACCGCCGTGACACGCACCCGGCGCCGCGGCTTGTTGCGCAACGTGGCCGTCGCGCTCGGCAACAGCGGCAATCCCGACGCCGTATCGCCGCTCGTCGCCGCGCTCGCCGACCCCGAGCCGCTGGTCCGCGCCCATGTGGCGTGGGCGCTCGGGCGGCTCGGTGGACGCCCGGCGCGCGACGCGCTCGAGCGCACGTGCCGCCAGGACCCCGACGCCTCCGTCCGCGCGGAAGCCGATGCGGCGCGCGCGGCATAGGAGACCGACGCGAGACCTACGGCGCTGCGCGGGCTGCGCGCGGCTCAGACCAGCGGACGGCCCTGGTCCACCACGCCGAGCTCGACCAGCAACCGGTCCCGTACGGTCGCCGCGGCACGCGACCGCGCCTCGGGCTCGGTCCCGACCGGGATACGCCCGCCGGCGATCTGGTCGTGCCCGCCGGCCAGCTTGCTCCCCAGCACGCGCTGGAGGATCTCGCCCGCATTCACGTCGCGCTCCGTGGTGCGGATGGAGCAATGGAGACATCCCTCGAACGTCCCGATGGCGGCGGACCACTCCACCTGGTCGAGCCGGAGCAGGAAGTCGGCGACCTCGGCAACCATGTCGGGGTACTGGACCTCGCCCAGGACCGAGATCACCACGCGATCGGCATACAGCATCGCCTTGTCGATGGCCTCGCGGAACACACGGAAATACTCGCGCGGAACGCGCGCATTCTCGATCTTGGCGAGCCGCCGCTTGTTGGCATGCGGATAGAGGAAGTGGGCGGCCTCGATGTCGGCCGGCGTGGCCTCGCGTCCCAGATCCTGCGTCTCGGCGGCGATGCCGTAGAACAGCGCGGTGGCGATCTTGTGGTCGAGATCGAGCCGTGACTCGCGCAGGTATTCCGTCAGGATGGTCGACGTCGCGCCGTAGGCGTCGCGCAGGTCGAGGAACGGCACGCCCGGGTACTCCGCGTAGGCGGGATGATGGTCGATGACCACGTGCGGCACCACCCCGGCCGGCAGCGAGTTGTTGGGCCGACCCGGCTGGGTATCCACCAGCGCGATCTGCACGTTGCCGTCGAAGGCCACCTCGCTCACGGGCACCAGATCGATGTTCAGATAGGTCCGCATGGCGCGGTTCTCGGCTCGGCCGACGATGCCCCCGAGCGCGATATGCGCTGGCTTTTCCAGCAGCTTGCCAGCGAGATACTTGAGCGCCGCAGCACTCGCCATGGCGTCGGGATCGGGGTTGTCGTGCGGGAGGATGACGAGTGGCCCCGGGCGATCGAGAACCTGCAGCAGGCTCGCGAGCACCCCGCGACTTGGCGGAGAAGCCATCGGGAGGAGGGGAAGTATGGCCCGCGCCCCCGCGCCTGTCCATCCCCAGCCAGCCCCGGTTGGCACCGGCTGGATCCCTCTGGTAGCGTCGCACACATGCTGCCCGCGGCTCCACAGCGCATGGTGCTCGAACGCTTCGGCTTGACGGATACGGCGCTCGAGCAGGTGCTCGGGACGGCGCTGGGGCGGCGTGGAGACTGGGCGGATTGCTACTTCGAGCTGGCGACCGTGCAGACCGCGTCGCTCGAGGACGGCATCGTCAAGAAGGCGACGCGCAACGTGCGCCAGGGCGTGGGCGTGCGCGTCCTCGCCGGGGCGCGCAGCGGCTACGCCTACTCCGACGAGATCTCGCTCGAACGCCTCGAGCTCGCGGCCCGCACCGCGCGCGGCATCACCGACCACGGGAGCGACGCGGCGGCGCTCGTGCCGCACACTTCCGCCGGTGCGCACGACCTCTATCCACTCGACGGCTCGCTGCTCGACACGCCACTCGCCGACCAGGTTGCCCTGCTCGAGCGGCTCGACGCGGTGGCGCGCGCCCAGGATCCGGCGATCACGCAGGTCATGGCCGGGCTCGGCCTCGAGCACCGCATCGTGCTCGTCGCAGGGCCCGAAGGGTTGCTCGTGGGCGACGTGCGCCCGCTGCTGCTCGTGAGCGTGGCCTGCATCGCGGAACGCGGCGGTGTCCGCACGCAGGGCTCGGCGGGAGGCGGCGGCCGCTACGCCTTCCGCGACCTCCAGGACGGCCGCGCGGAGCGCTACGCACGCCAGGCGGCTCGACAGGCGCTCGTCAACCTCGACGCGACGCCGGCACCCGCGGGGACGATGACGGTGGTGCTGGGTCCCGGCTGGCCCGGCATTCTCCTCCACGAAGCCATCGGCCACGGCCTCGAGGGCGACTTCAATCGCAAGCGCACCTCGGCGTTCACCGACCGCATCGGCACGCGTGTCGCGTCCGAGCTGTGCACCGTCGTCGACGACGGGACCATCCCGGGCCGGCGCGGCTCGCTCAACGTCGACGACGAGGGCACGCCCACCGGTCGCACGGTCCTGATCGAGCGCGGCATCCTGCGCGGCTACCTCCAGGACCGCCAGAACGCCGCGCTGATGCGCATGCCGCTCACCGGCAACGGGCGGCGCGAGAGCTTCGCGCACCTGCCCATGCCGCGCATGACCAACACCTTCATGCTGGCGGGCGAGGACGCGCCGGAGGACGTGATCCGGTCCGTCGACCGCGGTCTATACGCCGTCTCGTTCGGCGGCGGCCAGGTAGACATCACGTCGGGCAAGTTCGTCTTCTCGGCCAGCGAGGCCTACCTCATCGAAGGCGGCCGGGTGGGCCGTCCGGTGCGCGACGCCACCCTCATCGGCAACGGACCCGACGTGCTCACACGCATCAGCCGCGTCGGCGCCGATCTGGCGCTCGACGAGGGCCTCGGCACCTGCGGCAAGGACGGGCAGTCGGTCCCGGTCGGTGTGGGCCTCCCCACCGTCCGCATCGATGGTCTCACCGTCGGCGGGACCGGGGCGTGAGCACACCGGACGACCTGCGCGACGTCGCCCGGCGCCTCGTGCACGACGCGCTCGCGGCCGGCGCGCGTGCGGCCGACGCGCTCGCGGGCGAGAGCGACGGGCTCGAGGTGGGCGTCCGGCTGGGAGCCGTCGAGAAGCTCAAACGCGCGCGGGAGCGCCGCGCCGGGGTGCGGGTCTTCGTCGGCGACTCGACGGCCATCGTCTCGACCGCCGACCTCTCGGCCAGCGGGCTCGACACGCTCGCGCGTGAGGCGTGTGGGCTGGCGCGAGCCACGGCGCCCGACCGCTTCGCCGGGCTGCCTGATCCCGACGATCTCGCCACCGCGCAGCCCGACCTCGGGCTCTATGATCCCGCCAGCGAGACCCTCGAGACGGAGTCCTGCCTGGCACTCGCCCGCGACGGCGAGGCGGCCGCGCTCGCGGCTGCGCCGGAGATCGACAACTCGGAGGGCGCCGAATTCGGGGGCGCTGGCGGACAGGTCGCCTACGCGTCCAGCCTGGGCTTCGAGGGCGCCTACAGCGGGTCGAGCTTCAGCCTCGTGGTGACGCCGGTCGCGCGCCGCAACGGCAGCATGCAGCGCGACTACTGGTACACCTCGGGGCGGTGGCTGGCGGGCCTCGACGCACCGGCGATCGTCGGCGCCGAGGCGGCCCGGCGCGCCGTGCGGCGCCTCGGGGCGCGCCGCGTCGCCACCACCGAATGTCCGGTGGTCTTCGACCCCGAGACCGCCGCCTCGCTGCTGCGACACCTCGCAGGTGCCGTCGCCGGCACCACGCTCTATCGCCGGGCCTCCTTCCTGCTGGATCGCCTGGGCGAGCGCATCGCCGATCCGGCCGTGACGGTGATCGACGATCCGTTGCGACCGCGTGGGCCGGCGTCGCGTCCGTTCGACGGCGAGGGCGTCGCATCCCGGCGGCGGGTCGTCGTGGGCGACGGCGTGCTCGAGAGCTACCTCCTCGACTCCTACTCCGCCCGGCGCCTCGGCATGCGACCGACGGGACACGCCAGTCGCGCGGCGGGCGACGCGCCCGGCGTGGCACCGACGAACCTCCACCTCGCCGCGGGACCACACTCGCCCGAGGCGATCATCGCCTCGGTGCCCGCCGGTCTCTACGTGACGGAGCTGATCGGGTTCGGGGTGAACCTGGTGACGGGCGACTATTCGCGCGGCGCGGCCGGGCTCTGGATCGACCGTGGCGAGCTGGCCTACCCGGTGGAGGAGGTGACAATCGCGGGCAACCTACGCGACATGCTCGCCGGCATCGAGATGGTCGGAAACGACCTCGTGTTCCGCGGCTCGACGTCGGCGCCGACGGTCAAGGTGAGCCGGATGACGGTGGCCGGGGCCTGAGGCCGGGCTCACTCGTCCTCGTCCTCCTCCTCCTCTTCCTCGTCCCAGTCCTCGTCGTCTTCTTCGTCCTCGAAGTCGACGTCGTCCTCGTCGAGCTCCTCGTCGTCCTCGAGGTCGTCGTCGTCCCCCGGCGCGGCCGCACCCAGTAGCGCTACCAGCTGCTCGTCCATTGCCCCTTCCCTTCCTCGCGTTCTGCGCGCCCGTCAAGCCCGTCCGAGAAGCCCGCGGCGCCGTCCACGGGCGCCGCTGAGTCCTCGACCTGGAAGCCGAGGGCTTGGATCATGGCCGAGGCATCGTGATGGGCCTGTCCGGCCGTCGTCAGATAGCCGTCCACGAACACCGAGTTGGCCGCGAACAGCGCCAGCCCCTGCGCGCCACCGAGGCAGCGCTCGCGGCCGCCCGCGGCACGGATCTCGGCGCGCGGGTTGGTGAGGCGGAAGAGGGCCAGCGCCCGCAGACAGCGCCCGACCGGCGGGGGCTCACGCTCGCCCAGCGGGGTCCCCTCGATCGGGTGAAGAAAGTTCACCGGCAGCGACTCGACGCGGAGCATGGCGAGCGCGCCGGCCACGTCGATCAAGTCGTCGTCCGTCTCGCCCATGCCGACGATGACGCCGGAGCACGCCTGGAGTCCCGCGCGGCGCGCGCTCTCCACCGTGGCCACCCGATCGTCGTAGGAGTGCGTGGTGCAGATAGCGGGGTAGTGGCGGCGGCTGGTGTTCAGATTGTGGTTCACGTAGTCGATCCCCGCCGCGCGCAGCGCCCGCGTGTCGGCATCGCCCATGATGCCGAGCGAGACGCACAGCTCGAGCTGGGGCAGTGCGGTCCGGATGGCGCGTGCGGCGCGCCCGAAGTGCTCGATGTCGGCGGGGCTCGGCCCGCGCGCACTGGTCACCATGCAGTAGCGTCGCGCGCCGGCCGCGACCGCCTGGCGCGCCGCCGCCACCAGCTCGGCGACCGGCTTCAGGCGGTAGCGTGCGATGTCGGCCGTGGACACCGCCGACTGGGAGCAGTAGCCGCAGTCCTCGGGGCAGAGGCCGCTACGGGCATTGTTCAGGACGCAGAGCTTCACGCGGCGGCCGAAGTGCCGGGCACGCACCGCGTAGGCGGCCCAGAGGAGATCCGCCAGCTCGTCGTCCGGCGTCGCCAGCACCGCCCGCCCCTGGTCGGCGTCGAGCGCGGCGTCCGCCAGGGCGCGTTGCGCGAGCGGACGATATGCGCCGGCCAGTGCGAGCGCCCGGCGGGGCTCCGTGAGGGCCTCCAGCATCGGTCGGCCCTCCCTAGCGGTCCGGTGGGAGTTTGGCAAGGCGCGCGCGGTCGCCCTTGACACGGCCGCGGAAAGCGGATCGAGTATGCGTACATTCGACACTAACCAGGGAGCCGTCATGCTCGAACCCACACCGGACGCGCCAAGCGGCGCCGACCTCCATGGCCTCCTCGCCCGCCTGGGCGATGCGAGCTACTCGGAGGAGCGCTGTGCGGCCATCGCCGACCTGGTCGGCGAGATCCAGACGCTGAAGCGCGCGCGCAACGCCGTGATCCTCGCCCACAACTACCAGCGGCCGGAGATCTTCCAGGTGGCCGACTTCGTCGGCGATTCCCTCGAGCTGGCCCGGGAGGCCACCAAGGTCGAGGCCCACGTGATCGTCTTCTGCGGCGTCCACTTCATGGCCGAGACGGCGAAGATCCTGAATCCGAGCCGGACGGTCATCCTCCCCGACCTGCGCGCTGGCTGCTCGCTCGCCGACAGCGTCACGGCGGAGGACCTCGCCGAGCGCAGGGAGGAGCTGCGGCGGGTGTACCCCGACCTCGCCGTGGTCGGCTACGTGAACACCACCGCCGACGTGAAGGCCGAGTGCGACGTCTGCTGCACCAGCTCCAACGCCGTGCGGGTGGTCGAAGCGCTTCCGAGCGAGCACATCCTGTTCGTGCCCGATCGCAACCTGGCCGCGCACGTGCAGTCCCAGACTGCGAAGACCATCATCGCCTGGGACGGCAACTGCTACGTGCACCAGCAGATCACGCCGGAGCAGATCGCCGCGGTACGCGCCGCACTGCCGCAGGTGAAGATCCTCGCGCATCCCGAGTGCCGCCAGGACGTCCTGGCCCTGGCCGATGCCGTGCTCAGCACGAGTGGCATGGTGCGCTACGCCAAGGAGAGCCCGGAGCGCGAGTTCCTGGTGGTGACCGAGTGCGGGCTGTCCGACCGGCTGCTTCTCGAGGTCCCCGAGAAGCGCTTCTACAAGAGCTGCAAGCTCTGCGCCTACATGAAGATGATCACGCTCGAGGGGACGCGGGACGCGCTGCGCGATCTGGG
This sequence comes from Thermodesulfobacteriota bacterium, assembly GCA_046727715.1. Taxonomy (GTDB): domain Bacteria; phylum Desulfobacterota; class Binatia; order DP-6; family DP-6; genus CAVQLX01. The sequence continues at coordinate 26,501 of JBKPDC010000266.1, forward strand.
GCCGGAGATCACGCTGCCGGAAGACGTCCGGGTGCGAGCGGCGCGCGCGCTCGAGCGCATGCTCGAGCTGGGAGGGTGAGCGCGCAGGCGGCACCGGTCGTCGCGGTCGACGTCGCCGTGTTCACGGTCCGGGCGGGTGTCCTGCTCGTGCTGCTCGTCCGGGCGCACAGCGGACCGTTCGCCGGCTGCTGGGCGCTGCCGGGCGGACGCGTGCGGGAGGACGAGTCGCTCGACGACGCCGCCGCGCGCGAGCTGCGGGCACAGGCCGCCGTCGGCGACGTCTATCTGGAGCAGCTCTACAGCTTCGGCCATCCGCAGCGCGACCCGCACGGCCGCGTGGTGTCGGTCGCGTACGTCGGGCTGGTGGCAGACCCCGAGCGCGTCACGGGTCCGGCCACCGACGGCAAGTACGAGGCAGTGGTCTGGCAGCCCGTGTCGCGCCTCCCCGCCCTCGCCTACGACCACGCCGCGGTCGCGCGGCTCGCCGTCGCCCGGCTGCGCGCGAAGCTCCAGTACACGAACCTCGCCTACACGCTCCTCCCGGCCACCTTCACGCTGGGCGAGCTGCAGTCCCTCTACGAGGCCATCCTCGGCCGGCAGCTCGACCGCCGCAACTTCCGTCGCAAAGTGCTGTCGCTCGGGCTGCTCCGACCACTGGGGCGTATGCGCCGCGGGGCGCACCGCCCGGCGGCCCTCTATGCCTTTCGCAGCCGACGCCCGATGAGCGTGTCCGTGCTCTGACTTGCCCCATCAGGGTACGCTGCGGTAGACGCGCGTGGCCGGTCGGCGCCTCATCGTGGAACCTCGAGCTGACAGCCCGCGCACCCCGTCCCGTCTCCTGCTCATAGGGGCCGCTCTCGTCGGCCTGGCCCTCCTGGTCGCGCTCGTGCTCCTGGCCGACGCGCGGGCGCTGGTCGACACCGCCAAGGGCATCCCCCCGTCGGGCCTGATCGGACCCCTGGTGTTCTCGTTCCTCTCGTATGCCGCCATGGCGCGCTCGTACCAGGGCATCGCGGACCTCGCCGGCCAGCGCCTGCGGTTCCCGGTCTGGCTGCGCATCACGTTCGTCTCCAACACCGTGAACTACGTGGTCACCAGCGCCGGGCTCTCGGGGTTCGCCGTGCGGATGTTCCTGCTCTCGCAGTACGGCGTGGCCTCGGGCCGCGCCGTCCTCATCTCGCTGGTACAGACCTTCCTCACCAACTTCACGCTGCTCTTCTTCATCCTCGGCGGCTTCGTGTCGCTGGTGATCCGCCAGCAGCTCACCGGCGCCGCCCTGGTCGTCGCCACCGCCGCCCTGGCTGCGTTCGGGGGCGTGCTGATCTACGCACTCGTCCTGGTCATCAACCGCCGGCTGCGGCGCCTGACGCTCTTCTGGATCGGCAGGACCGCGCATCGCGTGCTCCGTCGGTTCGCCCCCGGTCGCACGCCGGACCTGGTCCGGTTCTGGCGCTACCAGCACAACCTCGATCGCGGGATCGAATTCCTGCTCTCGCGGAAGCGCGGCATGATCGCCCCGACGGCGTGGATCACGTTCGACTGGGTCCTGACGAGCGGGATCCTGTGGGCAGCCTTCCGCGGCGTGTCCCACCCCCTTCCGCCCGGGCTCGTAATGGTGGGGTTCGGCGTCGGCCTCTTCTTCTCGCTGGTGTCCTTCGTGCCCGGCGGTCTCGGGATCATGGAGGGTTCGATGACCGCCGTGTTCATGAGCCTCGGCGTGCCGCTCCAGAAGGCGGTCGTGGCGGTGCTGATCTTCCGGTTGACCTATCACGTCCTCCCACTCGTCGTCAGCGTATTCCTGTTCCATGGCGTGTTTCGCGCCGCGCAGCGGAGCTTCGCGGCGCTCCAGCGGAGTTGACAGCGCCGCACCCGACCACTACAGGTCGCCGCGCATGGGTGGGGTGGCGAGGACGGTGGGAAGCCTCGGCCGTCGGAACGTGGCCGGACGATGACGATCCGCTGTCCCGGCTGCGACACGGCCTACCACGTCCCGCCATGGTCGGACCTGGGTAACCACCCGCTGTTCCGGTGCTCGCGCTGCGAGCACGTCTTCGACCCCGAGGCGGGAGCGGAGGGTCCCACGCTCCTGGGTGACGACGACGGGCCCGACGCTCTGCAGGAGCCCGACGACGAGGAGGTAGCCGCCGTCGCGAGCGACGAGCCGCCTCGCCGGCAGCGGTCGGCCGCGCGCTTCGCCCTGCGTGCCCTAATGGCGGTCTCGCTCGGTTTCGCGCTGCTGTCGATCTACATCTTCATGCACGGCGGGCGGGTCGCCGAGCTGCTCGCGCAGGTCCCTGTGGTCGGTCCGGATCTGGCCGCGATGCGCCTCAACCCGGCGCACGTGCAGCTCACCGACGTACGGGGTGAGTACGCGCGCGCGCAGGGCGACACCCTCGTCTTCGTGATCACCGGCCGAGCGATCAACAACGCGCCGGTTCCGGTGAGCGCCATCGAGATCCAGGGCAGCGTCGCCGGTGTGCGCGAGCAGCGACGAGTGGTCTTCGCGGGCGCGGCACCCCATCGCGTGGACGACCTGTCCGAGCGCGAGATCGACCTCCTCCAGACGCTCCAGCCGCCCCAGGACTGGCGGCTGCTGCCTGGTGAGGAGGGGGATTTCCTGATCGCGTTCGTCGACCCGCCGATGCCGCTACGGGAGTTCGCCGTCGAGGTGGCAGCGGTGCGACGTCGCAGGCGGTCGGGAGGGGCCGAGTAGGCTTTCGGCGTCGGTGCGGGGGGGCGAGGGGTCGCCCCCGCCGAACGGTCTGCGCCGCATCGCCCCCGAGCGCGCGCGACGGCTCTCGGTGTGGCGCGTGGGAGGGAACCTACGCGTCGGGCTTTGGTGGCGTCGAGGGCTTGTCGGGCGTGACGTCGATCTCGGGGGGCTCCTTCATGCCCTTCTTGAATGACTGGATGCCCTTGCCGAGGCTTCCCATGACCTCGGGCAGGCGGCCGGCGCCGAAGACCAGGAGGACGATCACCAGGATGATCACCAGCTCGCCCATGCCCATCCCGAACATGGACGCGATCATAAGCAGGCCTTCCCGCGCACGCAAGCTGGCGTTGCGCGGGCCGGGGAGCCCTCCTATATTCGCGCCCTCGATGCTTCGGACTTTTCGGACCGAGTACGAGCGGCTGCTTCCCTCGGTCGAGAAGCCGGGCCGCTATCTGGGCGACGAACGTGGCGCGGTCCGCAAGGACCTCGCGAGGGTCCCGGTGCGCTTCGCGCTCTGCTTCCCCGAGGTGTACGAGATCGCCCAGTCCCACCTGGGACTCCAGATTCTCTACGATCTCCTGAACCGCCGGCCCGACGTCGCCGCCGAACGCTGCTACGCACCTTGGGTGGACCTGGAGGCGGAGCTGCGCGCGCGGGGCCTGCCGCTCGTGTCGCTCGAGAGCCACCTCGCGCTGCGCGACTTCCACGTCATCGGCTTCAGTCTCCAGTACGAGCTCACCTACGCCAACCTGCTCACGATGCTCGAGCTGGGCGGCATCCCGCTGCGCAGCGTCCAGCGCGGTCCGGACGACCCGGTGGTGATCGCCGGCGGCCCGAGCGCGTTCAACCCCGAGCCGCTGGCTCCCTTTCTCGACGCCGTGGTCCTGGGTGACGGCGAGGAGGTGGTGGGGCAGATCGTCGATGCGGTCCGCGCCTGGGACCATCGCGACCGCATCGCGCTCTTGCGCGCGCTCGCGACGCTCCCCGGCGTCTACGTCCCCGCGTTCTTCGCCCCGCGCTACCATCCCGACGGCACCCTCGCCGCGGTGACGCCGCTCGATCCCGAACGGCCCACCGTCGCGAAGCGCGTCCTGCCCGACCTCGACGCTTTTCCGCCGCCCGCCAATCCGATCGTGCCGAACCTCGGCGTGGTGCACGACCGCGCCAGCGTCGAGGTGATGCGCGGCTGCGTGAAGGGCTGCCGCTTCTGTCAGGCGGGCTACATCTACCGTCCGCTGCGCGAGCGCAACCCCGAGCGGGTGGCCGCGTCCACGCGCGAGCTGATGGCACGCACGGGCTACGAGGAGGTGTCGCTGCTGTCGCTCTCGACCGGCGACTACAGCGGCGTCAACCCCGTGCTCAAGTCGCTCATGGACGAGTTCGCACCGCGCCACGTCGCGGTGTCGTTGCCGTCGACGCGCGTGGACGCGCTGTCGCCGCGCATCCTGGAGGAGATCCGGCGGGTCAGAAAGACCGGCTTCACGCTCGCGCCCGAGGCGGGGACGCAGCGCCTGCGCGACGTCATCCAGAAGGAGTACCGCGAGGAAGAGCTGCTCGCTGCGGCGCGGCTGTTCGCCGACCTCGGGTGGCGGAGCCTCAAGCTCTATTTCATGATCGGGCTCCCGAGCGAAACCGAGGAGGACGTGGTCGGCATCGCCGAGCTGGCCGGACGCGTGCAGCGCGCGGCGCGCGGGCGCCTCCGGGTGACCGCCAGCGTCTCCACGTTCTCCCCCAAGCCGCACACGCCGTTCCAGTGGGCGGCCCAGCTCGACACCCAGGAGACGCAGGCCCGGCAGGCGCTGCTTCGCCGCGAGCTCGGCCGTCGCGGCGTCGAGTTCCGCTGGCACGACAGCCAGCTCTCGTGGCTCGAAGGCGTGTTCGCACGGGGCGATCGCCGGCTGGCCGACGTCATCGAGACGGCGCAGCGCGCCGGGGCCCGCTTCGACGGCTGGTCCGATCACTGCCGCCTCGACGTCTGGCGCGATGCGCTCGCCGCGCACGGTCTCGATGCCGCGTTCTACCTCCGCCGCCGGCCGCTCGGCGAGGTGCTCCCCTGGACGCATCTCGACGCCGGCGTGAGCGACCGCTTCCTGCGCCAGGACCTGGCGCGCGCCGTCGAGGGCCGGCTCACGCCGGACTGCTCGATCGAGCGCTGCACCTACTGCGGCGCGTGCGATTTCCGAGCCGTGCGCAACGTCGACTACCACCCTGCCGGCGCCAAGGGCACGGATCATCGCGGCGCCCGCGTCTCGCGTTGGGCGGAGATGCTGGTGCCGACGTCGGAGGGCGACGCGCTGCCGGAGTGGGAAACGCGCACCTGGCGGCGCATCCGCACCGACGTGGCCACGCGCCGCGCGGCGCGCCTGCCGGTCGCCGCGGCGCCGCACGCGGTCGATGCGGCCCCGCTCCCTGCCACCCTCGCGACCGCGGACCCGGCAGTCGGGTCCGCGAGCGGCGAAGGCAACGCGGAAGAGTGGCTCGGCGCTGTGCCGTCGTCGCTTGCACCTGCGGCTCCCGCACCTCCCGCCGTCCAGCGCGTGCGGCTCCGCTATCGCAAGGTCGGGACGGCGCGCTTCATCGGGACGCGCGAGCTGAGCACCGTGTTTGCGCGCGCCGCGCGCCGGGCGGATCTGCCGGTCGCGTTCTCGCGGGGCCACCACCCGCTACCGAAGCTGTCCTTCGGACCTGCGCTGCCGCTGGGCGCGTCCAGCGAGGACGAGCTGCTCGACGTCGAGCTGAGCGACGCCGTCCCGGCGGCGGAGGTGCGCGCCCGCCTCGCCCCCGAGCTGCCCCACGGGCTCGAGCTGCTGGGCGCCGTGGAGGTTCCGCGCACCGCGCGCAGCATCGACCACTCGGTGGCGGGATTCCGCTGGGAGGTCGACCTTGGCGGCCTGCCGGACCCGCCCGCCCCCGCCGCCGTGACGGCGGCCGTGTCCCGCTTCCGCCGTGGCGCGGCATTGCCGGTGCGGAAGGCGGGCAAGCGCGGGGAGCGGATCGTCGACGGCCGGCAAGCCGTCACGGCGCTCGAGATGGTGGCGCCGCAGCGCCTCGCGCTGGAGATCGCCGTCGGACCGGACGGCACGCTGCGGCCGAGCGCGATCGTCGCCGCACTGCTCGAGCTCCCGCCGGACGCGCTCCCCGCGCTCCGCACCCACAAGCTCGCCACCCGCTTTCGCGCCGCCCCCGACGCCGCGGCCGGCACGCCGCCGCCCTAGCTCGCCGCCGCCCGTGGCCAAGCAGATTCTCATCAACGCCGACCCGTGGGAGACGCGGGTCGCCGTCCTCGACGAGACGACGCTGGTCGAGCTGTACGTGGAGCGCGGACGCAGCCACGGCATCGCCGGCAACGTCTACAAGGGCAAGGTGGTGCGCGTGCTCCCGGGCATGCAGGCCGCCTTCGTCGACGTGGGCCTCGACAAGGCGGCGTTCCTCCACGTCTCCGACCTCATGGCGCCGGACGAGGCGCCAGGCGCCGACGCGGCCGACGAAGAGGTCCTCGAACCGGATGCGACGGGCGACGACGACACCCCGCTGCCGCGCCGACAGACGACGCCGCTGCCACCCATCGAGCAGCGCCTGTCGAAGGGCGACGAGCTGCTGGTCCAGGTGGCGAAGGAGCCCATGGGGAGCAAGGGCGCCCGCGTCACCGCACACGTGTCGCTGCCCGGGCGCTACCTGGTGCTCATGCCCGGCACGCGCCACCTCGGTATCTCGCGCCGCATCGAGGACCCGGAGGAGCGTGACCGCTTGCGTGCCATCGTCGAGGCCGAGCGCGCGGCGGAGGGCGGCTTCATCGTGCGCACGGCATGCGAAGGCGCCTCGAAGCGCGAGATCCACGACGACATCCGCTTCCTCACCCGCCTATGGGCGCACGTCCGCAAGACGGCCGATTCGGCGAACTCGCCGGCGCTCATCCACCAGGACCTGGGTCTCGTGCTGCGCACCGTGCGCGACCTCTTCACCGCCGACGTCGAACGCCTCAGCGTGGACGCGGCACCCGCCCATGCCCGCGTGCGGGAGTTCGTCGAGGCCACCATGCCCCGGCTCGCGTCGCGCGTGCATCACTACCAGGGCGTCACCCCGCTCTTCGAGCAGCACGGCATCGAGGCCAAGATCACCCGCGCGCTCGACCGGCGGGTGTGGCTCAAGTCGGGGGGGTACCTCGTGATCGAGCAGACCGAGTCGCTCACCGCCATCGACGTCAACACCGGGCGCTACGTCGGCAAGAAGAGTCAGGAGGAGACCGTCCTCAAGACCAACCTGGAAGCGGCCACGCAGGTAGTGACGCAGCTCCGGCTGCGCAACCTGGGCGGGATCATCGTGATCGATTTCATCGACATGGAGGAGCCCGCCAACCGCAAGAAGGTGTTCGACGTCCTTCAAGAGGCGATGCGGTGCGACAAGGCGCGCACGAACATCCTGCGGATCTCGGAGCTCGGGCTCGTCGAGATGACGCGCAAGCGGACGCGGGAGAGCCTCGGGCAGCTGCTGAGCAGTCCGTGCCCGCATTGCGAGGGGACGGGGCGCGAGCGCTCGGCCGAGACGCGGGCGTACGATGCGCTCCGGCAGGCGCGGCACGCCGCCGCTACACACACGGGATCGGGTCCCTTGGTCCTGCGCGTGCACCCCGACGTGGCGGATTTTCTGGCCGGGTCGGGAGCACACGGCCTCGAAGCGCTCGAGACGCAGATCGGCCGACACGTCACGGTCGAGGCGTCGGCCGACCTCGGCCCGGCGGCGGTGCAGGTGACGGCCGTCGCCTGACGCCGCGTCACGCGCCGAAGCGGGTCTGGAGCCGTCGCATCCCGCGCAACCAGCGTTCGACGTCCTCGGCCTTGCGCCGCATGTACTCGGCCACCGTCGGGTGCGGGAGGATCAGGAAGCGCTCCTCGACCAGCGCCTGGACCACGGCATCGGCGATCCGCTCCGGCTCGAGCATACCGTCCACCCCCGCCACTCCGCCGCCAGGGACGGCGTCGGTCATCGCCGTCCGGACCGCTTGCGGACAGAGTACGGACACCTTGAGCCCGCGATCGCCGTAGGTGATCGCGAGCCACTCCGCGAACGCGACGGCCGCATGCTTGGTGACGGCATAGGGCGCCGAGCCGATCTGCGAGAGGAGCCCCGCCGCCGACGCGGTGTGGAGCAGGTACCCGCCGCCGCGCGCCAGCATCCGCGGGACGAGGTGGCGGGCGGCCAGCACGTGGGCCATCACGTTCACCTCCCAGATGCGCTGCCAGTCGTTGGTCGGCACCTCGGGACCGCCGACCACGAGGATACCGGCGTTCGAGCAGAAGAGGTCAATCGGGCCGCAGCGCGTCTCCGTGTCATCGATCACCCGCCGGATGTCCTCCTCACGGGCGACGTCGGCCGGCATCGCGAGACCGCCAACGGATGCCGCAACGGCGCGCGCGCCGTCCGCGTCGCGATCGACGACGACGACGGCGCGCGCCCCCTCGGACGCGAAGCGTTCGGCGAGCGCTCGCCCGATCCCGCTCGCCCCGCCGGTGACGACGCATACCCGATCCCGCACGTGCATGAGCTCCTCCGCTCCGGACGCGATCGCGCGCCCGCGTCGTCGATAGCCCCTCGCGCGGCAAGCCGCCAGCACGCAGCGCGACGGCCACCCCGGAGGTGGCCGGCCGTCCAGAAGATGCTAGAGGCTTCGCATGGACGAGCCGGCTCCGGCCCGCGTGGTCTTCCACGGCGCCCTCGTGCTGCTGATCGGCCTCCTCGCCGGCGTCCCGTACGGCCAGGCACTCGCGGGCGGGGGAGACGAACAGCTCGTGCGAGCCTGGCACACCGCGCACCTCGGCATCACGCCCGGCGGTCTCCTCGGCATCGCGACCGGGCCGGCGCTGCGCCACACGGCACTCGGCCCTCGCGCCCTGTCCTGGCTCGTCGGCTCGCTGCTGACGTCGATGTACGGGTTCGCGCTCGCGTTGCTGCTGGGCCCGCTCGCGGGCGTCCGGGGCCTCGTGCCGCAGGGTCCGCCGGCGAACGCGCTCGCCTTTGCCGGCAACATGGTCGCCTCGGTGGCGTCGTCGATCGCGGCGAGCCTGCTCGCGCTCGGGGCGTGGCAGCGGATGCACGCCCGTCCGTCCCGATGAGGCTCAGCGCGCGCGGGTAACGTCGGGGCGCCGCATCGGCCGCGGACCGAGGCCGCGCAGCGGCGCCCCGGTGCGGCCGTTCACGATGAGATCGGCGAGCGCCGTCGCCGTCGCGGGCGCGAGCAGGATGCCGCTGCGATAGAGCCCCGTGGCGTAGAACAGGCCGCGCAGATCTCGCGCGGCGCCCAGGATCGGCAGCTCGTCCGGGGTGCCCGGCCGGAACCCCGCGTACGCGTCCTCGAAGCTCAGATCGACGAGACCGGGTGCCATGGCGGCCGCGGCGGCGAGCAGCTCGGCGGCTGCGCCCATGGTGACGCGCTTCTCGAACCCGACCCGCTCGCGCGTGCTGCCGAGGAGCACGCGACCGTCGAGGCGCGGGACCAGGTACGCGCGCCTGGTGTAGACCGGCAGGGACAGCGCACCCGGGACGCCGCGCAGCACGAGCATCTGGCCGCGCACCGGGAAGACCGGCGGCGCGGCGACGCCCGCGGGGAGGCCCAGGTCCGCCGCCCATGCTCCCGCCGCGTTCACCACCACGGGCGCGGTGATCACCCCGGCGTCGGTGCACACGCCCGTCACGCGCCCGCTCCGCGCCTCGACGCGCACCGCCCGCGTGTGCTCGCGGATCGCCACACCGCCGCGGCGCGCGGCGACGCCGGCGGCGACGGCGAGGCGCTCGTTGTTCACGCGATGATCGTCCGGAAAGTGCAGCGCGAGCCGGATGCGCGGCGCCAGCACGGCGGTCATGCGCCGGACGACACGCGGCGCGAGCGTGGTCACGCGCAGGCCCAGGCGGCGCTGCCAGCGCGCCCGCGCCGCCAGCGCCCGCGCGTCCGCGGCGTCCAGCGCCACGTAGAGGATCCCGTCGCTGCGGTACTCGACGTCGATCCCGCTCTCCGCCTCGATCTGCGCGACCCATTCCGGATAGCGCCGGCGGCTCTCGAGGCCGAGGCGCAGCAGTGGGCCGGCACGGTCCGTCTCCGCCTGCGGCGCGACCATGCCGGCGGCGGCTCGGCTGGCCTCGCCCCCGAGCTCGCCGCGTTCGAGCAGCACGGGACGGAGCCCCCGGCGCGCCAGCTCGCGCGCCACCGCACAGCCCACGAGCCCTCCGCCGACGACGACGACGTCGGCGGTCCGCGATGCTACTGCCCGCGCCCGAGCCAGTAGCGGTGGAACTCCGGCAGGAAGCTGAGCGTCTCCATCGAGCGCATGCGGTCGAGGTAGACGCGCCCGTCCAGGTGGTCACACTCGTGCTGCACGACGCGCGCGTGAAAGCCGGTGGCGGTGAAGCGCAGTGGATGGCCGTCGCGATCGGACGCCTCGACGCGCACCGTGCTGTACCGCGGGACCATGCCGCGCAGGTCGGGGATGCTGAGACAACCTTCCCAATCCTCCACCTGCTCGTCCCCGATGGGCGCCACGCGCGGGTTCACCAGGACCGTCAGCGGCACCGGCTCGGCATCGGGGTAGCGCGGATTGGTCTCGACGCCGTAGATCACGACCCGGCGCGAGACGTGGACCTGCGGCGCCGCCAGCCCGGCGCCATCGTGGTCCGCCATGGTCTCCAGCATGTCATCGATCAGGTGCTGGATCTCGGGCGAGCGGATGGCCTCCGGCGACACCGGCTCGGCGATCCGGCGCAGCACCGGATGCCCCAGGCGAGCAACCTTGAGGACGGCCATGGGCGATCGTCTCGCAGATCGGTGGTGACGGCGCAACCCGAACCCGTGCGTTGACGGACGCACGCCGCCGGCTACGCTGCGTCCGCCAAGGTGACCCCCGCCGCCATCGCCGATGCGCTCGTCGCCGCCGCCTGGATCGGGCTGGTCGCCGACAGCCTGCGCGTGGCGCGCGGCGAGCGGGCGGTCCGCGCCCGGCTAGACGTCGAACGCCCGCGGCTCGTCTCCCGCGTGGTCGTGCTGGCGCTGCTGCTCGCCGGCGCGGCAC
>JBKPDC010000267.1:0-8709 GCA_046727715.1 Thermodesulfobacteriota bacterium
GCTGCGCGACATCTTCCGCGCGCTCGAGGACGGCAGCTATCGCGGCTGGTACGAGGTCGAGATCATCAGCGACGACGTCGAAGCGCTCGGCTACGAGCGCGTGCTGCGACACACCCGCGCGGCGTTCGCGCGGCTGATGCAGTCCGTGTAGGCGAGGCGGCGGCCCGCGGGTCAGTGCACGGCGATCCGGACACCTCGCTCCGCCAGCGCGCCCGGCACGTCGCCCTCGAGCAGTTGCGCCGCACCTTCGTGCGCCTTCAGGACGGCGTCCATGTGCGCGAGGCCGAGGCCGCGACGGCGTGCGCGCGAGCAGCTCGCGCATGCCGTCGAGCGGCAGCAACGCGTCGCGATCGGCGACGACGAAGAGCGTCGGCACCTCGCGGCCCCACGCGAAGTCGAGGCTGGCGCGCAACGTCTCCCCGGGCATCCACGTCGTCCCGCCCGTCGGCGCGAGCGGCAGCGCGGCACGGAGCGCGGTATCGGCGAGAGTGAGGGTACGGACGCCCACCGGCGCCGGACCCCGGGCAAAGCGATCGTAGCTCATGCGGCGGAAGTCAGACCGGCAGGGGCCGGCCCGGTCAAGGCGCTTGACGGAAGGGCTGCGGGAAGCGAAAGAAAGCCATGGGCGGGCGAGCGCAAGCCGGGCCTTGTCCAGAGTGCGGCGTCGAGAACGCCGCCGACCACAACTACTGCAAGAACTGCGGCACGCCGCTCGGCCTCGACGAAGGCGGCGAGCTCAAGCTCAGCTTCGCCGAGCGCATGCGGGACCGCTGCCTCGAGCTGCTGAGGACGTATCCCGAGAACCCGCGCGCCCACTTCGACCTCGGGCTCGCCTACTACCACCTCGGGCAGACCGGCAACGCCACGCGGGCCTTCGAGCGCTGCCTCCACCTCGAGGATGCCTACCCGGCGGCGCACTTCCAGCTCGCGCTCTGCCACTATCGTCGTGGTGCCATGGCAGAGTGCGTGGCCGCCTCGCGCCGCGCGATCGAGCTCAACCCGTCCTCGGCGCCGGCGCACTTCCGGCTCGCGATCGCGCTCTTCCACCAGGGCCGGCTCGACGAGTCGGCGCGCGCCTTCGAGCGCACCGTCGAGGTCGATCCGGAGTACGTGATCGCCCTCTATCACCTCGGCCTCATCCGGGAGCGACAGAAGTCCATCGATGATGCCATCGGCTGCTTCGAGAAGGTGGTCGAGGCGAATCCGGGTGATGCGTCGGCGCACTACCACCTGGGTCTCTGCTACGAGCACCAAGGACTCGACGGACTCGCCATCACCGAGCTGGCGAGGGCACTCGAGCTCGATCCGTCGGACACCGCCGCCGCGGCGGCGTTGCAAGAGCTGCAGCGCTGAGGACGTTGGAGGTCGGCGAGCGAGGCGATCGCCCCGGCCGGTGCTAGCCGCCGAACGTCATCTCGCGCACATCGCGCGCCACGCGCAGCGGGGCGCCGGTCGCCGCGCACACGTCGTCCACCGTCAAGCCGGGCGCCAGCTCGCGCAGCAGGAAGCCGTCCGCATCGACGTCGATCCAGGCGAGGTCGGTGACGAGGCTTCGCACGCAGCCGAGCGCCGTGGGCGGGTAGGTGAGGCGCTCGACCAGCTTCGAGCGGCCGTTGCGCTCGAGCTGATAGCACACCGCGATCACCCGCGCGCCGCCTGCCGCCAGGTCCATGGCGCCACCGATGCCGCCGCCCGCCTGCCCGGGGATGCACCAGTTGGCGAGATCCCCATTGGTCGCCACCTGGAACGCGCCCAGCACGACCGTGGTCACGCGACCGGTGCGCGCCATCGCGAAGGACATCGTCGAGTCGAAGTACGCCGTGCCGGCGACCGGCGTCACGAGCTGTCCGCTGGCATTGTACAGGTCCAGGTCCTCCTCGCCCTCGGGCGGGAACGCACCGTAGCCCAGGATGCCGTTCTCGGCGTGCAGCGTGACCTCGCGGCCGGCGAGGAAGTTCGAGACCATGGTGGGGAGCCCGATGCCCAGGTTGACGTACTCGCCGTCGCGCAGGAGCGCGGCGACCTTCATGGCGATCAGGTCCGGCGGCAGGCCGACCGGGCCACCCGCGCGCACGGCGCGACCGCTCTGCTCGGTGGTGCGGCCGACGGCCATCAGGATCTGGCGCAGCACGCCCGGATCGAAGTGCGTCGTCGTCCGCACCACGCGATCGACGAAGATGCCGGGCGTCACCACCGCCTCGGGGTCGATGGTACCTACCGGCACGGTCTCCTTCACCTCGGCGATCGTCGTGCGCGCGGCCATCGCGAACACAGGGCCGAAGTTCCGCATCCCGCGCCGGTAGGTCAGGTTGCCCGTCGCGTCGGCTTGGTGCGCCTGGAGGAGGGCGAAGTCGGCGCGGATCGCGCGCTCGAAGACGTACGGCCGCCCGTCGAACTCGCGCACCTCCTTGCCGTCCGCGGCTGCGGTGCCGGCTCCGGTCGGCGTGTAGAAGCCCGCCAGCCCGGCACCGCCCGCGCGGACGCGCTCGATCAGCGTCCCTTGCGGCACCATCTCGAGCGCGATCTCGCCGTCGCGCACCTGGTCGCCGATCGGCGTCTGGAAGCTCGGGTTGGTGACGTAGCTGCAGACGAGCTTCCGGATCTGTTTCTTGTCGGCGAGGACGTTCAGCGACGTCGGGCCGCCGGCCGGCGTGTTGCAGACCACGGTCAGGTCGCGCACGCCGCGGTCGGCGAGCGCGAGCAGGCAGTCGGTGGGCCAGGCCTGTGGCGGCCCGAAGCTGTGCACGAGCAGCGTGGCGCCGTCGCCGACGTCGGCGACGGCCTCCCGCGCGGAGTCGTAGAGGCGCGGCATGGACATGGTGGGAGCGCATTCCACGATCGACCCGCCGCGCGCAAGGCGCGACGCGTGTGTGCTCATCCGCTCGCGCCCTCGGCCTCGTCCGGCGGCGCCTCCACGGCGACCGTGGGCTCGCGTGCGCCGAGCGGCACGAATCGCGCCAGCAGGAGCAGGCCGGGCACGCCCGCCGCGATGGTGATCCAGAAGAACTTGAGCCAGCCGAACGCGCCGACGAGGAAGCCGGAGAGCGGCCCGGAGATCAAGCGGGGCAAACCGAAGAGGCTCGTCAGGAGCGCGTACTGCGTCGCCGAGAAGCGCTTCTCGGTGAGGCGGAGCAGGAGCACGGCGAACGCGCCGGTACCGAGCCCCGAGGTGAAGCTCTCGAAGCCGGTGGCGCCGTACATCAGGGGGCGGTTGACCGGGCTCGCCGCCACCAGCACGTAGCCCAGGTTCGAGAACACCTGGAGGAACCCGAAGACCCAGAGCGAGTGCCCGAGCCCGATCGCCGTCGTGACGAGCCCGCCGAGGAACGTCCCGACGAGCGTCGCAGCGAGTCCGATCGTCGCCAGCGCCACCCCGCGATCCGTGTCGCTGTAGCCCATGTCGAACAGGAACGGGCGGATGAGCGCGCCGGCCAGGTTGTCGGCGAGCTTGTAGCAGACGACGAAGGCAAGGATCTCGATCGCGCGGGGACGGCTGAAGAGCCCCCGCAGCGGCAGCCAGACCGCCTCGGCGAGCGTCGCCGGAGTGCCGGCCGGCTGCGGCGGTTCCGGCGCGCGCCAGGTGACGAGAAGCATGGGCAGGTACAGGAGCGCGAGACCGACGTTGACGGCAGGCCAGGAGAAGTGGCCGGCGAGCGTGATGCTGGCGCCGCCGGCGACGAACATGGCCGCGCGATAGAGCGCGGTGCGCGCGCCGACGGCGAGCCCCTGCTCGTCGGGCCGCAGCACGTCGACCGCGTAGGCGTCGATCACGATGTCCTGCGTCGCGGCGGCGAACGCGATCGCGAGCGCGAGGGCGCCCACGACCCACGGCGTGTCGGGATGCGCGCCGAGTCCAGCCAGCGCGAGTCCCAGCGCGAGTAGCGCCACCTGCGTCACCGCCATCCAGCCGCGCCGGCGCCCGAGCCACGGCGGCGCATAGCGGTCGAGCAGCGGGGCCCACGCCACCTTCGCCGACCACGGGGCCTGCGCCAGCGTGATCAGCCCGACGAGGCGGATGTCGACCCCGATCGACCGCATCCAGTCGGGGATCGCGATCCACACGAGACCGAGCGGCAACCCCGACGAGAAGGACAGGAGCACGACGGCCGCGGTCCGCCATGAGCGGAGCGCCGTCACCACGCCCCGGACTCCGCCGTCCTTCCCCGACGCCACCGCGCGGCGATTAGCAGGGGTCGCGTCCCCGCGCGAGGGCAGGACGCTTCCCAGGGGCTCGGGTTCTCTGGTAAGCCCAGGCCTCCAAGCGAACGATCGTTCGCCCCCGGAGGACCGATGGACCCGATGACCGATCCGATGATCTCGAGCGATTCCCACATCATCGAGCCGCCCGACTTGTGGGAGCGCTGGCTGGAGCCGGAATTTCGCCCTTACGCGCCCAAGCTGGTGAAAGACGAGGAGGGGGGCGACGCCTGGCTGTACAACGACGGCGGCGCGCCCGCGCCGCTCGGGTTGGTCACCGTCACCCGCAACCGCCCGCGTGAGGAACTGCGGTGGTCGGGTGCCTGCTATGCCACCATCAACCAGGGCAACTTCGAAGCCGCTGCGCGCGTGAACGAGATGCTCGAGGACGGGGTCGTCGCCGAGGTGATCTACTCCCCGCAGCGCACGATGCGGCACTTCATGCAGGGCACGGAGGACGCGCTCCACGTGGCCGGCGTCCGCGCCTACAACGACTGGCTCGCGAAGGGGTTCTGCGCCAAGGCCCCCGAGCGCCTGATCGGTATCGGGCAGATGCCGGCGATCGGCATCGACGCCGCCAGCGCCGAGATGCGTCGCTGCAAGGAGCTCGGCCTGCGAGGTGTGCTGCTGTCGTCCTGGCCGAGCGGGAATCCGAGCCTGTCGCCCGCCGACGATCCGTTCTTTGCCGAGGCCGAGCGGCTCGGGATGCCGATCAGCCTGCACATCGGTCTGGCGTCGCGCACGAAGGCGCCGCCGAAGCCGAAGACGGCGATGGAGGAGAAGGCGGCGCGAGGCGAAGGAACCGGCGGGCGCCAGGTGTCGGTGCTCTCGGGCGCCGGGCTCGACTCGATGCCGTTGCTGCTGGGCGAGATCATCCTGACCGGGGTGCACGACCGCTTTCCGAAGCTGGTCTTCGTGTCGGTCGAGGCCGGGATCGGCTGGGTCCCGTACTTCCTCGAGCAGATGGACGACCGCTACGACCGGAACCGTCACTGGGCCAAGGTGACGCTCGAGCGTACGCCGAGCAGCTACGTGAAGACCAACTGGCGCTTCACGTTCGTCATCGACCGCTACGGCGTGCGGAACCGCCACGCCGTCGGCGTGGCGAACGTCATGTGGTCCACCGACTACCCGCACCATGGCTGCGACTGGCCACACTCGCGACGCACCGTGGCCGCGATGTTCGATGGGGTGCCGGCCGAGGAGCGGCGCGCCATCACGTACGGCAATTGCGCGCGGCTCTACGGCATCCCGGGGGCGGGGGCGGCCGAAGCCGAGGCTGGGCCCCCGAATCAAGTCACCACGTAAGTTCATTCGGAGGGCGGTGTCGGCTTCGGTTGCCCCCGCGTCGTAACCTGTTCGGGGGCCCAGGCTCGGCTCCGGCCGTCCCCCGCCCTTGCACTGGTCAAGAAAGGCCGGCTGCGCGATGATGCGGCCGGATCTCGCATCTTGCAGCCACAGGAGCTTCGCCGTGGAGAATGTGTCCGCTCCGGCCCCTGCCTCCCCATCCAGGTCGCCCGGAAGGTCGGCCCGCGGCCTGTTCGTCGGACGCGGGCGTGAGGTCGCCGAGCTGAGCGGGGCCCTCGAGGCCCTGCGCGGCGGGCGTGGCGGCCTCTACCTGCTGAGCGGCGAGCCCGGGATCGGCAAGACGCGGCTGGCGGAACGGGTCGCCGACGCTGCGGCGGCCGCAGGCGTCCTCGCGCTCTGGGGGCGCTGCTGGGAGAGTGGCGGAGCCCCCGCGTACTGGCCGTGGGTGCAGGTGTTGCGCGCAGCGTTGCGGGGGCGCGATCTCGCCATGCTCGTCGAGTCGGCCGGGCGCGTCGTCGGACACCTCGGGCAGCTTCTGCCGGAACTGGCCCCGGCGCTGCCAGCGAGCGCCTGGATTCCCGACCTGCCACTCGACACCCCGGCCGAAGCCCGCGTCGTGCTGTTCGATGCGGTGTGCACGGTCCTTGCGACGCTGTCCGCCGAGCAGCCGATCCTCGTGGTGCTCGACGACCTGCACACCGCCGACGAGTCCTCGCTCCTCCTGCTGCAGTACCTCGCGCGCGAGCTCCAGCAGAGCCGCGTGCTCGTCCTCGCCACGCACCGCGACTGGGAGATGCACCGGCTGCCCGCAATGCGCCGGCTCCTCGGCGGGCTGGCCCGCGCGAGCCAGCACCTCCCCCTACGAGGCCTCAGCGAGCCCGAGGTCGCGCGCTTCATGCAGGTGGCCAACCCGGCCACGCCGCCGGTCTCGTCGCTGGTGGCCGAGGTGCATCGGACGACGGGTGGCAATCCCTTCTTCCTGCAGGAGGTGGTGCGGGTGCTGCAGGCGCGCGGCACCCTCGAGACCGCGGGCGGGGCGGTGCACGAGTCCGTCGGGGTGCCGCTGCGGGTGCGGGAGACCGTGCGCCGACGCCTCGAGCTGCTGAGCGATGGCTGCGGGGCGATGTTGCCGGTGGCGGCGGTGATCGGCCAGGAATTCGACCGCCTCGTGCTGGCGCAGGCGTGCGCGATCGCGCCCGAGCGACTCGCCGAGCTCCTCGACGAGGCGGTCCGGGCGGGCGTCCTGCTGCCTCTCGGAGGACCCCGCTATGTCTTCTCCCACGGGATCATTCGCGAGGCGCTGTGCGAGACGATCCCGCCGGGGGAGCGCGCGCAGCTGCACGCGCGGGTCGGGGAGGCGCTCGAGTCGCGGAGCCCGAGCGACCCCGACGCGTACCTCGGCGAGCTGGCCCATCACTTCGGGGAAGCCGCCCAGGGCGGGGCAGATCCGGGCAAGGCCGTCACCTACGCCCGCCGCGCGGCGCAGTACGCCCTCCAGCGCCTCGCCTTCGAGGAGGCCGTCTCACGGTTCCAGCATGCTCTGTGCGCACTCGACCTGGACCCGCGCGGCGACCTCGGGCTGCGCGGCGAGCTTCTTCTCTCGCTCGGTGACGCTCAGCGACAGGCCGGAGAGGCGGACGCCGCCCGCGACACGTTCGCGCATGCAGCGGCCGTCGCGCGCCGCCTCGGATCGGCCGACATGCTGGCTCATGCCGCACTCGGCTTCGGCGGCATCGGTCGGGAACGGGTTGCCACCGATCACGACTGGATCGCACTGCTCGAAGAGGCGCTCGTCGTCCTCGGTGACGGCGACAGCCCGCTACGCGCGCGAGTGCAGGCGTGTCTCGCGATGGCGCTTTACTGGTCGGACGGCCCCGAGCGTCGCGACGCGCTCAGTCGCGACGCGGTGGCGATGGCGCGTCGCCTCGGGGACACGGCGGCCCTGGCGTTCGCGCTCGACTTCCGGCTGAAGGCCTTGTGGGCTCCCGGGGGCGTCGACGAGCGACTGGCGACGGCCGGAGAGATCCTCGCGCTGGCGCAGGACAGTCGCGACCCCCGCCTCGAGCTCGAAGCGCGGCGATGGAGAGTGATGAGTCTCCTCGAGCTGGGGGACGTGGCGGCCGCGGATCGCGAGATCGCCGCAGTGACACACATCGCCGACGAGCTGCGCGACCCGCTCTTCCGGTGGCAGAGCCTCGTCTGGCGCGGCATGCGTGCTTCCATCGAGGGTGATTTTGCGCGCGCCGAAGCCCTTGCCGGCGAGGCGCACGCGGCGGGCGAGCGCGTCCAGAGCCACAATGCGACGCCCGTGTACCTCGGGCAGGTCTTCGGAATCCGCTGGCATCAGGGGCGCCTCGGCGAGCTGACAGACATGCTCCGCGCGCTCATCGACGGTGGCTTGAACGTCCCGGCTCTGCATTGTGGCCTGGCCCAGTGCGCCGTGCAGCGCGGCGACCTCGAGCTCGCCCGGCGCGAGCTCGACCTCCTTGCGGCAGGGCGCTTCGCCACCCTCCCGCACGATGCGTCCCGCCTGTCGACGCTCGCGAGTCTCGCCGAAGCGATCGGCCGGGTCGGCGCGTTCGAACATGCCAGCAGCCTCTACCAGGAGCTGCTGCCGTACGCGCGCTTGGCCGCGGTCGTCGGGCCTGGGCTGGGCTATTTCGGGGCGGTGGCACGTCATCTGGGGTTGCTGGCGGCCGGCGCGGGTCGCCTGGCGGACGCCGAGCGACATTTCATCGCCGCCCTCGAGCTGGATGGGCGCATGGGTGCACGCCCATGGGTCGCCTGGACGCAGGGTGACCTCGCGGCACTGCTCCTGCGTCGCGGAGAGGCGGGCGACGTCGAACGAGCCGTCGAGCTGCGCGCCGCCGCCCTGCGTACCGCCGAGGCACTCGACATGCCCATGCTCCAGCAGCAGCTCCGGACGCTCGACACACCGCCTCCCATGCCGGCGCGCGCCGCGGCCGCGCTGCCGTGCCGGCTGGTGCACGAGGGCGACTTCTGGACCGTGTGCTTCGACGGGGTGACGCGCCGCGTCCCTGACGCCAAGGGCATGCGCTACCTGCGCCTGTTGCTGGCCAACCCCGGCCAGGAGTTCCACGTCCTCGCGCTGGTGGCCGACGTGGAGGGGCGGCGCGGCGCGGCGGCGGGTGCGAGCGGGATGAGCGACGCCGCGCTCGAGCGCCTCGGCATGCACCGTGCCGC
>JBKPDC010000268.1:0-9413 GCA_046727715.1 Thermodesulfobacteriota bacterium
CGACCTCGGCGACCATGTCGTCCTTCGGATCCCGGAGGAGGGGGCGCCAGAGGTAGTAGATCTGCTGTCTCCTCCCGACCCTGCACATGTAATCCACGAGATCGGTGATCTGTTGGGCGCGGAGCGGCCCCCGACGGCGAAGCAGGGCGTCCTCGTACTCCAGCACCAGCGGAACCGAAATGACGATCTCGTACGCATTTGTCCCCAGCCGTTCCAGGACACGAAACGACGCCCCTCGGCGAGACCGGATCGCCGCGATGAGCACGTTCGTGTCCAACACCACCACCCGTCCGGCCACCGAGATCTGGTATCACATACGGTACCGTGCTGCCAAGGCGCCTCCCGGTCGGCTCCGGTGCGCCGGCTCGGTGGCGGTCGGCTAACGACCGAGCGTTGAGCGGCGGGCAGCACGCAGCGCTCGGCCATGGTGCACCAGGCGCCGGCCGGTCCGCTCCAACGCTTGGTTCGACGGCGATCCTAGACTGGGTCAGCTCTTTGCAC
Source organism: Thermodesulfobacteriota bacterium (assembly GCA_046727715.1). Lineage (GTDB taxonomy): Bacteria > Desulfobacterota > Binatia > DP-6 > DP-6 > CAVQLX01. Next base: position 502 of record JBKPDC010000268.1, read on the forward strand.
CACCTGAAGATCTGCGGGATGTCATACGGGAGCTCCTCATCGGAATGCGGGCTCCACATGCTCCGCTGCGCAACGACGAGATCGCCGCCGTACACGTGCAGACGAGCGTGTTCGAGGCAATGGGATTCTCGATCGCATGAATGACCTCCGGCCCGAGTAGTACTTGCGGGTGGAGCCCACCTGCCGCCGTCACTCCTGCCCGACGAGCAACAGCCGCTCCCTGCTGCCGCCGCGAACCGACGGCCCGGCGTCGCCTCGTGCCCTTCGCTCAGGTGCCTTCGTCGATGCGGTGAGCCAGGGTGAGCACGGTGTCGATGTAGGCGTCGGACCGGTTGTAGCGCCAGATGACGGCGCGCTGCTCCTGCTCCGAGAGCCCGGGCCGCCAGCCGTGGCGCGCCAGGTAGTTGGCGCAGGACGCGGCGGCGTCGGCGGGATCGTAGAGGCTGATCCGGCCGTCGCCGTTGCCGTCCGCGGCGTGCAGGAGGTAGCTCGTCGGGAGGAACTGCGGGTAGCCGAAGGCGCCGGCGCCGGAGCCCGTGATCCCGACGGGGTCGATCCGTTCCCGTCGCGCGATCTCGAAGACGGCCTTCACCTCCGGGTAGAACGTGTCGTCGAGGTAGCTCGCGCGCGCGCGCAGGCGGCGCTCGATGTCCGGGTCTTCGTCCCCGCCCCACTTGCGCACGTTGCGATCGAAGTTGGCGGGCTCGCTCGCCATCGCGAGCCGCGCGACGCGGTAGAGGACCACGCTCCGCCCGGTGTTGCGCCCGCAGCGCGTCTCCACGGTCATGATCGCGGCGCACACGCTGGCGGGCACGCCGAACCGGCGCTCCGCCCGCTCGAAAGCCGAGGACCAGTCGACGCGGCATTGCCGCGCCTGCTCCGTGCCGGACGCGCCGAGGAAATCGCGGTACATGTGGCCGCCCTCCCTGGGCGGGTACGGCGAGAACGTGAGCCCGTCGAACGGCGGCATGCGCGGATCGGAGAATGCCTGCTCGACTGGCTGGCGCGGCACGCCGTCGGCGACCAGCCTGTCCTTCAACCAGCCCCAGCCGCGGTCTCCGGCCTCCAGGGGCATCGGGGCCGGCGGCCGCGGCACGCGCGCCACCGGCCGCCGCGGGCGCGGCGTCGGCTTGCCACATGCGAGGACGGCGATCGCCACCAGCACGAGTCCCGTCGCCCCGAGCAGGCGGCGCGGCGCGCTGACCTTGACGGCGGAGCGTGGACTCGGGTTTGACCCCTCCATGCGGACTGCCCTCACCGCCGCCCTCCTCGTGTCCACGCTCTCGCTGCTCCAGCTCCCCGCCGCCAGCGCGGCCGGCGGGGACCTCCCGACTGTAGCGGCTCGGGCACGGCGCTGCGAGCGCGTCGCACGGCGGCTCGCGGCGCAGGAGCGCCGCACGCTCGCGCGTTCCGGCTGCGGGATCGCCGAGGGCTGCACGGCGCGCGAGCGCCGGCGCTGGGCACGGCTCGCGGCGACGTTCGCCGACCACTGCATCGCGCTGAACCAGGTGCAGGTGCTCGGCTCGCACAACAGCTACCACGTGGAACCGCGGCCCGCGCTCTTCGCGCTGCTCGTCGCGTTCTCGCCGGACCTCGCCGCGTCGCTCGAGTACACCCACCTGCCCCTGTCCCGGCAGTTCGCGGAGCAGGGCATCCGGCAGATCGAGCTCGACGTCTTCGCGGATCCGATGGGAGGCCTGTATGCGCAACGCGCCGGACTGGCCCTCATCGGCGAGAACCCCGACTCGGGGATCCCTGCGCTGTCGGCCCCCGGATTCAAGGTGCTGCATCTGCAGGACATCGACTTCGAGACGAGGTGCGTCACCTTCGTCGAGTGCCTGCGCGAGGTGAAGGCGTGGTCCGACGCTCACCCGGGACACCTCCCCATCATGATCCTGGTCGAGGCCAAGGACGACGTGCTGCCGCCGATCATCGACTTCACGATTCCGGTCCCCATCGGGATCCCGGAGTTCGCGGCGCTCGACGCAGAGATCCGCTCGGTGTTCCCCCCCGAGCAGCTCATCACGCCCGACGATGTGCGGCGCGGGCGTGCCACGCTGGACGAGGCGGTGCGATCGCTGGGCTGGCCACCGCTCGGGGCGTCGCGCGGGAAGGTCCTCTTCTGTCTCGACAACGGCGGCGACAAGCGCGACGACTACCTGGCTGGCAACCCCGTCCTCGAGGGACGCGTCCTGTTCACCGACGCGTCTCCCGGCGATCCCGACGCCGCCTTCGTCAAGGAGAACGATCCCCTCGCCGATCCCGCACGCATCCCGAGCCTGGTGGAGGCGGGCTACATCGTGCGGACGCGCGCGGACGCCGACACCGAGCAGGCGCGCAGTGGCGAGACGGTGCAACGTGACACGGCGCTGGCGAGCGGCGCGCAGTACGTCAGCACGGACTACCCGGTGCCCGACCCCGACTTCGGTACGGGCTACTTCGTGGCGATTCCCGACGGCGCGCCGGGCCGCTGCAATCCGGTCAATGCACCCCCAGGCTGTCGCTCCACCGCGCTCGAACGACCGTTCTGAGACGATCAGCCAGCCGCGGCTCAGTCGCCGTCGGGGTTGCGGAGACCGACGCTCCAATCCTCCCGGGCCGCATCGACACTCTGCGCACCCGCGGCCGCGAGCGTTTCACGCACCGCGTCGGCCTCTTCCACGGTCTCGCTCACGACAACGACGAGGGAGCGGCCTCGACGCACGGCTTCCTGGTAGACGAGCAACTCGTCGCGCGGGACTCCGAGCGACAGCGTCGCCTCCAGGGCCTCTCCCGCGAGCGCACCGCTCCCGACGCCGAGAAGCGCACCGCCCGCGATGCCCACCACCGCCGTGGCGCCGACGGGCGGCGCCAGGAGGCTGGCGAGCGCAGCGCCCACCGCTCCACCGACCACGCCGCCGACGGCGGCGCCCATGCCGGGCTGCTCGCCCTCATCGGTCGGCAGCGTGTCGATCTCGTCGTCGGACGCCGACGGGGAGACGAGCCGGACGCGCACTGCCGGAACGGCTCGGAAGACGTCCTGGCCGGCGCGTCGCGCCTCCTGTATGTTCGCGAAGATTCCAACGACAGCTTGCATGCGCCCGTGAGGAGCGAGAAGCGTGCCGCGCCGTGATGACCGTGCGCGCGCCTCGCGGACCAGCCGCAGGATCGCCACCGATCTACAACTTACAACGCGCTCGAGGTCGGGCCGGCGGGAGAGGCAGCGAGCGACCGTGCTCCGCGCGGCCCCTGGGCGGCCACGGGCGGCCCGGGCGCCGCGAGGCGGTCACGCCAGGTTGACAGGCCGCGCTCTCCGCGGCTACCTGGGGCCAGCTGCGTTGCAGTGCATGCGCAGCTCGGGGATGCGGTGAAGGACCCACGTCGCCGACGCATCGAGCCAAGCGTCGCGGCGGTACTGATCGCTGCCGGCGCGCTGGTCCTGGCGGTGGGCCTCGCACTCTTGCGCGAGCAACGACGCACCATCGAGGCCGGCGACTGGTCGCGCCACACGTTGCAGGTCCTGCGGCAGATGTCCGCCGTCTTGCAGCGCGTGACGGAAGCCGAGTCAGGACAGCGCGGCTACCTTCTGACGGGCGATCCCGCCTACCTCGCCCCGTACAAGCGAGCGGTGGCGGCGCTTCCGCACGCCCTCGCGCGCCTTCGCAAGCTGACGGCGGAGGACGCGGCACAGCAGAAGCGGACGGACGTGCTGGAGCCGCTCGTCGCCGCGAAGCTCGAGGAGCTCCGGCTCACGCTGGCGCAGCGCGACGCGGGGGACGAAGGGGGCCTCCAGGACATGGTCCGCGCTGGCCTCGGCAAGGATTACATGGACCGGATCCGGGCGAAGCTGACCGCTGCCGGCAAGGCGGAACGCCGGGTGCTCCGCCAGCGGATCAAGGATCGGCAGACGCATGGGCGGAACGCGACCTGGCTGATGCTCGGAGGGAGCGCCAGCGCGTTGCTCCTCATGTCGCTCGCCGCCGCGGTGCTGACGGCCCTCCTGCGCCGGGCAAGGGCGGCGGAGGCCGAGCGTCGTCAAAGCGAGGAGCGACTGGGCGTCACGCTACGCAGCATCGGCGACGCCGTCATCGCGACCGATGCTCAGGGGTTCATCGTCTTCATGAACCCGATCGCCGAGGCGCTGACGGGCTGGCGCGAGGCAGATGCGCAGGGGCAGGCGCTCGAGGCGGTCTTCCGGATCGTCAATGGGGAGACGCGCGAGACCGTCGCGAGCCCCGCCGCGCGGGTGATGCGCGAAGGCGTGGTGGTGGGCCTGGCGAGCGAGACCTTGCTGCTTTCTCGCGACGGCCGTGAGGTCCAGATCGACGACAGCGGTGCGCCGATCCGGGACGCCGGCGGTGATCTGATCGGCGTGGTACTCGTGTTCCGCGACGTCTCCGAGCGCGCGGCCGCAGACGCGGAGCACCGCCGTGCACTCTGGGCCGAGGAGGCGCGCGTGGAGGCCGAGCGTACCGCCGACGAGCTCACCGCCGCACGCGCGGACGCCGAACGCGCCAACGAGGCCAAGGACGCGTTCCTGGCGATCCTGTCGCACGAGCTGCGCTCGCCGCTCTCCGCGATGCTGGCCTGGGTGGGCATCCTGCAACGCCGGAGCGACGACCCGGCCACCCGCGGCCGCGCGGTCGCCGTCCTCGAGCGCAGCGTGCGCACGCAGACGCAGCTCATCAATGACCTTCTGGACGTGTCGCGCATCGTCTCGGGGAAGCTGCGGCTCGAACGAACGCCGCTGGACCTGGTCGCGGAGCTCCCGGACAGCCTCGAGGGGCTGCAGCCAGTCGCCGACGCCAAGGGGGTGACGCTGATCCGCGACCTGTGCAGCGGCCCGCTGGTCGTCGTGGGTGACGAGGCACGACTCGATCAGGTCGTGCGCAACCTGGTCGAGAACGCCATCAAGTTCACCCCTGCGGGGGGACGCGTGACGGTCCGGCTGGCGCGGATGGAACGCGAGGCCGAAATCACGGTGACGGATACGGGAGACGGCTTCCCCGCGGAGCTCCGGAGCGCGATCTTCGCCCGCTTCCATCAGTCCGCCACACCGCGCACGCGCCACCACGGCGGCCTCGGGCTCGGCCTCGCCATCGTGCGTCACCTGGTCGAGGAGCACGGCGGCTCCGTCATGGCCGACAGCCCGGGACCCGGTCGCGGCGCCACGTTCGTGGTGCGGCTGCCGCTGGCCGACGGGATCTTCCCCATCCGCCCGCCGGTGCCACGGTCAGACGACCCGCCGGTGGATCTGCACGGTGTGTCCGTGCTGTTGGTCGAAGACGACAGCGACTGGCGCGAGGCCGTCGCGCTCGGGCTCGCCCAGGCGGGCGCCCACGTCACCAGCGCCAGCAGTGTCACCGAGGCGCTCGCGCTGCTCGACACGCACGCACCGCAGGTGCTGGTCAGCGACATCGGCCTGCCGGAGGTCGACGGCTATGAGCTGATCCGCCGCGTGCGGGCCCTCCCTGGTATCTCGCCGCGCGCGGTCGCCATGACCGGGTTCGCGGATGCCGACAGCCGCGAGCGCTGCCTGCGTCTCGGCTTCGATGAGTTCCTCGCCAAGCCCTTCGAGCCCAAACGGCTGGTCGCGACGCTGGGGGCGTTGCTTGCTCCCGCGCGCGGCGCCTGACCGGCCGCGGCGCGCAGGCCCTACAACGGGGCCCGGAAGGTTCTCCAATCGGCCTTCCCAAGGTCGCGAAACCCCCGACGCGACAGCAGATGGGCGATGGCATGCCAGTTGCTGCCTAGGGGGTGAGGAGGATCGATCGCATGCTGAACTGGGCCGTGACTTTTTTCGTGATCGCCCTCATCGCTGCGCTGCTGGGTTTCGGTGGCGTGGCGGGCATGTCGGCCGACATCGGATGGCTGCTGGCCGTCCTCGGAGTTGTCGTGCTCGCGATCGGCTTGCTCGGGCGGACTGTGGGCAGCGGACGGGCGTCACCGTAGCGGAGACCAGCGGTCCGGGCATGTGTCCGACGGACGGCATGCCCGGACCGAGACCCTGCAGGTCGACGGCCTCGACGGGCTCGGGTAAACGGGACCGCAGGCCGCACGATGCCGTGTCGGGTGATCATCGTTGAGGACCACGCGGAGAGCGCCCAGGGTCTCGCGGAGTTGCTCGCCCTCTGGGGCCACGAGGCGCACATCGCGCGCGACGGCGAACGCGCCCTGGAGCTGCTCGCCGCGATCGACCCCCACGTCATCGTGTCCGACATCGGTCTACCGGGAATCGACGGGTACGAGCTCGCGCGCCGCGTTCGGCGCGCTGACCGCGGTTCCGAGATCGTGCTCGTCGCGCTCACGGGATCAGCAGACGACGAAGAGTGGACCCACTCCGGCTTCGACCACCGGCTCGTGAAGCCGGTCGACCTCGATGCCCTCGAACGTCTCCTCGAGAGGAGAACCAGACGAAGCACGCCGTCGTGAGGATCGTGCTCGACCGCTACTCCCGCTTGTAGACGTTCAACCGGTTGTAGAGCGTCTTCAGGCTGATCCCGAGCACCTCGGCGGTCTTCTTCTTGTCACCGCGGTAGTGGTCGAGGGTTGCCAGGATCAAGTGGCGCTCGGCGTCGCTCAGCGATGTGCCCACCCTGAGCGCCGGAGCGCCATCCCCCCCGGGCGCCGCGCCGGCGCCCACCACGGGAGCGCCCAGCTCGGACGGCAGGTTCGCGGCGTCGATGTCGTCCTCGGCCATGATGTAGGCGCGTTGCACGGAATTCTTGAGCTCACGCACGTTCCCTGGCCAGTCGTGGCGTTCGAGTCGCTCGAGTGCGGCAGGCGTGAAGCGCTTGCGGGTACCTTCGGCCGCGTTGAGCGCGTCCAGGAAGTACTGGGCGAGGAGCGTGATGTCCCCGGGACGCTCGCGCAGGGGCGGAAGCGCGATCGGGAACACGTTCAAGCGATAGTACAGGTCCTCGCGCAGCTGCCCCGCGCTCAAGGACTGCGCCGGATTGCGGTTCGTAGCGGCGACGACGCGGACGTCGGTCTCCACCGGCTGGTCGCCGCCGATCCGCAACACCTGGTTCGTCTCGAGGACGCGGAGCAGCTTCACCTGAAGTTCGATTGGCATCTCCGTGATCTCGTCCAGGAAGAGCGTGCCGCCTGACGCGCGCTCGAAGTGCCCACGGTGCCGCTGCGCGGCGCCCGTGAAGCTCCCGCGCTCGTGGCCGAACAGCTCGCTTTCGATGAGGTTCGGGGACACCGCGCCGCAGTTGATGGCGAGAAACGGGGCCCGGCGGCGGCGGCTGAGGCTCTGGATGGTCTGCGCGACGAGCTCCTTGCCGGTCCCACTCTCGCCCGTCACCAGCACGCTCGCCTCCGTGGGGGCGACCTTGGCGATCAAGTCGTACACCTCCTGCATGGGGCGCGACGCACCGACCATCGGTCCGAATCGGCCGAGCTTCCGCAGCTCACCGCGCAGCGAGCCGATCTCGCTGGCGTAGTCGAGCATGCGCGCCACGTTGGCGAGCACGGTCTTCAGACGCGGGAGGTCGATCGGCTTCGTCAGGTAGTCTGTGACCCCGCGCCGCAGCGCTTCGACGGCGGACTCGACGGTCGCGTTGCCCGTGACCAGCACCATCTGCGTCTTCCCGGGGTCCTCCTCGAGCACCACCAAGAGATCGAGGCCGCTGCCGTCGGGGAGGACCAGGTCGGCCAGCACGACGTCAGGCATCCGCTGCGCCAGCGCTTCGCGCGCTGTCGCGAGGTCTGTGGCCGTCCGGGCTGTGAAGCCCTCGCGCTCCACCAGCTCGGCTAGGCCGCGGAGCTGGTTCGGGTCGTCGTCGACCAGCAATGCGTCAGGCATCGGCCCGCTCTTCCGACGCGGGGAACGTCACCTCGACGCAGGCCCCGTCCGCGCCCCGGACGTGGAGGGTCTGACCGTCTGGCGCCGGATCGACGTGCACCGTCGATCCGGGAGGTGCGGCCGCGAGCGCGTCCAGCAGGACGTCGAGCAGGCGCTGGCGGCACCCCTCCGGCTGGGGTCCGGTGCCCATCCGCGGCGGGAAGGCGCTCGCCTCCAGCCGGACGCGGCGCGCGGTGGCCAGGGGTCGCGCCGCTTCGACGACGCCGGCGACGAGCGCGCTCGGGTCCGCATCGGCCCTGCCAACCGTCAGGGTGGCCAGCGCGAGGAAGGCGTCGGCGACGCGCTGGACCCGCCCGCACTCCTGTCGCAGCACCTCGAGATAGCCCTGCCGGCGTTCGCGGAGCGCCGCGTCGTCGGCGTCGAGGGCGCCGGCGAGCAACTCGAGGTGGATGTGCAACGCGCTCAGGGCCCCGTGCAGCTCGTGCGCCGTCGGGCGCGCCAGGCGCGCCAGGCTGCGCATGCGCGCGGTCGAGACGTCGTCGTCCAGCATCGAACGTGGTGCACGCCTGCCAGAGGCTGGGGCCTCGACGGGCAGTTGGTTTCTTGCATTGCGGTCCGCTCCGCGTCAATCGACGGCTGCCGGCAGCTCCCGGTTGTAGAAACCGGCGCACGCCCCGCGGTTACGGGCAGAAAAGTCCCCATGTTTCGGAGGGCCTCTCGTGGCACGCGGGCTGCATTACGGGGCGCGTGAAGGAGGAGGTGTGCATGACGCGACTCTCGTCGGAGATCGAAGAGAAGCTCCCCGGACTGTTCGAGCCGAACACGATCCTCCCGGTGCAGTACTTCACCCGGTTGCAGCGGGGTTCCGCCTGGACCGGGGAGCAGCGGCTGATGGCGGCGATCCTCGAGGACGCCGTCGCGGTCTGCGCCAAGCCGACTGCCCCCAGAGCGTCGAAGGCGCGCCACGTCCTGCGCGAGACCGTCCGCTGGCTACGGAGCAACGACCGCACGTGGATGTTCTCGTTCCTGCGCATTTGCGAGATGCTCGATCTCGATCCCGGTGCCATCAGGCGCGGCATCCGCATCATACGCGGCGAGGAGGCGACGCCGACGCGCCCCGCGA